>JBDTZN010000146.1:0-4145 GCA_040005095.1 Thermoleophilia bacterium | reverse complement strand
CGGCCCAGGCTGGGCGCGTGATGAGCTTCGTGGTCAACGTCCGAGCGGAGGGCGATTGATGCCCGGTCGCTAGCCGGCGCGCTCGGCGCTTCGCAGGCCGCGCAGCGACCAGACCAGGAAGACCCCGACCAGGCCGAAGGCGATCAGAAAGGCCGATGCGGTGTGCAACGGAGCGCCGGCCAGCAGCCCTCGACCCTCCTCGAGCAGCACCGTGTACGGGTTGACCTTCGCCACGGTGTGAATCCACCCCTGCAGCAGATCGAGCGGGACGTACACCGGCGCGAGGAACAGCAGCATGAAGACTGGCGTCTGCATCAGCGGCCCCGCCTGCACCGTCCGAAGGCGCATCGCGATCCCGGAGGCCCACAGGATCCCGACGAGATTCACGATCACGGCCAGCCCGTAGAGGCCGAAGATGTCGATCCCGCTCCCACCGATCTGCATCCCAGCGACAAGCGCGACGATCGTAAGCATGCCGGCGACCAGGCTCCAGCGGAAGAGCGCGCCGAGCGCGTATCCGGCGATCAGCCCGCTCCGATTCGGCGCGGCGACGAGCAGGCGCCGGGCGAAGCCGTTCTCGAAGTCCCTCGCGACGCCGAAGCCCATGAAGACGCCGCCGAACGCGGCCGACTGGAGCAGCACGAAGACGAACTGGAAGGCCGTATACCCACCCGGATAGTTGAAGCCGGGCACGTGGCGCAGCCGCGAGAGCCCGCCGGCGAACGCAAGGAAGTTCATCAGCGGGAAGAGCATCGGCGGGAAGAGCAGAGACGGGTTCTTGATCAGGGTCGTCATCTGCCGGTGCGCGAGCCCGAGCGCGACCGAGAGCCCGCGCCCGCTCACGTCCGCTCCATGCGGCTGTTCAGCGCGATCGATGCGCCGCCGAGCGCGCCCAGGACCATGAGGGTCGCGACGCCGAATCCCAGCGCAAGCGCCTGGGCGTTCCAGCCTTCGATGATCAGCGTCCGCAGGCCCTCGATCAGGTACGAGACGGGGTTGATCGTCGCCAGATCGCGGAACCAGCCGACCTCGATCAGGTTCCGCGGCAGGTTCATCGACGAGATGAAGACGAGGAAGAAGAGCAGGGGGAACTGCGACTGCACCTTTTCGCCGGATCCCGCGCGCAGCGCGAGCAAGACGCCGACCGCTGCCCAGCCGAGCGCGATCAGGATCGCGAGCAAGAGCAGCGTCGCCATCCCGCCGATCCCGGTCACGAAATGCACGCCGAACGCGAGGCCGACGGCGAGGTAGACGAACGCCTGCAGTGCCCCGAGCGCGACGGCCCCGCCGAGCTCGCCGAGCAACAGCGCCGCGCCGCGCATCGGGGTCAGCGCCAGGCGGTTCAGGAAGCCGGTGTCGACGTCGCGCGCGAGATCGGTTCCGGCGGTCGTCGCGGCGAAGAGCGCGCCCTGGATGAAGCTGAACGGCAGGAAGAAGTCGAGGAACGACTTCGTCGGGAAGCCGGGCAGGTGGGTCGCAGCGCGCAGGCCGTTCGAGTTCACCGCCATCAGCATCAGTGGGAAGCTCAGCGGCGGGATCACCGCGGCGGGTTGGCGCGCCGTGCGGATCACCGAGCGCCACGCGATCAGGCCGATCTGGTTGAGAAGCAGCCTCACTCGGTCTCGGATTCCTGTTCTTCGTCTTCCGCGGCGCCCTCGAGCGAGGTGCCGGTCTTGGCGAGGAAGACGTCGTCGAGCGTCGGCGCGTGCAGCTGGATGTTGGCGATCGGGAGCTTCGCCTCGTCGAGGGCGCGGACGACCTCCGTGAGGCTGCCGTTCGAGTCGGCGAGCTGGACGGCGACGCCCTTCGGCGAGGCCTGCGTCGGATCGCCGAAGCGCAGGAGGATCTCGGCGACGCGCGCGCGCTCGCCCTCCTCGGCGGGAATCGCCTCGACCGTCGAGCGGCCGACGTCGGCCTTGAGCGCGGCGGGAGTTCCTTCGGCGACGATCCGGCCGCGGTGGATGATTCCGACCCGATCGGCGAGCACGTCCGCCTCCTCCAGGTACTGCGTCGTGAGGAAAACGGTGACGCCCTCGTCGCGCGCGAGCCGGCCGACCTCCTCCCAGAGCGCGCTGCGACTCTGCGGGTCGAGCCCCGTTGTCGGCTCGTCGAGGAAGAGGACGCGCGGCCGGTGGACGAGCGCGAGGGCGAGGTCGAGTCGCCGCTTCATCCCACCGGAGTAGCCCTTCACCTTGCGATCGGCGGCCTCGCTCAAGCCGACGCGATCGAGCAGCTCCTGCTCACGCGCCTTGCGCTCGCCGCGCGCGATTCCCTGGAGGGCGGCCTGTAACCGCAGGTGCTCTCGGCCGGTCAACATCGGATCGAGCGCTGCCTCCTGCAGCGCGGCGCCAATCGTGCGGCGGACGCTTGGCCCCTCCTTGACGACGTCGAAGCCGGCGACGCGCGCCGTTCCCGACGTCGGCGGGAGCAGCGTCGTCAGCATCAAGACGGTCGTGGACTTGCCCGCGCCGTTCGGGCCGAGGAAGCCGTAGATCTCGCCCGGATCGACGCGGAGGTCGATCCCGTCCACCGCCCGCGGCCCCTTCTTGAACTCGCGGACGAGCCCCTCGACCTCGATGCTGTTGTCGCCCCCGGCCATGACTCAAGCCTAGTCACGACGCGAACGGGCACTCTGGGCCAATGCACCGGCTCCCCGCCTTGGCACTCTCCGCAATCGTCCTCGCCGGCTGCGGCGGGCACGCAGGCTCCCCTGGCGCTTCTAACCCAAGTAACAGACTGTTACTAAGTCGCGAGCGCCAGGAAGCACGCCTCTTCCGCGACATCGAGGCGATGCGGGCCGAGGCGCGTAAGACGACTACAGCGACACTGAAGGGCACCCCGGCTCTGCGGCGTCTGACCGGGCGATTTATCGACGATTACAACGGTTCGACCGCCATTCCGCGCCTGCGGAAGAACCGCATGATCGACCACGCCGTCGGCGCGCTCGCCGGGACGTGCGACCAGTGCTTTCAGCAGCTCGAGGCGATGCGACCGATCGTCACTCGCTGACCGAAAGTCCAAGTAACAGACTGTTACTAAGTCCGTTCGGGGAGGCGAAATGCTCGTTCTCCGAGGCGGCGGTAGCCGTCCACCGATGGGTGGTCGCCCTCCGCCGTCCACTCCTCGCGCATCCGGCCGGGGCGGTCTGGATCCTCGAGCGTGTCGTGGAACGGCAGGAGCGGGACGTCCTCCTCGCGCGCGAGCGCGTGCACGAGCTCGTTGAGCCGGCGGATCTGTGGCTCGGCGCCCGGCCAGCCGTTGTTCCAGGGCAGGACGTCGGCGAGCACGACGCCCAGGCCCAGCTCCCGCCCGCGCCGCACCATCCCGCGCAGGTTCTCGGCCGCAGGCTCGACGGGACGGCCCTGGGCGATGTCGTTGATCCCGCCCTGGACGACAAGGACGTCGGCGCCCGCCGCGCAGGCCCCCAGCCGCGCTGCGATTTCGTCGGTGCGCTGGCTGTAGATCCCGTGGTTCCGGACGTCGAGGCGCGGATCGCGCAGCGCCGCCCAGTGCTCCCACTGGCTCGCGGGATCGTCGCCGAAGCCGCGCCGCTCTCGCTCGGCCGGATCGGGATCGAAGCCCGGCGAGCCTGCGGTGATCGAGTCGCCGAGCGCGCAGACGACAATGCGCTCAGCCATCGACGAGCAGGCCCTCGATCGGTCCGAGCAGGCGGCGCGAGCGCTTCGAGACGTGCGGGAGCCGGACGAGCCGGTGCGTCAGCTGCCGCCCGCTCTCGCGGCGGGCCAGCTGCTCGGTCGCGATCGGCTTCCACCGGTTGTCGACGACCTCGGCGGGATCGCCTTCGATCTCGACCCTGGGCAGCTCGAGATGCTCGGCCCAGAGGCGGAGGCGCGTCTCCCGCGCGAGCCGATCGTCGTGGAGCACGACGTTCACCTCGGTGTCGTTGTAGAACGAGTGGTTGTTCAGGTTCGCCGACCCGATCGTGAGCCAGCGATCGTCGACGATGCCGACCTTCGCGTGGACGTACACCGGGTGCGAGGTACGGCCGTCGGTCGCGTAGAGCGTGCACGCGAGCAGCCGTCCCTCCCCCGCGTCGGCCTCAGCGAGCTGCCCGAGCTGCCCGCGCGTTTCGTCCTTGCCGTCGTTCGGGTCTGCTGGGAGTACGCAGACGATGCGGAAGTCAT
>JBDTZN010000010.1:0-41856 GCA_040005095.1 Thermoleophilia bacterium | reverse complement strand
GGGCGATCCTCATGCTCGCGGATCTCGTCTTCTACGTGCTGCTGACGCCGCTCTGGCTGGGGCTGCGCGGCCTCGCGTGGATCGCGGAGTTGCGGGCTCGCCGCAGCCGTTCGTAGCGGTCGCACCGGCGGCCGCGGCCGAGAGGCGCTGGGGAGAAATCGTCACCCACGCGTGCGTTTGTCCGCGATACGCTCGACGCATCGGGGAGGGAGGCGGGTTTCCCGGGTTAGACGCGTGTGCATAGAAGAGGGCCACGCGCAGGCGTCGCGGGCGGGCGGGTTAGGATTGCCCCTCCTTGCAAGCCTTTCCCCTTGAACGGCGCCGCTGATGGCGACGACCGCGACCCGCTTCGTCTATGACTTCGACGAGCCTTCCAGGGGCGGCCGCGAACTGCTCGGCGGCAAGGGGATCGGCCTGGCCGAGATGACCGCGCTCGGCGTCCCCGTGCCGGCGGGCTTCACGATCACGACCGACGCCTGCCGCGCGTACATGGAGAACGGCAAGGAACTGCCGGACGGGCTCGACGGCGAGATCGACGAGCACGTCGCCTCGCTGGAGCAGAAGGCCGGCAAGCGCTTCGGCGACGCCGACGATCCGCTGCTCGTCTCGGTCCGCTCCGGCGCGGCGGTCTCGATGCCCGGCATGATGGACACGATCCTGAACCTCGGCCTGAACGACGATGCCACGCGCGGGCTAGCGTCGCGGACCGGCAACTCGCGCTTCGCCAACGACTCCTACCGGCGCCTGATCCAGATGTACGGGGAGGTCGTCGACGGGATCGACGGGCATCGCTTCGAGCAGGCGCTCGAAGACCTGAAGTCCGAGCGCGGCGCGAGTCAAGACGTGGAGCTCACGGACGACGACCTGGACGGTCTGATCGAGACGTACAAGCGGATCTACCTGGACGAGACCGGCGACGACTTCCCACAAGACGCGCGCGAGCAGCTGACGCGCGCGGTGCGTGCGGTCTTCGACTCGTGGGACTCGCCGCGGGCGCAGGTCTACCGGCGCACGTACGCCATTCCCGACACGCTCGGAACGGCCGTCAACGTCGTCCAGATGGTCTTCGGCAACAAGGGCGAGAGCTCGGGCACCGGCGTCTGCTTCACGCGCGACCCGAGCACCGGCAAGCCCGGTCTGTACGGGGAGTTCCTCGCGAACGCGCAAGGGGAGGACGTCGTCGCAGGGATCCGCACACCGGAGCCGCTCGCCGCGATGCAGGCTCGCATGCCCGCCGCTTTCGACCAGCTCGTCGACACGATGCGCCGCCTCGAGGAGCACTACCGGGACATGCAGGACATCGAGTTCACGGTCGAGGACGAACGGCTCTACCTCCTGCAGACCCGCAGCGCGAAGCGCACCGCCGCGGCTGCGCTGAAGGCCGCGGTCGACATGACCTCCGAGGGGCTGATCGAGCGCGACGACGCCGTCGCGCGCATCGACCCTGCGCAGCTCGACCAACTCCTGCATCCGATGATCGACCCGACCGCCGACTTCGAGGTCGCCGCCAAGGGTCTGAACGCATCGCCGGGCGCGGCCTCGGGCGCGGTCGTGTTCGACGCCGACACCGCCGAGGAGCGCGGGCGTGCCGGCGACAGCGTCATCCTCGTCCGCTGGGAGACGACGCCCGACGACATCCACGGGCTCATCCACTCGCAGGGAATCCTGACCGCGCACGGGGGGATGACCTCCCACGCGGCGGTCGTCGCCCGAGGAATGGGAAAGCCGTGCGTCGCCGGGTGCGACGACCTGACGCTGAACCTGAAGGAGAAGACCGCGCGCATCGGCGGACGAGAGGTGCGCGAGGGCGACACGATCACGATCGACGGCACCGCGGGCCGCGTGATGATCGGGTCCGTTCCACTCGTCCCGCCGCAGATCAACGAGGACTTCGAGACGATCCTGGAGTGGGCGGACGACATCCGGCGCCTCAAGGTGCGCGCGAACGCCGACACCCCCGAGGATGCTGCTAAGGCGCGCGAGTTCGGCGCGGAGGGGATCGGCCTCTGCCGGACCGAGCACATGTTCATGACCGACGAGCGGCTCCCGGTCGTCCGCGAGATGATCCTCGCGCGTGACGAAGACGGTCGCCGCAAGGCGCTCGAGCGGCTCCTGCCGATGCAGCAGGCCGACTTCGAGGGGATCTTCGAGGCGATGGCGGGGCTGCCTGTGACGATCCGGCTGCTGGACCCGCCGCTGCACGAGTTCCTGCCGCCGATCGAGGAGGCGACGTCGGACGAGATGCGACAGCGGATCCGCTCGCTGACCGAGTCGAACCCGATGCTCGGCACGCGCGGCTGCCGCCTCGGGCTGCAGTACCCGGAGATCTACGAGATGCAGGTGCGGGCGATCATCCGCGCAGCGGCCGCCGTCGACGAGCGCACGGGCGCGGCCCCGCTCGTGGAGATCATGCACCCGCTGGTCGGGTTCGCCGAGGAGCTGAAGCGGCTGCGCGCGCTGACCGTCGCGACCGCCGCGGACGAAGCGGATTCGGTCGAGTACTTGTGCGGGACGATGATCGAGCTCCCGCGCGCGTGCATCCGCGCGGACGAGATCGCCGAGCACGCCGACTTCTTCTCCTTCGGCACGAACGACCTCACGCAGACGGCGATGGGCTTCTCGCGCGACGACGCGGAGGGCAAGTTCCTCACGTTCTATCTCGAGGACGACGTGCTCGAGCGGAACCCATTCGAGATCCTCGACGAGTCGGGCGTCGGCGACCTGATGCGCATCGCAGTCGAGCGGGGCCGCGGTGCAAAGGCCGACCTCAAGCTGGGGATCTGCGGCGAGCACGGGGGAGAGCCGAAGAGCGTCGCGTTCTGCCACGGCCTTGGTCTCGACTACGTGAGTTGCTCGCCGTACCGCGTCCCGCTGGCGCGGCTTGCGGCAGCGCAGGCCTCATTGGCCGAGCGCGGAATCAGCGCCCAACCTGCGGGCGGGTGACGCGGGCGATCTCGTCGTCCCAGACATCGATTGCGTGTGCGTGAGCCTGCTCCGGGTGCTGTACGAACACCGGCGACTGGACGACGACGAGGTGCTGGGTGAGCGTTGCCGGGTTGTCGAATCCCGCGGGCTCGATCGGCTCGCCGATGATTCCGACGAATCTCCCGCCTCGTCGTAGCGTGACAATGGGGAGGATCGGAGAACCGGTTTCCAGCGCGAGCCGCGCGATGCCGCTCCGGACGCGCGCAGGCCGGCCGGCAAGGTCCACCTCGAGCTCGCCCGGGACGTCCACCGCCATCAAGCAGATCTCACCGCGCTCGAGCAGCGCCCGCAGCGCCGGGTACGAGCCGCCGATCGGCACCCATCTGCAGCCGGCTTCCTCCGCCCAGCGGTTCTGGGTCGCCATCCACCGGCCCCGTAGTCCTTCCATCGTCGGGACGCCCCAGGTCCCTCCAGGCAAGTACAGCTTGAAGCCACGCGCCGCGAGTGCGTGCACCAGCCCCAGAAACGGACCGACGTGCAGATTGGCGAGGATCACGCCCGCGCCGCTTGCCGCGAGGGCGGCCTCGAAACGCTCATAGCCCTCGATCGATAGTCGGCGGAACATCCATGGACGCCATTGCACCTCGGCTCGCACAGCGTCCTCGACTAGGCGGCGCTGCGCGAACTTCGCCGATCTGCTGCCGCGAATCGCAGCCGTGAGCTTTCTGGCTTCAGCGCGTCGACTTGGCACGACGAACCACTCAAGCCGGCCCCGCAGGGCAGCCAGCCGCAGTGCCACGGCGTCGGGCAGAAGCCGGTGGAACCGCGCGCTCGCGTACAACCGGATCGGCAGCGTCTGGCCCGTCAGCTCCGCGAGATGAGCCTTCGGCTGCTCGAGTTCCTCCAGGCGCCGTTCCAGCGAGGTCGTCACGTGCTGATAATCGCCGCTGAATGAGCACGCCGTCATCCGCCATCGACGCCGCACCGCCGGTTTCCCCCAACCTGGCGAGGGACGGCGACGCACGGGCGGCCCGCCGCGTCTCGCAGAACATCGTTGAGACGCTGATCTTCCGCGGGCTCTCGACGCCGATCGCGCTCGTGCTCGTCGTCGTCCAGAGCCGCTTTCTCGCGCCGGGCGGGCGCGGGCAGTTCGTGCTCGTCGTCCTCAGCGTCACGATCCTCTCGCGCCTGTTCGGGCAGCTCGGGCTAGCAGTCACGAACCGGATGCAGCAGCACGGGATGGAGCTGCGCCGTCTCGTCCAACGCGCGTTTGCGCTCGCGGTGCTACTCGGACTCGGCGGGGGTGCGGCGATCGTGGGCTGGGGGCACGTGCAGCGCGGGATCGGCGTAGAGCTCGCCGCAATCGCTGCCGTGGCGCTCCTCCCGAACATCGTCTGGCAGTCCGTATCGGGTGTGCTGCTCGGACTCGGTCGAGTTCGGGTCTGGAACTGGATCCAAGCGCTGCCGCCGATCCTCACCCTTGCCGGGATGCTCGTGTTGGTCGTCGCCTACGATGGCGGCGTGCGCGGGGCGCTCGTCGCCTGGGCACTGGCGCACGCGATCACCGCCGTGGTCGCGCTCGCGGCCACTCGGCACGTCTGGGCGCCGTTCGCCGTGGACGACCTGTTCGACGCCGCGCTCGCCCGGCTGGCGATCACGATGGGCGCCGTCCAGGTGGTGAATCTCATCAGCTATCGCATCGAGCTGTTCATCCTCGACCGCTACCGCGGCATCGGCGCGGTCGGGGTCTACTCGATCTCGATGCAGGCAGCCGAGGCGATCTGGCTCGTCGCGGCCGCGATCGCGACGTCGATCACTGCTCCCGCGGTCCAGGAGGACGAGCTTGGGGCGCAGCGCCTCGTGGCGCGCTCGGCGCTTCGAGGCCTCGCCTACACCGCGATCGTCGCCGCGATCGTCGGGATCGCGGGTCCGCTTCTCATCCCGCTGCTCTTCGGCCACGACTTCCGCCACGCCGCGCGCCCGCTCGCCTTCCTCCTCCCGGGAATCGTCGCCTACGCGCCCGTTTCGATCCTCGTCGTCTACCTGTCCGTACGTCGCGGCCGTCCACGGCTCAGCCTCGCCGTGGCGGTCGTCGGCCTGATCGTCACCGCCGCGGCGTCGGTCGTTCTGATCCCGCGGCACGGCGCCAGCGGAGCGGCCCTCTCGAGCACCATCGGCTACGTCGCCGGCGGCACGGTCGCGTGGATCTTCTTCCGACGGCTCGCGCGAACTGGGGCCGCCCCGTCCGCAACGTAGGCTGGACGGCCCATTGCGGACATGCTGACTCTGCTCGGCACCGGGCTGAGCTACATCAAGCGGCGCAGGCGCTGACGTTTCCGCAAGCCGCCGGCCGGACATCCCGATGGCGTCCACCGAAAGGAGACGTCGTGAAGCTCGACAAGAACTTCGTGATCGAGGAGCTCCGCAAACAGGGCAAGAACGAGCACGTCCAGAAGGCGCTGCAGGAGCTCCCCGACAAGATCGACCACGAGCAGCACGCTCAGATGCTCGCGAAGTTCGGGATCGACCCGGGGCACCTCGCCCAGAAGTTCGCCGAGCGCGAGCTCGGAACGACGACGACCTGAGTTAGAGGTTCCGCCGCCAGAGCAGGAACGCGAGCGGCAGGAACGATCCGAGCACCGCGTAGGGCGCGAGCGCCGTCGTGCGTAGCTCGCGGCCTGCCGGGCCGACCGGGCCCGAGCCGACGGCGCGGCGGACCGCATCCGCTACTCCGTCGACGTCCGCCGGCCGGAACACCCGAGCTCCGACCGTCGCCATGTCCCTGTCCAGCGCGGTCACGGCCGCGGGGTCCGGCCGGTACGCGGCGAGCACGTTGCCGCGCGCGTCGTAGATGCGCTCCTCGGGGGCCCAGGTCCGCACGACGACGAGGCTCACGTTGCCCTGGCCCAGCTTGTCCCGCAGGTCGACGGGGTCGTAGGGGAGGCTCTCGCCGTCGGTGAAGACCACTGCGACGCGACGGCTCGCGTTCTCCCCGAAGAAGTTGCGGGTCGCGAGCAGACCCAGTGAGCCGAGGGACGTCGCCCGTCCGCGGCCGAGCCGGTCGGGTGGCGGCCGCTCGATGCCGAGCGCGTCGTCGAGCGTCGCCTGGAACACACCAATGCCGAGGGTGGGGAAGAGATGCGGCAGGACGCGATCCGTCATCGAGACGACGCCGACCGGAAGGTCGGACAGCTGTGCCCGGACCGCGCGGGCGGCCGCGCGCGCACGCGTGAACCGCGTCGGAGCCCTCGGGCCGGCGGCGGCGAGCATCGAGCGCGAGATGTCGAACACGAACTGCGCTTGGGCGTCACGCCGGCCCTCCACCGGTCGCACCTTGCCGACGACGGGCTGCGCAGCCGCGAGCGCGAGGCACGCCGCGCAGCCGGCCAACGCGAGTGCGGTCCAGAGGAACGACCCGACGCCACGAGCGCGCAGCCCGAGCAGGCGGCAGAGCGCTCGAGACCGGCGCTCGGTGCCCGCGACTGCGAGGAGCGCAGGCACGACGGCAACCCCCACGAGCGCGGCGAGCGGGCTGAGGAACGAGAGCGTCCCGACGGGCACTAGGAGGGCTCGGCGAAACGTCGTCTGTGTCGCCAGGCCGCGCTGCTCCCCCCGACGCTGCGTCCTCCGTCGCGCCCGTACCCATTGGGTACGCGCGCTCCCTGCGTTCTTGCCTCGGAACGAGCAGCGCACCCCGACAACGAGCGACGTTCCACCAAATCCTCCTAGAAGCCCGACTGGTTCGACGACGCGCCGGCTCCGGTTTTCTTTCCGCTGTTCGGCCGGCTGCCAGGACGCCGTGTCCGTTGCTGTTGCGCCGAGGACTGCGCCAGGCGCAGCACGAGCTCGAGGTCGTACGTCGCCTGGCTGTTCGTCCCATCGAGCCTGATCGCTTCACGGAACTGCTCGAGGCTGCGCTCGATCGCGGCGGCTCCGCGCGGGCCGCTCGTGCGCGCCTCCTCGAGTGCGAGTACGCCACGCAGCGTGGCAACACGCGATCGCGTCTCCGCCGACGCCCCGGTACCTGCCACGAACGCCAGCTGCGCGTCCGCTTCGGCCCGCAGCGCAAGGTCGTGCTGGTTGCGCGGCTCCTGGGCGGGACGTGCGAGCACCCACAGTCGGAGCGCGCGCCGGTAGGCGACGTCGTCGCGGACGCCGATCATGCGCTCGACCGGGTCGCCGGGGAGGAGCGTTGCGGGCTGCCAGAGCTCTGTCCGTCCATGCGCGCGCGAGAACGTGACGTCGTCGCGCTCGATGTCCCCGCGCCAGCGCAGGGCGTCGACCGCCGCAACCGCCAGCACCAGACCGACTCCGAGTAGCAGGACCGCTACGAGCCCGCGCTTGCTCACGCGACCGCTTTCCGGCGCCAGCCGAGCGCACCGAGCGCCCCCTCGTTCACGGCGAGCAGCGCAAGCAATCCTACGGCCGCGGCGACGAGCGCCCAGGGGAAACGACCGACGAGCGTGCTCCTCCCCTCGAGTCGAGAGTTTCGCAGCAGCTCGCGGTTCCCGACGAACGCGTTTCGCCCCAGCAACCGCGTGAAGAGCTCCCGGTCCTCCCGCGACGGGAAGAGCGGGATGAGCCGGAGCCGGACGCCCGCCTCGCGGTAGCGGACGGCTTCCTGCGTGAGTGCGGCGGTGTCGAACGCCGAGTCGTCGAGGTCGCTGACGAGCAGCACCGACCCGCGCGCGACGTGCTCGCGGGCGAGGGCTTCGCGTGCGACTCGCAGACCGGTGGAGATCCTGGTGCCCCCGCGGAAGGTCCCCGTCCACGGGCTGTCCGCGAAGCGGTTCCGGAGTTGTCGCCCGGTCGGGGAGCCGGGCTCGAAGAAGCGCAGGACCGGGCGCAGGACGTCGCCGCGCGTGCCCGGCGGCACGACCTCGTACGCGCTGTCGGAGTAGGCGACGAGACCGACGGGCTGCGAGGTCCGGACGATCGTGCGGAGCACGCGGTCGATCCGCCGGTACTTGCCCGGGTCGATGCTGGTGGAGAAGTCGACCACGACGACGCCGCTCGTTCCGCCCGCGAAGTAGCTGCTCGGCTGCGAGTCGAGCCGGCGCGCGAGGAGCAGGCAGAGGATCGCGGCGAGCACGACGCCGGCGGCGAGCCCGATGCGAAGCAGCGCCGTCCGCCGCGCCTCGGGCGCGAGTGCAGGCGCGTCGGCAAGTGGAATCCGCAGCGCGACCATCAGGCGGGCCGGCGTCCGTTGACGGCGTGCACGAGCGCGTCGACCTCGTCCGGCGAGGGCGGCTCGGGCGACCAGGCCAGCCCTTGAGCGCGCGCAGCGAGCTGCGGCTCGCCCGCGCGACCGAGCTCGCGCGAGAGGCGCTCCAAGGCCCGGCGACGATCGGGTACCTCGCCGGAGTCGAAGACACGCCGGATGGCTGCGAGGGCGCGGTCGAGCGGCGGCAGGTCGTCCTCCGCCTCCAGGCCCAGTTCCGGTGCCACCCGTTTGCCGGCGAAGAGCGGCTTTGCAACGGCGGCAGCAGCGGCCAGCGCGAGCAGCGCCGCAAGGGCAAACAGCGCCGCGAGCGTCCCCGGAGCGATCGCGTAGCTCACCGGGGGGAGATCGCGGTTCGCACGCCAGCGGGCCTGCTTGAGGTCGGCCGGAGTGAGCTGGGAGGCAAGGCTCACAGTCGGCCACTGCGCGCTGTCATTCGCCCGCTGGCGGATGTCGGCGAGCGAGTAGAAGACGCGAAGCGGCGGGAGCAGGACGTCCGTGCGCGGGTCGCCGGTCGCACAGCGGCGGTCGAGGCAGAGCAGCCGGTACGTGTAGCGGAGGTGGACGAGGTTGCCCGACTCGGCGCGTTCGACCTTCGGCGCGCCCACCATCTCGAACGGGCCGAACGGTGCCTCGATGCGGATCTTGTCCACCGCGGGGAGGACGCGCCTGCGATCGAAGAGGAGGTCGATCCGGGCGGTGACCGGGTCTCCGAAGAGCTGTACGCGCGGCTCGACGCTCGTCGAGATCGTCATCGTGCGGCCATGGGCCGGAGCCGACCCGGACCCGTCCCGCGATTGCAGCAGCACACCGACCACGGCCCCGAGCGCGACGGCGGCCGCGAGGAGCAGCAAGACACGCTTCACCACGAGCGCCCCCGGCGGAACTGCCGCTCGTCGGCCCAGGTGAGGAATGCACGGAAGATCTCGTCCTCGTCGGTCGTCGAGACGAGCACCGGATCGATCCCGAGCGTCACAAGCTCGGTGAGCAGCCGCTCTCGGCGCGCTTCGTGCTCTGCACGCCGCCGTTGTGACTCACCGCGCGCGAGCCGCACCCGGCTGCCGTTGCCCGCCGCGTCGGCGAGGGGCAGGACGAGCGAGTCCACGGGAGGGAAGCTCTGCTCCCAGACCGGATCCTGGATCACGACCGGCACGAGATCCCAGCGAAACTCGATCGCCCGGGCCCAGGCCTCCGCGGACGGTGGGCACAGGAAATCGGAGAGCAGGAAGACGAACGTGCCGGGCGGAGCGGCGCGGCGGTGCTGCGTGAGGAACTCGAGTGCCCGCTCGAGGGTGTCGTCCGGGGCGGAGAACTCCGGGTTCGAGCGGTCGCGGAGCTCCCAGAGCATCGACGTCGTCTGAGGTGGACGCCACACGGGCAGATCCCCGAGCGCGTACTCGAGATAGCCGACGAAGCCGCGTGCTTCGGCGGCGCTGTCGGCGACGATCTGCGCTGCGGTCTCCATCGCCTCGCTCTTCCTCAGCCAGGGAAGGCCGTCTGGGCAGAGCGCCATCTCGGGCCGTCGGTCGAAGACGACGACCACACGCGGCGCCTCCTCGGCGAAGCGCTCGCGCACGACGAACTCCTCCGTGCCTCGAGCCGACGAGAGCCGCGCGGAGGCGGCCCAGTCGATCGCGTCCACGTCGTCCCCGCGCCGGTAGGGCCGCGAGCCGGCGACGTCCGAGCCGACCCCACGCCGGGCGCTGTGCATCGCGCCGAACGGCAGCCCGACCAGGCGCCGGCGGGGGACGAGCGGGAAGGTCAGCTCATGCAGCGCCACCTTCGGACCTACGCGAGGTCGTCCAGCTCGGGCGGCGGTGCGAGCCGCAAGCACTCCTGCTGGATTCCGGTGAACACGTCCGGCCAGCCGAGGCGGCGGGCCTCCGCGACGAGCGAGGGGGTGAAGACGATGCGGTGGGAGAGCACCGGGAGGAAGAGTCGCTCGACGTCCGCCGGGGTCGCGTAGTTCCGGCCGTCGAGCAGGGCCCACGCGCGCACGGCGCGCTCGAGCGCGAGGCTCCCGCGCACCGACGCCCCGATCGCGACGACGTCGAGCGACCGGGTCGCGCGGACGAGCTCGACGGCCCAGCGCTCGACGAGCGGGTCGACGTACACCTCGCGCGTCGCTTGCTCGAGCTCCATCACTTCCTCCACGCTGACGACGGGCTCGACGTGCTTCAGCGGATGCCCGTCGCGCTGGTCGTCGATGATCTTCAGCTCATCGCCGAGCCCCGGATAGCCGAGAGCGGTCTTGAGGAAGAAGCGGTCGAGCTGCGCTTCCGGCAGCGGGAAGGTCCCCTCGTGCTCGATCGGATTCTCGGTCGCAAGGACAAGGAACGGCTCGGGCAGGCGCCGCGTCTCGCCGTCCACCGTGACCTGCCCTTCCGCCATCGCCTCGAGCAGCGCCGACTGCGTCTTCGGCATGGCGCGGTTGATCTCGTCGACGAGGACGACGTTCGCGAAGATCGGCCCCGGGCGGAACTCGAAGTCGCGCGTGCGCTGGTCGAACACGGAGAGGCCTGTGACGTCGGTCGGTTGCAGGTCCGGGGTGCACTGGATCCTCGCTGGAACGGCGCCGGCGATCGACTGCGCGATCGTCCGCGCGAGCACGGTCTTCGCGGTGCCGGGCACGTCCTCGAACAGCACGTGGCCCTGACAGATCAGGGCCGTCAGCACGAGCTTGATCTCCTCGCGCTTGCCGTGGACGACGTTTTCGATCGACCCCAGGAGCCGCGAGACGATCTCGGGGGCACGCGCGAGCGCAGGCAGGTCGCGCGTCGTCACCCCGGTCTCGGTCATAGACGCTCGTATCTTAGGAGTCGCGCGCCCACGCTCTTCGTTAGACGCCCAAATGCGCGTTTCGGCGATGCTTGACGTGTGATCCCGGTCGTCGACGCCCACAACGACCTCCTGCTCGAGCTCGTCCTGCGCGATCGGGAGGAGAACCCGTTCGCGACCGCCTGGCTGCCGCAGCTGCGGGCGGGATCGGTCGTCGTGCAGATCTGCCCCCTCTATGCGGCCGATGCGGGCGACAAAGCGCGCGACGTCGTCGCTGCGCAAATCGCCGCGTTCGACCGCGCGGTGCGCGAGAACGTCGGCGAGGTCGTACAGATCCGGACCGCCGCCGATCTAGACGGTCTAGACGGGCGGCTCGGCCTGATGCTCTCGATGGAAGGGGTGGAGGCGCTCCACGGCGACCCGGGCGCGTTCGACGAGCCGTGGGGCGCCGGCGTGCGGATGGTCTCGCTGACCTGGAACTACGCGAACCCGTTCGCGGGCGGGCTCGACGCCCCCGATCAAGGCCTCACCGACGCGGGCCGCGAGCTCGTCGGCAGCTTCGCTGAGCGCGGCGTCGTCCTCGATCTCGCCCACGCGTCAGAGCCGACGTTCTTCGAGGCGCTTGAGGCCGCGCCCGGCGCGCAGGTCGTCGTCAGCCATGCCGGCTGCCGCGCCGTCCACGACCACGTGCGAAACGTCTCCGACGAGCAGCTTGACGCGCTCGCCGGGCGCGGAGGCGTGCTCGGGATGATGGCGCTGACACTCACCGTGGGCCGAGACGGCGCGAGCCTCGAGCGCTATCTCGACCACGTCGACCATGCGGTGGCGACGATGGGGATCGAGCACGTCGCCCTCGGCTCCGACTTCATCGACCAGGTGATCCAGGCCGAGCTCGCCGCCGGGCTTCCGCTCAACCCGGCGACGCAGGAAGCGCTCGAGCTCGGCGGCGGCCGCCTGGCGGTCCAAGAGCTCGTCGGACCCGGCGACTACCCGGCCCTGCTCGACGCGCTGCGCGGCCGCGGCTACAAGGGCGAGCGCCTCGATGCGATCGCGCGCGGCAACCTGCTCAGGGTGCTTCGCGCGGCGCTGCCTCCAGCATGATCTCGTCCAAAGGCTTCCGCTCCAGATCCGGCACCTCCGCGTCGTCAGCCGGGTAGCCGACCGGAATGAGGATGAAGGGGCGCTCGTTCGCCGGGCGCTCCAGTATCCGAGCGAGAAAGCCCATCGGCGAGGGGGAATGCGTCAACGTCGCGAGCCCCGCCGCGTGGAGCGAGGCGAGCAAGAAGCCCGTCGCGATCCCAACCGACTCCCGGACGTAATAGTGCTTGCGCTTGCTGCCGTCGGGCTCGATCCCATAGGCCTGCTCGAAGACCACGATCACGTAGGGAGCGTCGGTGATATGCGGCTTGATCCAGTCGGTGCCGATCGGCTCGATCGCCTCCAGGTACTCCCGGCTCGCCCGCTCCTTGTACAGCCGCTCCTCCTCGGCCTCGGCCGCGGCGCGGATCTCAGCCTTCATGGCCGGGTCCGAGACGACGACGAACGTCCACGGCTGCTGATGCGCGCCGGAGGGCGCGGTGCCCGCCGTCCGGATTGCGTTCTCGATGAGCTCCCAATCGACCGGCTCGGACGAGAAGTGACGCACGGAGCGCCGTTCCTGCATCAGCTCGAGGAACCCGGACGAGGCTGCCAGTGCGTCGCCACGGGTCGGTCGTCGGTAGCGAAGCGGAAGGGGGCGGAACCGGGCGAGCACCGACATGGGGTGGATTTTACGGTCCGCTGACCTTCCTCTGGCGCTCCCTTTGCGAGCGTCGAGCCAAGATGCGCGCATGACGAGGCAGATCGCTCGCACGGCCCGCTCGCCGCGCCGACTCCTGATCGCGCTGCTCGCAACCGCCGCGTTCGTCGCTGCAGCCGCGCTCGGCCCGGTGGCCCACCACACCAGCGCCGATGCTGCGCGGAAACCCGCGCCCAAGCCGCCGACGGGGATCCACAAGATCAAGCACGTGATCGTGATCATGCAGGAGAACCGGTCCTTCGATCATTACTTCGGGACGTATCCGGGAGCGGACGGCATCCCGATGCAAAACGGCGTGCCCACCGTGTGCAACCCCGACCCGGCGACCGGCGCGTGCGTGAAGCCGTACCACGATCCGGCCGATTTGAACTCAGGCGGCCCGCACGGTGAGCAGCACGCGATTGCCGACGTCGACGGCGGAAAGATGGACGGGTTCATTACCCAGGCGGAGCGAGGCAAGAAGAAGAACTGTCGCAATCCGAACGACCCGGCCTGCGCGCCCAAGCGGAAGACCGACGTGATGGGCTACCACGACGCCCGCGAGATCCCGAACTACTGGGCCTACGCTCAGAACTTCGTCCTCCAAGACCACATGTTCGAGCCGAACGCATCGTGGAGCCTGCCCGCCCACCTCTTCATGGTCTCCGAGTGGTCGGCCAAGTGCGCGAGCTCCGCGCCCTCGAGCTGCGTCAACGCGCTGCAAAGCCCGGGCTCGCCCCCCGACTTCAAGAATCCTCAGCGGATCCCGCCCGACTACGCATGGACGGATCTCACGTACCTCCTCCACAAGCAGAGGGTCAGCTGGCGCTACTACGTCTTCAACGGCACCGAGCCCGATTGCGCGGACGACGAGGCGACGTGCGCGCCAGTCGCGCAGAACGCGAAGACGCCGGGCATCTGGAACCCGCTCCCGTGGTTCGACACGGTGAAGCAGGACGGGGAGCTGCAGAACGTCACCTCGCTCACGAACTACTTCGCGGCCGCCAAGGCCGGGAGGCTTCCCGCCGTCGCCTGGATCAATCCCACGGGCTCGGTCAGCGAGCATCCGCCCGGGCTCGTGAGCGCGGGCGAGAAGTACGTGACGAAGCTCGTCAACGCGGCCATGCGCGGGCCGGAGTGGAAGTCGACCGCGATCTTCCTCGCCTGGGACGACTGGGGCGGCTTCTACGACCACGTCCCCCCGCCGCGTGTCGACGCGAACGGCTACGGCCTGCGCGTTCCCGGGATCGTGATCAGCCCCTACGCGCGCAAGGGATTCGTCGACCATCAAACGCTGAGCTTCGACGCCTATGTCAAGTTCATCGAGGACGACTTCCTGAAGGGCCAGCGGCTGGACCCGAAGACGGACGGCCGGCCCGATCCACGGCCTAACGTACGCGAGCGCGCGCCGCAGCTCGGGACTCTCGTCCGCGACTTCGACTTCTCGCAGCAGCCTCGTCAGCCGCTGCTCCTACCGCCTCGCTGACGTCTCAAGTCCCGGCAACGCCGTGCCGATCAAGGCAACACCGGGCGGCCCCGCCTAGGCGTCGGGAAGTTCGCTAGGTGGGGACGCGCCCGGCAGCCTCATTGTTACTCCGTTGCTGCTACCGACCGAGCGGCGTGATCGACGCGCGGTAGGCGGCGCGGCTGCGCGGGCGTGAGCCGAGGTCCGAACCCGAGCCCAGCTTGCCTGCGTTGTAGACGAGCAGCTCGACGCGACCGTGCGCGCGCACGAACCGCGCCATCGTCCGGATGAACTCCGGGTCGTCGGACTCCCAGACGCCCCATTCCGGGAACGCGTACGGCTTCTTCGCGTACCGGCCGTAGAGCCGGTCGTTCTCGGGCCACGCGGGCCGAAGGTTGAAGTCGTACACGTCGTTTCCGACCACGTCGACATACGCATCGCCGGGGTAGTACGCCTCCGGGCGGTTCGCCGGGATGTTCGGCCCGGGGTAGCCCTGCGGGTTCCAGATCACGCGGAGGCGGCTCGGCGGATTGACCGGCAGGTCGGCGCCGGCCTGGAGAGGCGGCAGGCTGAGGACTCGCAGGTGCGCGTCGAGCTCGGTGCGCGTGCCTCCGTGGAGGATCACGTAGATCCGCGCAAAGGCTTTGCGAAACGCGCGGGTGGAGTGCGCCGCATTCTTGGCCTTCCCCGCCTTTGTGAATGCCGAGTAGAGCGTCCAATAGCCGTCCATCTCGGGCATCGGCCGGACGTAGAGGAGCTTGCCCCAGTCGGCCGCGGCCTGGTTCCACGCGACGAGGTATGCATCGCCTCTACCGGCCGCGATCCCGGCCGGCGTGATCGCCTCGTGGCGCGGCGGCTTCGAATCGGTCGTGATCCCGATCAGCGGGACCGGCGCACGCTGGGCGAGCAACGCGTGCAGCGGGGCTCCACGTCACACCCTGGCCCCAGCCGACGAGCGAGTGGCGCACCTGGGAGTTCTGACCGGTCTGCGCCTGAAAGCGGTCGACGTTGCCGAGGACGCCGAGGAGGAAGTTAGGCGCCGCGCCAGAGGCGGGTGTCGCGAGCAGCAGCGTCGTTGCGCACAGCGACAGCAGGAGGCGCATCGCCCGATGGTATCCCGGGTTGAGCGCGGTCAGCCGCCCAGAGCGCGACCGCGACGCTGGCCGCGCCGATCGCCAGGAGCGAGGCGATTCCCGCTGCACCCAGCCGGCTGTAGGCGGCGTGCCCGCGGCCGAAACGAGAGAGCGCGAGGATGCAGAGCGCGCCGCCGACCAACCCGCCAAGGTGGCCGCCTACCGAGATCGAGCTCCTGAGCGCGAATGTGATGGCGAGGTTGATGACGAGGAGGCCGACCACGCTGCCTGCGAAGATCGGGCTGCCCTGCCGCTCGAGGACGAGTGCCGCGCCCATGATCCCGAAGATGGCGCCCGACGCGCCCACCGTCGGCGTCGTCGGCGTGAGCAGGAGCGCACCCGCCGATCCGGCCAATCCCGAGACGATGTACAGCAGGAGATACCGTCCGCGACCGAGCCGCGCCTCCAACCCGGCGCCGAGCCACCAGAGCGCGAGCATGTTCATCCCAAGGTGGAACGGACCGGCGTGCAGGAAGGCGGCCGTGAGCAGCCGCCACCAGTCCCCGGCCGCCACAGCTGGACCGTAGAGAGCGCCTCGAAAGTAGAGCTCATTCCCGGTGCCGTAGAGGTCGCCGCCGTATGCGAGCTCGGCGAGGAAGACGGCGACGTTGATTCCGATCAGGATCCGCGTGATGAGTGCGCCGTGGCCCTCGTAGGTCGCGCGCTTGATCGTCTGGGTGACCCGAGCTGCGCCCTCGACCTTCCCGGAATGCTCGGGACAGCGCAGGCCGACCGGCGCGAACGTCGTGCAATCCGTGCAGATCGGTCGACCGCACTCCGAGCAGGAGAGGCGCGTCTCGCGATCGGGATGCCGGTAGCAGTACCTCGGCTCGGCGCTTGCGCTCATTGAAATAGCGTAACGACGTGGTTGTCGACGTCGCGTTCACGCCCGCCGAGCGGGTCTCGGCTCCCGTTGCGATCGTCGTGGACGTGCTGCGGGCAACCTCGACGATGGCGCAGGCGCTCGCGGCCGGCTACCGCCGGATCCTGTGCTGTGCGGAGATTGAAGAGGCGCGAGCTCTGAAAGCCGAGCTTCCCGACGCGCTCGTCGGCGGCGAGCGGAAGGCGGTGCGCATCGACGGCTTCGACGTGGGCGCGTCGCCGCGGGAGTTCCTGGAGGCGCGCGCCGAGACGCTGATCCTGACGACGACGAACGGGACGCGGACGATCCTGGCCGCGGCCGAGGCGTGCGAGGAGGTGCTGCTCGGGAGCCTGCTCAACCTCGACGCGGTCGTGCGCGCTGTACGAGAGCGGGGGAGGGACGCGGTCGTCGTCTGCGCCGGGTTCCAGGGCGCGTTCGCGCTCGACGACGCGTACTGCGCGGGACGGATCGTGCAGCTGCTCCATGGGACTCGGACGGATGCCGCGATCGCAGCGGATTTCGTCGCGGCCGCGTTCCCCGACGCGTTGAGCGGGCTCACCGCGCGCACGTACGGGCCGCCGGGACTCGAGGAGGACATCCGCTTCTGCGCGCAGGAGAGCATCCTCGACGTCGTCCCCCGCTTCTCCCGCATGGTCGGGACCGCGGCCGAGATCACCCTCTAGTCGGCCAGGGCAATTCGCGGCCCAAGAGCTCCTCCAACGGCGCGCGCTGGGGGGCGAAGTAGTCAGCAAGGATCTGACGTGCTTCCGGTTCGAACTCGTCGGGTGCCTTTTGCGAGAGCGCCAAGTTCTCGATGCGGGCGTGGAACTGGGGCGGAACGACGGAACGCGCGGCTGCGCGCAGCCTGGGCGAGTAGAGGGCGCGCACGAGCGCGTTCCGCGGAGCCGCGCCTCGCTTCAGCGGCGTGAGGTCCAACCGGCAGGCAATCGGCTCCACGCCCAGGAAGCCGAAGATCCGGTCGACCTCGCCGGCTGTGTCCTGCGCCAGCTCCTCGAAGACCAGCACGTGCACCCGGCCCGGAAACGTCTCCAGATACCTCCTGACCGAGGGGAGATACTCACCGCTGAGGAAGTACACGGGCCGCTCGGCGTCGGGGAGCGAGAGACCGGCGCGCAGGATGTCGAGGAAGGGCTCCCGGTCGATTCCGTTGCGGCGACGCAGCCGATAGCTCGAATAGGCCCGCGCGACGGGATCACGCAGCGAGATCACGATGTGGCTATCGGGCTGGACGCGCGCAATCGCCGCCGGAACGTCGGGATGCCAGAGGTAGGACGGGCTCGCCTCGCCCCGAAACGGCAGCCGTCGGCCCGGTCGGAAGAGCGACTTGTACTCCGCCTCGTCGTAGACGCACCGCTGTTGCGGAGCCTGGTGGCGCGAGAAGAAATGAGGCTCCTTCAGCTTCGACATGAAGATCTGCGGGTGCTGGCCCAGGTAGGACCAGAGCGAGGTCGTGCCGGATCGCCCTGCGCCGGGGACGAACAGATTCGGCCACTCCTGCGCGTCCACGCAGGGAGTTTCGCGCATCGCTTGACACGAACGTGTGTTCGCTGCTAGAACATACGTTCCTGTGATCGCCTGCGTCGTCATCCCCGGGTTCGACCTACGCGCTGCACTCCGCGCGGCGCCCGCCCTTGCCGAGCGGCCGGCCGCGCTGTCGCCGCTGCCGGGAACGGCGCCCCTGCTCGGCCCCGTGACGGCGGCCGCTGACACGGCAGGCGTCCGTCCGGGCATGCGGCTCGGGGAGGCGCTCGCAACCTGTCCCACCCTGGTGCTCGTCGAGCAGGATCCGGCCACCGCCCGTGAGGAGTGGGAGGGAGTCCTCCGCCGGCTGGAGGACGCCGGCTTCGCGGTCGACTCCGCCGATCTCGGCTGCGTCTATTTCGAGACGCGCGGGGTCGAACGTCTTTACGGTGGGCTCGAGGCGGCGCTCAAGCGCGCGCTCGCCGCCGTCGGCTCTGCCTGGGATCCACGCGTGGGCGCTGCCGAGCGCCGGTTCGCCGCACTCGCTGCAGCGAACGTCGCGCGCCCCGGGCAGGTCTTGATCGTCTCCGACGAGAGCACCGGCGAGTTCCTCGCGCCGCTCCCGCTCTCGCTCCTTCCGCTCTCACCGGAGCGGTACGCCGAGCTCGAGCAGCTCGGAGTTCGAAAGCTCGGACAGCTTGCCGGGCTCCCGGGCAGCGCCGTGGCCGAACGCATGGGGCCGGACGGCCGGCGCGCCTGGGGTCTGGCGAGAGGCGGTAGGGCGGGGCGCGTCCGCGGACGGCGCCCGCCCGCCGAGATCGTCGAGTCGCTCGAGTTTCCCGAAGCTGTCGGGAACGAGCTGACGCTGCGCCGAGCCTTCGGCGCGCTCCTCGACCGCATGCTCGCTCGGCCCGAGCGCGACGGACGCTTCGCCCGCAAGGTCGCGATTGCGGCCAGGCTCGTGGGCGGCGGCTCGTGGCGGCGAACGGTCACGCTCCGCGATCCGACGGCCGAGCGCGACCGGCTCAAGGCCGCGCTCGCCCCGAAGCTCGCCGAGCTGCCCGCGCCCGTGCTCGAGCTGCGGCTGGAGATCGTCGCGCTGACAGAGTCGCGCGGGCAGCAGCTCGAGCTCGTCTGCGTGGAGGGTGACGGGCTCCAGCTGCAGTTGCAGGAGGGCCTGAAGCAGGTATGCGCCAGCACCGGCTCCGGCTCTGTGTGCTCGGTTGTGGAGGTCGCTCCGTGGTCGCGGATTCCCGAAGCGCGCGCGTTGCTTCTACCGCGGGACGACTAAACGCGCCTCGACCCGTGCTCGTCGAGGAAGCCATCGACGGCGTGCCGAAGCGCGTCAACCGCCAGCGAGTGGCCGTGGTTCGCGAGGAGTGGCGCGTCGTCGACCGCTGGTGGACGGAAGATCCGGTTGACCGGCGCTACTTCGACCTCGTGCTCGAGTCGGGCCAGCTTGCGGTCGTCTATCGCGACGGTGAGCTCAAGCGCTGGTTCACGCAGAAGGCTTGAGCGCGCTCTCCGCGAGCCCGGGCCACTCGTCGGCGTGACTCGCCGGTACGACTACCCATTCCTTCATCGGGCGTCCGCCCATCGGGTCGAACAGCGCCGCGCCCTCGAGTGCGAGCGCCCGCTCGCGCGCGGCCGCGTCCGGGAGCTTGAAGACGACCGACTCCTGCCAGAAGCCGGCGATCGCCTTCCCGCCGCGCTTGATGCACGGCATGCCGAACATCTTGCCAAGGGTGACGTCGTCGTTTCGCGCGGCAAGATCGTCCGCGAGCTCGTCGTAGCGGGCCTGCGCGTCCATCTACTGCGCCCTGATCCGTCCGGCGAAACCCGCATTCGGAGCGTGGAAGTTGAGAAGCGTCGTGTCGCCGGTCGGCCGCTGGATTCCGTGGCTGACGCCGGGCGCGGCCGCCATCACGGCGCCCGCGGACGCCTCACCGGCGAGGAACTCGATCTCGCCGTCCAGGACGAAGAAGCCGTCGAGATGGTCGTCGTGGGTGTGCGGATCGACGCCCTCCCAACCGAGAGTCACGGCCAGCTCCAGCAGCGACAGCTCGGGTGTGTCGGCGAGGATCGTGATCGTCCGGTTGCCGCGCTCGAACCGCTCGCCCTCGCCAGGCAGGCAGACAACCGCGTCGCTCACCGGTCGGCCGCCGTCGGCGGGCTCGTCCCAGCTGTCCCATTCGAACTCCCGCTCGTCGCGCATCGCGCGCAGGAAGTCCGCGAAGCCGCCGTTCGGCGCGTGGAAGTTGAGGTAGACGGCGCGTGCGTCGCTCTCGTTCGCGAACGTATGCACGACGTTCGGCGGCGCGAGCACAACCGAGCCGGCCGGCGCGCGAACGACGTGCTCGCCGCCGGGCCCGAGCCCGAACTGGATCTCGCCTTCGACGATGTAGAATCCGCCCGAGTGCTGCCTGTGGACGTGCGGGTCGGGCCCGCGCTCTCCGGCCTCGTACCGGGTCCACGTCAGCACGAGCTGAGGCTCGTCGATCAGGATGAGGACGTTCCGCGCCTCCCGATCGCTGATCGTCTCACCCTCGTGAGCGGCTAGGAGCAGCACTTGCCGTTCGTGGAGCTCCATGCCCATTCAGCCTATTCGTTCCTCGACGGTGCTTCACATCCCGAGGAGCTGGCGCTCGCGGCCGCCGAGCTCGGCTACGAGGCTCTCGCGCTCACCGACCACGACGGGGTCTGCGGCTCGCTCGAGTTCGCGCACGCGGCGAAGGCGGTCGGCGTCCGCCCGATCACCGGGGCGGAGGTCACGCTCCGCGGCGGCTCGCACGTCACCCTGCTCGTCGAGACGCCGGGCGGCTACGCGAACCTCTGCCGGCTCCTCACTGCCGCACACGCACAGACCCGTCCGCCCGGACGCGAGTCGGAGCTGCTGCCGCCCGCGCTCGATCCAGCGCTGCTCGCGGAGCACGCGGACGGGGTCGTCTGCCTCTCCGGCTGCGCGCGCCACGGTCTGGCGGTGCGCGACCCGAACGCGGTTGCCCGCCTGGCACAGGCCTTCGGCCGCGCGAACTTCTTCGTCGAGCTCCAGCGCCCGTACGAGCGCGGCGACGCACGCCGGAACCTTCAACTACGAGACCTCGCCGAGACGATCGGAGTCGAGACGGTCGCGACGGGTGACGTCCATGCGCACCATCCCCGGCGGACCGCGCTGCAGGACGTTCTCGTGGCGATCCGCAGCCGCAGTTCCCTGGAAGGCTGCGAGCGCGAGCGGCGCGGGAACCGCGAGAGCGTCCTCCTCGGCCCCGAGGCGATGGCGGAACGGTTCCCCGGCGACCTCGATGCCCTCGAGCGTGCGGGCGCGCTCGCCGACCGCCTCCGCTTCGACCTGACCGAGGAGCTCGGCTACCGCTATCCAGACTTCTCCGACGGCGCCGAACCCGCGCTCGAGCAGCTTCGCGGGGTGTGCGACGCAGCATTCACCGAGCGCTACTCACCAAGTAACAGTCTGTTACTAAGTCGGGCCAAGGCGCGCCTGGACGAAGAGCTGCAGCTGATCGGGAGGCTCGGGCTCGCCGGGTTCTTCCTGCTGCACTGGGAGGTCCTCGAGCTGGCGCGGGAGATCGCGCTGGAGGTGCGTGGGCCCGGCTCGATGCGGCACCTCCTGCCACCGGGACGCGGGCGCGGCAGCTCCGTGGGCTCGATTGTCTGCTACCTAACAGGGCTCTCGCACGTCGATCCCGTCGCCGCCGGACTCTCGCTCGGCCGTTTCATCAACGACGAGCTCTCGGGCATTCCCGACATCGACCTCGACTTCCCGCGCGACATCCGCGAGAAGCTCATCGTCGCGGTCACCGAGCGCTACGGCCGCGAGCATGCCGCCCTGGTCGCGAGCTTTGCCACCTACCGCTCGCGCGGCGCGATCCGCGACGTGGGCAAGGCGCTCGGGCTCCCGTTCGCCGAGCTCGAGCGGCTCGCGCGCCTCTCCGACGGCTGGAACGCGAAGCGCGTGGGGGAGGAGCTGGCGCTGCTGCCCGACGCCGCGCGCAAGCTGGCCAGCCCGCGGTGGCGCGCCTTCGTCGAGCTCTGCGGGGAGATCGGCGGCCTGCCGCGCCACATCTCGCAGCACCCGGGCGGGATGGTCATCTCGTCGCAGCCGCTCGTCGAGCTCGTCCCGGTCCAGCCTGCGGCGATGGCCGGCCGCCAGCTTTGCCAGTGGGACAAGGACTCGTGCGCCGACGCCGGCTTCCTCAAGATCGACCTGCTCGGCCTCGGGATGCTCTCAGCCGTCGAGGACTGCGTCGACCAGATCGCGCGACTCCGCGGCGCTCCGATCGACCTCTCGCGGATTCCGCTCGACGACCGCGACGTCTACGAGGAGATCCAGCGCGCCGACACCGTCGGCGACTTCCAGATCGAGAGCCGCGCGCAGATGCAGAGTCTCCTGCGCACGCGGCCGGAGAACCTCGACGACCTGACCGTGCAGGTCGCCCTCGTCCGGCCCGGGCCTATCCAGGGGAAGGCCGTGCACCCGTACATCGCGCACCGCGAGCGGCTCCGGCACGATCCCGACTTCGTCCCGCCCGTCGACCATCCGTCCCTGCAGGAGCCGCTCGCCTACACGCTCGGCGTCGTCGTCTTCCAGGATCAGGTACTCGACGTCGCGATGGCGATGGCCGGGTTCAGCGTGGGGGAGGCCGAGGGGTTGCGACGCGCGATGAGCCGCAAGCGCTCGCACGACGCGCTCGAGGGCTACCGGGCGCGCTTCGTCGCCGGCGCGCTCGACAAGGGCGCCGACGACGAGACCGCGAACCTCGTCTACGACAAGCTCGTCGGCTTCTCGGGCTTCGGCTTCCCGAAGTCGCACGCGGCCGCGTTCGCGCTGCTCGCCTATCAGTCGGCATGGCTGCGGCACCACTATCCGGCAGAGTTCCTCTGTGCGCTCCTGAACGCGCAGCCGATGGGCTTCTATCCGCCGGCGACGCTCGTTCGCGACGGCCAGCGGCGCGGAGTGGAGACGCGACCGCCCGACTTGAACCTGAGCGCGGCGAAATGCGAGCTGGAGCAAGGCACGGTCCGGATCGGCCTGGCGTACATCACGTCGGTCGGCGACGACGACGCCGTGACGGTCGTGGCGGAACGAGTGCGCGGCGGCCCGTTCCAAAGCATCCGCGAGCTGGCACAGCGCACAAGCCTCAGCCGCGGCGGGCTCGAGGCGCTCGTCGAGAGCGGGGCCTGCGACTCGTTCGGGTTGAAGAGACGCGAGCTCCTGTGGCAGCTCGGTCTCGTCCCGCGCTCGACGAGCGTCCCAGGCTCAGGAGGCGACGAGCGGCAGCTCGCCCTACCGCTCGACCCCACTACGGCGACCCCGCAGCTTCCGGATCCCACGATCTGGGAGCGGATGCTCGCCGACTACCGAACGACGAACCTCTCAGTTGGCGTCCACCCGCTCGCGCTGCTGCGACCTCGCCTGCCGAACGGTGTCCTCTCGAGCCGCGAGCTGGCCGGCGTGCAGCATGGCCGCCGCGTCGCCGTCGCCGGGATGGTCGTCGCGCGCCAGCGTCCCTCGACGG
This sequence comes from Thermoleophilia bacterium, assembly GCA_040005095.1. GTDB lineage: Bacteria > Actinomycetota > Thermoleophilia > Gaiellales > Gaiellaceae > UBA5186. The sequence goes on along the minus strand of JBDTZN010000010.1, from coordinate 18,679 downwards.
CGAACGGCGTCGTCTTCATCCTGCTCGAGGACGAGTTCGGCGCGTTCAACCTGATCGTGCCACCACCGGTGTACGACCGCTTCCGCGCAGTCGTGCGCGGCGAGCCGCTGCTGCTCGCACGCGGCAAGTTCGAGCGCCACGACCGCAACGAGAACATCCTCGTCACCGAGGTCAAGACGCTCGGCCCGTTGGCGCGCGAGCAGGCCGACCGCGCCGACGTCCACGGCTCGCTCCCCGGCGCGCACCACTTCGGGCACGGCCGTGGGCGACGCTAGCGCTGGTGCCGGAGCTCGGGGTGCGCGTGCCCGGAGAGCGCGAAGGCGCTGTTCACGAGCGCGAGGTGCGAGAACGCCTGCGGGAAGTTGCCGAGCAGGCAGTCCGCCTCGGGGTCGTACTCCTCGGAGAGCAGCCCGAGGTCGTTGCGAAGCCCCAGCAGCCGCTCGAAGAGAGCCCGCGCTTCCTGCTCGCGTCCCTGCAGGTACAGGTTGTCGACGAGCCAGAAGCTGCACGGGAGGAACACACCCTCAGAGCCTGCGATCCCGTCCACCGGGTTGACCTCGTCGTCGGCTGCGCGGTAGCGCTCCACGAACCCGCCCCGCATCAGGTCGCGCTCGATCGCGGCGACCGTGCCCACGACGCGCTGGTCGTCAGGCGGGAGGAAGCCGACGAGCGGGATCATGAGCAAGCTGGCGTCGAGCCGCTTCGAGCCGTACGACTGGACGAACGAGCCGAGCTCGGCGTCGAAGCCCTCGCGGCACACCTCGTCGTGTATCTCGGTGCGGAGGGCGCTCCAGCGATCGGCCGGCCCTTCGCGGCCGAGTTCCTCGACGAACTTGACGCCGCGGTCGAATGCGACCCAGGCCATGACCTTCGAATGCGTGAAGTGGCGCCGAGGGCCGCGCACCTCCCAGATCCCCTCGTCGGGCTCGCGCCACCCCGACTCGAGCCACTCGAGCAGCTTGACGCAGAGCGACCACGCCGCGGCGAGCGGCTCGAGGCCGTGCTCCCGCCCCTGGTAGAGCGTGTCGAGCACCTCGCCGTAGACGTCGAGCTGAAGCTGCTCCGACGCGGCGTTTCCGACGCGGACCGGATGAGAGTCGCGGTAGCCCGTCAGCCAGTCGGCCTCCCACTCGATCAGCCGCCGCTCGCCGGCGACGCCGTACATGATCTGCAGGTCGGCCGGATCGCCGGCGACCGCCCGCAGCAGCCAGTTGCGCCACCCGCGGGCCTCGTCCACGTAGCCGGCGTTCAGCATGGCGAGCAGCATCATCGTGGCGTCCCGGAGCCAGCAGTAGCGGTAGTCCCAGTTCCGCGGCCCTCCCATCCACTCCGGCAGCGACGTCGTGGGCGCGGCGACGATGCCCCCGGTCGGCGCGTAGGTGAGGGCCTTCAAGGTGAGGAGCGACCGGTGGACGTCGTCGTCCCATTCGTGCAGGTGCTCGCATTGCGCCGTCCAGTCGCGCCAGAACTCCTCGGTCTCGCGGAGCGCCTGCTCGGCGTCGATCGCGCGCGGCGGCTCCTCATGGGACGGGTACCAGGTCAGGACGAAGGGGATCCGCTCGCCCTCGTGCGCATCGAAGACTCCGACCGTCCGCATGTTCTCGCCGTGCAAGTCGACCGGCGTGCGAAAGGCGAGCGCATCGGGCCCCGCGACGGCGAGTCGCGTTCCGTCGACGTTCCGCACCCAGGGGATGATCGAGCCGTAGTCGAAGCGGATCACGAGCTCGGAGCGCATCCGCACGCTGCCGGCGAGGCACTCGACGATGCGTACGACGTCCGGGGCCTGGCCGCGAGGCGGCATGAAGTCGATCACGCGGACGATTCCGTCCTCGGTGACGAACACGGACTCGAGCACGAGGGTGTCGCGCCAGTAGCGACGTGAGAGCGTCTCCCAGCCGTCGACAGGCTGCATCGCCCAGCGTCCGTTCTCCTCGTCTCCGAGGAGCGCCGCGAAGCACGCGCCGGAGTCGAAGCGAGGGAAGCAGAGCCAGTCGATCGTGGCGTCGCGACTGACGAGGGCGGCAGTCTGGAGATCGCCGATCAACCCGTAGTCCTCGATCGCCCAGGCCATCCTTCTAGGTGTCCTCGAGCTCGAGGGCGAACCTCGGGAACCGCTTCGCGGCCGCGCGGTTGAAGGCCCGTTCGTACTCCTCGGCCTCCGACGCATCGCGGGAGTAGTGGTCGCGCATCGCCGCGAGGATCTCAGTCCCGGTCTCGACGAGGTCGAGGTAGTCGCCATAGCGCTCTTCCGCTTCGTCGCGCGGCGCCTCGTCGTACGCGCGCTCCGCCGCCGCGCAGTCGGCGATCAAGCCGGCATTGTCGGCCTCGAACAGGTCGAGTTGCCGCGCGATCAGGTCCGCGAAGCGCCGGCGGAGGATCACAGGAGCTCACGGTAGAGGGCGAGGTGCGCAGCCGCCGAGGCGTCCCAGGTGAGCGCCTCGCGGGCCGCTCGCGCGCCTGCCTGCGCCGCCGCGAGCGCGTCGGCGTCGCCGAGCAGCTCCTCGATCGCGGCCACGAGTCCGTCGATGTCTCCGGCCGCCACGACCCTCCCAGCGCCGAAGCGCCGGACGGGCTCGGCGATCCCGCCGACGTCGTAAGCGATCGCGGGCACGCCGGCGCCAAGCGCGCGCAGCAGCGCGCCGCTCTGGTCGAGCTCCGGGCGGTACGGGAAAAGCGCAATCGTCGCCTCGCCGAGCGCGCGGTCGAGCTCCTGCTCGGGGAGGTAGCCGAGCCGCCATTCCGCCAGGGGTCCAGCCGCTGCGCGGTAACGGTCGATCGACTCCATGGGATCGCCCGCGACGAGCAGCCGCGCGCCGCCGACGCGCCTGACCGCGCTGATCGCGTCGTCCAGGCCTTTGTACGGGCGGATCATCCCGAGGCAGAGGACCGTGTGCCCGTCGTCGGTGCGCTGCGGGTCACTGGGGAAAACGGGGTGGGGGATCACGCGGAGGCGGTCGCGCGGAACGCCGAGCTCCGCAAGAGCGGCCGCTCCGTGCTCGCTGTGAACGACCACGCGACCGAAGCGGGTCAAAAGCCGGAGCCAGAGCTCGCGCTTCGCAGCCGTCCGCCGCGGCAGGAGGTCGTGCGCGGTGAAGACGGAGGCGTCGCCGAGGCGCAGGAAGCGCGCGTCGAGCTGCGGGGCTGCGAGCCATTGCAGGTGCAGGACGTCCGCCCGGCGGCGGTTGAGCCGCGCGATCCCGGCCAGATGCTCGGCGGCCTTCAGCGGGAGGCGGAGCGGGGAACGGCGAAACAGACGCGACGAGACGGGGTAGAAGAGCTCCTCTCGGCGATAGCCCTCCGGCGGCGGCACGTCGCCGAAGCGGAACGGCGCGGTGACGAGATCGACGTCCGCGCCGGCCCGCCCGAGCGCTGCGGCGAGCTCGTGGTCGTAGGCCGGCGTGAAGGCTGGCGGGTCTGCGATCAGGACGCGCATGGGACGTAGGCTAATTCGGTGAGCGTCCTCGTCCGGAGCTGGAATCTCTTCCACGGCAACACCAAGCCGCCCGGGAGGGTCGCTCACCTGGAGCAGATGGTGCGCCTGGCGGTGGAGGACGACCCCGATCTCGTGCTGCTCCAGGAAGTCCCGGCCTGGGCGCTGCGGCGCCTCGACAACTGGAGCGATCGCACCGCGGTCGGCGACGTGGCGGCGCCTCCGAGCCTCGGACCGATTCCGTCGACCTACTGGATCGGGCACGCGCTCACGGCGCTGAATCCCGGGCTGCTGCGCTCGGCGTTTTCCGGGCAGGCGAACGCTGTCGTCGTCTCGCGACGCGTGCGCGTCGACGCGCACGAACGGCTCGTGCTCAACCCGGCCGGGTTCCGGCGGCGCGAGGCCGGGCGGCTGGGCCTCGGGATCGGTCCCCGCCTGGCTTGGGCGGGTGAGCGCCGCGTATGCCAGGCTCTGCGGGTCGTGCTTCCGGACGGCCGGGATGCCCTCGTCGCCAACCTGCACGCAACGAGCTATCCGCCGGACGACCGACTGGCCGAGACGGAGCTCCGACGTGCCGCGGACTGGGTGGACGAGCTGTCGCAACCAGGCGATATCGTCGTGCTCGGCGGCGACCTGAATCAGCGCGTCGCCACGTCGTCGGTGCTGGAGGACCTCGCGAGCGGGGCGTACAGCCCTCCCGGCCCCGGTATCGACCACATCCTCGTGCGGGGAGCGCAGCTCGAGCAGCCGCTGACGCGTTGGCCCGACGAGCGCCGCCTCCTGGAAGGCAAGCTCCTGTCCGACCATGCCCCCGTGGAGGTGACGATTCGGTGACGTTCGAGGAAGCGCGCGCGCAGTTCCCGGTGCTCGAACGGCTGGCCTACCTGAACGCAGGCTCCATGGGGCCGCTCTCCCGGGCGACCGGCGAGGCGCTGGCGGAGGGGCTGCGCTTCGACGTCGAGGAGGGACGCGCGGGCCGCGCCTATTTCGAGCGGATGCTCGAGTTGCGGGAAGGCGTGCGGGGGCGCCTCGCCGAGCTGCTCGCCGTGCCGCCCGAGCGAATGGCGCTGGCGAGCTCGACGTCGAGTGGGTGCAACGTCGTCTTGGGCGGGCTGGAACTGGGCCCCGAGGACGAGATCGTGACCACCGACGCGGAGCATCCGGGGCTGCTCTTGCCGCTCGCGGTCTCGGGAGCGCGCGTCGTCGTGGCCCCGGTGACGACCCGGCCCGCGGGAGAGGCCGTCGAGACGATCCTTGCCGCGGTCGGACCTCGAACCCGGCTGATCGCGCTCTCGCACGTCCCTTGGACCACCGGACAGATCATCCCGGTGGAGGCGATCAAGGAGGCGACGAAGCTGCCGCTGCTCGTCGACGGCGCGCAGTCCGTGGGCGCGATTCCGGTCGATGCCGGCGCGGCGGACTTCTACACCGTTTCCTGCCAGAAGTGGTTGTGCGGTCCGGATCCGCTCGGTGGGCTGTACATCGCGGATCCTGAGAGCCTGCGCCTGTCCTCACCGACGTACTTCTCGCAGGAGTCGCTCGAGGTCGACGGCTCGTTCGTACCCAAGGAGGGCGCAAAGCGCTTCGACACCGGCTGGCTCGCCCCGCCTTCGCTCGCAGGACTCGTGGCGGCGCTCGAGGCGGCGCCGGAGTGGCGCTTCGAGCGCGGGCGCGAGCTGGCCGAGCGCTGCCGCGAGCGGCTGCTTGAAGCGGGATTCGCCGTGCGCACCGAGCCCGGTCAGGCGGGACTGGTTACGTTCGAGCCGCGCGAAGGCGACCCCGAAGCCGCGGCGACGAAGGCCCTCGAAGCAGGCGTCGCGATCCGCGCCTTGCCAAAGACCCCGTGGATCCGAGCCAGCTGCGGCTATTGGACGAGCGACGAAGACCTCGACCGACTAGTCGCTGCCCTGGCCTAACGGCGCGTGCCTGGCGCAGCTGTCCCCCCGACTTTGTGGCTCTGAGCCACTATCGCGGAACCCGGCACATTCGCGTCACACGCTCGTGACACGGGCCATGGAACAAAGCGGGTTGGCAGAGCTGCGGTCCCGGCGCAGAAGGACTTTGTGGCTCTGAGCCACAAAGTCAGGGGACCGAGGCGTTCGCCGCCGTGTAGTGCCCGGCTATGCGGCGTCAGCGACGGTGCGGAGGCCGAGCTCCGGGGCGATCGGCTGCAGCGCCTCCACCACGTTGCGGATGTGGACGTCCAGCTCGAGCCCGAGCAGCTCCGCGCCCGCATAGACCTCGTCGCGATGCACCCCCGCGGCGAATGACGGCTGCTTCAGCTTCTTCTTGACCGACTTCGGCTCCAGACCATCCAGGCCCGTCGGCCGCACGAGCCCGCACGCGTGCACGAAGCCCGACAGCTCGTCGCACGCAAACAGCGTCTTCTTCAACGGCGTGTCGCGCGGCATCGCGAGATGCTCGGCGTGCGAGAGCACGGCCTCGACGACCTCCTCCGACCAACCCTCCTCGCGCAGGATCGCCGCCCCGTCCTGCGGATGCTTGTCGAGCGTGGGGTGCATCTCGTAGTCGAAGTCGTGCAACAGCGCGACCACGCTCCAGAGGTCCTCGTCCTCGCCGAACCGCCGCGCGTACGACCGGACCGACGCCTCCACCGCAAGCGCGTGCCGCCGAAGCGCCTCGCTCTGCGTGTAGCGCGTCAGCGTCTCCCAGGCCTGTTCGCGTGTCTCCGGCACAGGGCCGGTAGGATAGCCCGCTCGCCGGCCCCCGCAGGACCCGCGTCGCCATGCCCGAACTCCTCGTCGCAGATGCCTTGATGGAGTCCTTCGTCATCGAAGGCGGACAGCCCCTGCAGGGGACGATCCGCGCGGCCGGTAACAAGAACGGCGTCCTGCCGATCCTGGCGGCGACCCTCCTTGCCGACGAGCCCGTGACGCTCCGCAACGTTCCGCGCATCCGCGACGCACAGACCATGGTCGAGCTGCTCGCCGGACTCGGCGCGGAGATCGAATGGCTCGGCGACCACGAAGTGCGCGTCGACCCGTCAAACGTGACCTCGTTCACGCTGGATCAGGAGCTCGCGACGCGGATCCGGGCGTCGTTCCTGCTCGCCGGCCCCCTGCTGGCCCGCCTCGGCCGTGCAAGCGCGCCTCCACCCGGGGGCGACGTGATCGGGCGCCGCCGTCTCGATCCGCACATCCACGCCTTCGCGCACCTTGGCGTCGAGATCGAAGTGGAAAGCCGCTACGAGATGCGCGCCGACGCCGGCCTGCGCGGATCGCACATCTTCATGGACGAAGCGAGCGTCATGGCCACCGAGAACACGGTCATGGCGGCGACCCTCGCGCAAGGCGAGACGGTGATCGGGAACGCCGCCTGCGAGCCGCACATCCAGGATCTCTGCCGCTTCCTCGTCTCCCTCGGCGCCGAGATCGAGGGCATCGGCTCGAACGTGCTGCGCATTCACGGCGTCGAGCGCCTGCACGGCGGCGAGTGGACGATCGGCTCGGAGCACATCGAGGTTGCGAGCTTCATCGGCATGGCGGCCGTCACGGGCGGCGACGTGACGATCGAGGAGGTCGTGCCGGAGGATCTCGTCTCGATCCTGCCCGCGTTCGAGCGCCTCGGCATCCGGGTCGAAATGAACGGCTCGACGCTGCGCGTTCCGCCCAAACAGGAGCTCGTGATCCAGGACGACCTCGGCGGGGCGATCCCGAAGATCGAAGACGGGCCCTGGCCGGCATTTCCCGCCGACCTCACCTCGATCGCTGTCATGGTCGCGACGCAGACCCAGGGAACGATCCTGATCTTCGAGAAGATGTTCGAGAGCCGCCTGTTCTTTGTCGACAAGCTCGTCTCGATGGGCGCGCGCATCATCCTCTGCGACCCTCACCGCGTCGTCGTGACCGGCCCGGCGAAGCTCTACGGCCAGCGCATGTCGAGCCCCGACATCCGCGCGGGAATGGCGATGCTGATCGCCGCCCTCTGCGCCGAGGGCCAGTCGACGATCGGCGAGGCGTACCAGATCGACAAGGGCTACGAGCGCATTGACGAGCGCCTCCGTTCGCTCGGCGCGCGGATCGAACGCGTGGAGGGCTGATGGCGACCGCCGGCCGCAGCGCGATCCGCGTCGTCGTGGACGGCGAAGGCTCCGCCAACGTCTCGACCGGACTGCCCGTCCTCGATCACCTGCTCGGGCTCCTCGCGGAGCACGCGAACTTCGATCTCACGCTAGAGGTCGAGCCCGGCGGCATCGAGACGGAGGTGGCCGCGGCCGGGCGCGCACTCGGACAGCAGCTCTACGAGCCACTCCGCGCCGAGGGCGCGCGCCACCACGCGTCCGCGGTCGTCCCAGCCGACGAGGCGCTGGCGCATGTCGCGCTCGAGGCATCCGACCGCCCGCTCGTCGTCTCGAACGTCGATCTCACGGAGGCGCGGATCGGAGGCCTCGGCTCGGACTTCGTCGCCTCGTTCCTCAACGAGCTCGCGGAGGGCGCCGGCATGACGCTGCACGTGCGTCTCATGTCCGGCGACGACACCCAGCACGTGCTCGACTCCATCTTCAAGGCGCTCGGGGTCGCGCTCGCCCAGGCCTGCCGACCAAGGAGATAGGAATGGCCGACAAAACAGTGGTCCGCACCGAAAAGGCGCCCGCGCCGTTCCAGGGTGCGCCGTACTCGCAGGCGATCGCGAGCGGCGGATTCGTCTTCGTCGCGGGACAGCTGGGCTGGAAGCCCGGCGAGACGACCTTCGCCGGCGGGATCGCCGAGCAGACCGAGATCGTGTTCACGAACATGCGAGCGATCCTCGAGGAGGCGGGCTCCGGGCTCGACAAGCTCGTGAAGACGACGGTGTTCCTGCAGAACCTCGACGACTTCGCCGGGATGAACGAGGTCTACGCGCGTCACGTCGGCGAGCGGCCCCCGGCGCGTTCGACCGTCGAGGTCGCGAAGCTCCCGTCCGGCGCGCTCGTCGAGATCGAAGCGATCGCCCACCTCTAGAACGTGCTGGAGCGGTTCCCCGAGCTGGGGCGAGTCCGGGACGCGCTCGGCGATCCGCGGGGCCTGCACGCGGTCGGCGGAACGGTTCGCGACCTGCTAATCGGCAACCCCAGCACCGATCTCGACCTTGTCCGCGAAGGCCCGGTCGAGGAGCTCGCCGGCGAGCTGGCCGAGCGACTCGGAGGCCGCGCAGTTCTGCACGGTCGCTTCGGCACGGCGGTCGTCAGGTACGACGACGGCAAGCACCTCGATCTGATTCAGGCGCGGCGCGAGAGCTACCCGGAACCTGCGGCACTGCCCGTCGTCGAGCCGGGGACGATCGAGGACGACCTCGGCCGGCGCGACTTCACGATCAACGCGATGGCGATCCCGCTGCCGGACGGCGAGGTGCTGGACCCCTTCGACGGCCGGACCGACCTCGAGCGGAAGGCGATTCGCGTCCTGCACGAGCGCTCGTTCCTCGACGATCCGACGCGGATCTTCAGGGCGATCCGGTACGAGAGCCGGCTCGGGTTCCGGATGGATGCCGAGACCGAGCGGCTGGCGCGCGAGACCATCGACGTCGGGCTCGTGCGGAAGTTGAGCGGACCGCGCGTGCGTGAGGAGCTGATCGCGCTGCTCGGCGAGTCGCAGGCCACCGCGTCGATCCTCAGGATGGCCGAGCTCCGGCTCGACCAGGCGATCGACCCGCCGCTCCGCGCCGGGCTGAATGCCGTACAACGGCTGAACCGCCTCCGCGAGCTCGCTGCCGAGTACGAAGTCCATGCGCCCGCGTGGCGGCTCGCGCTCGAGACGCTCCTCGAGCCCGGCCAAAGCGTGGAAGCACTCGCGCTGACCAAGCGCGACCAGCAGCTCGCCGAGGCCGCGCCCGTCACGGCACGCGAGCTCGTCGACCGGAAGCTCGACGGCGCTGACCTCGCCGACCTTGCGGCACGGCATGCGCCCGACGCGCCGCTTCTCGCCCTCGCGATCCAAGACGACCCGCGCCTGCGGGACTGGTTCGAGCGGCTGAGACACGTCCGGCTCCATGTGACGGGCGACGATCTCGCCGAGCTCGGCGTCCCGGAAGGGCCCCGCGTGGGGGAGATCCTCGCGGAGCTACGCCGGCGGAAGCTGAACGGGGAGCTCGACAGCCGCGAGGCGGAGCTCGCCGCGGCGCGAGAGCTGGCCGGCGATGAGTGACGACCTGATTCCCTGGGAGCCCACCGGCCCGTACCGGATCGCGTTCTCCACGCGCTGCGGCGGGGTGAGCCAGGGTCCGTACGAGTCGCTCAACCTGGGCAGGCGCACAGGCGACGACGTCGAGCGAGTGGACGAAAACCGGCGCATCGTCTGCTCCGCGCTCGGCGCCGACGCCGGCGATCTCGCGCTCAACTTCCAGATGCACAGCACGATCGTGAACCGCGCCGAGGCCGGGGTGCGCGGCAACGCGGAGGGCGACGCTCTCTGGACCGACGAGGCGGGCGTGCCCATCGCCGCTCTGGCTGCCGACTGCGTGCCCGTTGCGCTCGCCCGCCGGGAGGGCGCGGCGGCGGTCGCGGTCGCGCACGCGGGCTGGGTGGGCCTGCTCGCAGGCGTGCTCGAGAACGCGGTCGAGACGCTGGGAGGCCCTGTGGAGGCCGCGATCGGCCCTTCGGCCGGGCCGTGTTGCTACGAGGTGGGCGAGGAGGTCGCGCGTCCCTATCGCGAGCGCTTTGGCGACGGGGTCATGATCGGTCGCAACCTCGACCTCTGGAGCGCGGCGGAGGCGGCGCTCCAGTCCGCCGGTGTCAAATCCATCCACCGCGTCGACCTCTGCACGATCTGCAACCCCGAGCGCTTCTTCTCGCACCGGCGGGACGGCAAGCCGCGCGGCGTCCAGGGGGTCGTCGCCGTTGTCGCCTGACCGGATCCGCGAGCGCTACGCACGCATAGCAGCGGTCGCCGGACCGGGCGTGACGATCGTGGCCGCGACGAAGTACGTCTCTGTTGCCGACCTTGGCGTCCTCGTCGAGGCCGGTGTCCCGGTGGTGGGCGAGAACCGCGCCCAGGACCTCGAGCGCAAGCACACGGAGTACGGAGACGCCTTCCGCTGGCACTTCATCGGCCGGCTGCAGTCGAACAAGGTCAAGGTGGTCAACCGGATCTGCGAGCTCGTCCATTCGCTCGAGTCCGAATCGGCCGCGCGGAGGCTGACGATTCCGGCGCTTGTCGAGGTCAACCTCTCGGGCGAGAAGTCGAAAGGAGGCGTCGCGCCCGGCGACCTGCCGCGCCTGCTCGAGCTCGCGGACGTACCCGGCCTGATGACGATGCCGCCACCCTCCGAAGATCCCGAGGCCTCGCGGCCGTACTTCCGGCGCCTACGCGAGCTGGCCGAGGAGCACGGCCTCGCGGAGCTCTCGATGGGCACGAGCCAGGACTGGCAGATCGCGATAGAGGAGGGCGCGACCTACGTACGAATAGGCAGTTCTCTGTACCGCGACTAGAATTTCCCTCTCTCATGGGCTTTGCAGACGTCTGGAATAGAACGCTCGTCTACTTCGGCATCGCCGAGGAGGACGACTGGGAAGACGAGGACGGCTACCTCAGCGAGGGCGAGCTCGAGCGGAGCTACGGTGAGCGCCCCAACGTCCGCAGGCTCGCGCCGCGTCGCCGGGGCCGCGAGTTCGACGACTGGACCGATCCCGAGCCGGCCGCCGAGCGCACCGCAGTGCTGCGCCCGCGTCCGCGCGCCGTCCAAGCCGTGCCGACCCCCTTGCCGAACGCGTCGGTCCAGGTGCATCTCGTCATCCCGCGCAGCTTCAACGACGCGCAACAGATCGCGGACAAGTTCAAAGACTCGATCCCCGTCATCCTCAACCTCCAGAGCTCCGACCAGGAGCTGTCCAAGCGCCTGATCGACTTCGCGAGCGGGCTCACGTACGCCCTGAACGGCGGCATGCAACGCGTCGCCGACAAGGTCTTCCTCCTCACGCCGCGGAACGTCGAGGTCTCGGCGGCCGAGCGGGCGCGCCTGCTCGAGCGCGGCGGCTTCTTCAACCAGGCGTAGGCAGGTAAACCGCTCCCCGGAGCAAACAAAGCGCAATGGGCGGTTTCGCCGACTCAGTGCTGCTACTGGACGCTGTCTCTCAGATCCAGGTGTTCGTCAAGGTCTTCGTCGACGTCTACATCCTGACGATCTTCGCGTACATCCTCACGTCGTGGATCCGGCTGCCGTACTCGCCGTGGCTCAACCGCGTCCAGCGCTTCCTCTATGACGTGTCGGAGCCGTACCTACGGCTGTTCCGCCGAGTCATCCCGCCCTTCGGCCCACTTGACATCTCGCCCGTCGTCGCGGTGCTCGTGCTGGTGATCGTGCAGCAGGTCGTCGACACCGGGCTTTCCCGGCTGCACTAGGAGGTTCCGAATGACGCTCTCGCCCGTTGAAATCAGACACGTTCGCCTGGGCCGTGGCCTGTTTGGCTACCGCAAGCGCACCGTCGACGAGCTCGTGGAGGAGGTGACCGAGAGCTTCCAGGACGTCTGGCGCGCCAGAGCGGACCTCGCCGACGAGGTCGAGCGGCTGGAGAACGACCTGGTTCGCTACCGCGAGCTCGAGACGCTGCTCCGCAGCACGCTCGTCTCTGCCGAGCGAGCCTCCCAGGAGCTGCTGGAGCAGGCCCGCCGCGAAGCCGAGCTCGTCGTGACCGAGGCGCACGCCGAGGCCCGCGCGGTCACACGCGAAGCCCTCTCGGAGCGCGACCGTCTGCACAACGAAGCACGGCGGATCCGCACGCAGCTGACGCACGCCCTGGAGACCATCGACGCCGAGACGCCCGATCCCGCGGTCGACGACGTGGAGCCAGAGGCCGAAGCCGCCTAGAAGTAGACTTGGCCGCATGGGGGAAGCGTCTACGCGCCTGCGGCTGCGTATCCAACCTGGTGCCTCGCGAGCCGGGATCGTGGGTCGTCATGGCGACGCGTGGAAGGTGCGCGTGACCGCTGCGCCCGAGGCGGGACGAGCGAATGAGGCGGTGCTCCGGCTGCTCGCTGAGACGCTGTCGGTGCCGCGCGATTCCGTGACGCTCGTTTCGGGGCACGCTGCTCGGGACAAGACGGTCCGACTCGACGGCGTCGGTCCGGCGCAGGTCGAGCGGCGGCTCAACGCCGCGACCGACCAGCGACCGAGAAAGGACCTGCGTTCATGAGCGCGAGCGACACCGACCGGTTCCGTGAGCGTCTGCTCGAGGAGCGCAAGCGCGTCGAGGCCGCGATCCAGTACCTCCGTGAGGAGCATCCGGGCTCCCTCGAGGAGGAGATCGAGGAACCGACCGGGGCGAGCGACAACCACCCGGCCGACGTCGCCACCGCGACGCTCGATCGGGAGCTGGACTACACGCTCGAAGAGAATTCCGAGCACCTGCTCGCGGAGATCGACGACGCACTCCAGCGGATCGAAGCGGGAACCTTCGGAACCTGCCGGACCTGCGGCCAGCCGATCGCGCCCGAGCGGCTCGAAGCGATGCCGTGGGCGACCCAGTGCATCGACTGCAAGCGCAAGGAAGAGCGCGGTTGAGCGAGCCGGCGCGGGGGGCGACGCGGGTGCCGGACATCCGCGTCGGCTCTGCCACCGACGGCCTTACTCCGGTCTCCTTCGCGGAGCGGCCCCTCGGCGCGAGCTTCGAGCAGTGGATCGGGCTCGGTGCGATCGCGGTCGCGTCGATCGCGGCCGACCAGCTCACGAAACGACTCGTCTCCAGCCGCTTGATGCTCGACGAGAACGCCCACGTTCTCGGGCCGCTCTCGATCCATCACGTGCAGAACTCGGGGATCGCCTTCGGCCTCTTCTCCAGCGCGACGTCGCTCGTCATCGTGCTGACGGCGCTGGCGGTCGCCTGGATGCTCTGGTTCTTCGCGCGCTCCGGCGCACGGCACCCGATCCTGCCCGTCGCGCTCGGGCTCGTGATCGGCGGCAGCGTCTCGAACCTCGTCGACCGCGTCCGGCTGGGCCACGTCACCGACTTCCTCGACGTGCGCTTCTGGCCGGCGTTCAACCTCGCGGACAGCTTCATCGTCGTCGGGGTGGGAGTGCTGCTCTACGCGCTCGTCGCGTCGGACCGCGAGCGCGGCCGCAGGTAGCCGCGTGACGCGCCGGCTTCGCGTTCCCGAGGACGCGGGCGGCGAGCGGCTCGACCGGTTCCTCGCCGACGTCGCCGAAGTCGGTTCGCGCGGGGCGGCCGAGCGGTTGATCGACGAAGGCAGCGTCCTCGTCGACGGGGCGGCGCAGGCCAAGAGCTACAAGCTCGCGGGCGGGGAGGAGATCTCCTTCGAGCCGCCCGGCCCGGTTGCCGCAACCGTCGAGCCGGAGGAGATGGACTTGCGAATCGCCTACGAGGACGAGCACCTGCTCGTCGTCGACAAGCCCACGGGGGTCGTCGTCCATCCCGCGCCGGGCCACGCGACCGGCACGCTCGTCCACGGCCTCGTGGGTCACGCAGCGGCCGGCGGGGACGAGCCCGAGCGGCCGGGGATCGTCCATCGCTTGGACCGAGATACGTCTGGGCTCATGGTCGTCGCGCGCTCGGCGGAGGCGCACCGGCGGCTCCAGTCGCTGCTCCGGCGCCGCGACCTGAAGCGCGAGTACCTGGCGCTCGTCGTCGGGCGCCCGCGGTCGCGAACCGGCCGGATCGAGGCGCCGATTGGGCGCGACCGCACGAATCCGCTGCGCCACTCCCTCGACACCGCCAACCCGCGCGACGCGGTCACGCACTTCGAGGTCGAGGAGCTCCTCCCGCGCCATGCGCTTCTCCGCGTGTCGCTCGAGACGGGCCGGACGCACCAGATCCGTGTCCACCTGGCCGCGATCGACCTACCCGTGGCGGGCGACCCGACGTATGGCCGTGCCGTCGAGCTCGGGCTCGAGCGCCAGTTCCTGCATGCGGCGCGGCTCGCGTTTCCGCACCCGATCACGGAGCAGCCCGTCGACGTAACGTCGCCGCTCCCCGCGGACCTCGCAACAGCGCTGGACCGAGCTAGGCCAGGTTCTTAGCGCGCTTGGACTCGTAGAGCCGCTCGTCGGCGAGGCGGAACAGCACGTCGGCCGACTCGCCTTCGCTCGGGAAGTGCGCGATCCCGGGGGAGAACCCGAACGACTCCGGCAGCTCGCGGCCCGCGACCCGCTCGGCGAAGCTGTCATAGAGCCGGGACAGGAACGTCCCTCCGCTCTCGATATCGGTCTCGACGAGCAGGACCGCGAACTCGTCTCCGCCCATGCGTCCGGCGATGTCGGAGGCGCGCAGCGTCCCCTGCAGCACGTCCGCAACCACCCGCAGGACGCGGTCGCCCTCGGGGTGGCCGAGCGTGTCGTTGATCGCCTTGAAGTCGTCCACGTCGAACGAGAGGAGCGTCAGGCCGTGCGCGTAGCGCGTGGCGCGCTGGAGCTCGGCGTCGACCTGCTCGCTGAAAGCCGTGTGGTTGAGGAGCTGTGTGAGCGGGTCGCGGCGCGCCTGGATCGCGAGCTCCGCGGTCGCGCGGTCGAAGTAGGCGACGACACACTCGGTCACGAGCTGGTCGATCGTGTCGTTCAAGCGGCGCTCCACCACGAGCAGCTCGTCCGACTCGAGCTCGGGACTACGCATCGACACGAAGCGCCACAGCACGCGGCGGAGGATCAAGAACTCCGTGACGATCTCGCGCGGCGCGAACCCGAGCGCCTCGCGCTCGCGCGCGTGGTCGTGCACGCGTGCGGTGAGCGGGCTCCCGCGCCGCAACCGCGCCGGCTGGGGGTCGCCGAGCTCCCGCGCCAGCTCGAGGATGAAGGTCGGGATGTCTCCGAGCTGCCCGATCTGACCCAAACGGGCCAGAGACGGGATCGCGTCGCCGCCGAGTCCTTCCTCGACGAACTCGAGCGCAAGCTCCCAGGCGCTGGCCCGGATCTCCTCCGCCAGCCGGGCGATCGCAGCGTCCGCTGATCCGGAATCCACCTTCACAGAATAGGAAGTCGGCTAGAATGGCGGAGTTCAGTACCCCAACCCGGTGGAGCTCCACGGGTGGCGGTGCCGGCTTCCACGACGGGGCTGGTTCCACCCGCGGCCATCGGCGCAAGACCACTCAAACCACGTGAAAGGGGATTCACCCATGCCCGTCGTAAGCATGCGAGAGCTCCTGGAGGCCGGAGTCCACTTCGGTCACCAGACGCGCCGCTGGAACCCGAAGATGAAGCGCTTCATCTTCACCGAGCGGGGCGGCATCTACATCATCGACCTCCAGCAGACGCTTGCACTCGTCCAGGAGGCGCACGATTTCGTCAAGAACATCGCCGACCGCGGCGGCTCCGTCCTGTTCGTGGGGACGAAGAAGCAGAGCCAGGACGCGGTCGAAGCCGAGGCCAAGCGCGTCGGCATGCCCTACGTGAACCACCGCTGGCTCGGCGGACTGCTCACGAACTGGCGGACGATCTCCGACCGGATCGACCGGCTGCACGAGCTGCGCCGGCTCCGCGACGAGGACCAGCTCGGGCTGCTCCCGGCCAAGGAGCGCATCACGATGCTCGCGGAGCTCGAGAAGCTCGAGGCGAACCTCGGCGGCGTCGCGGACATGCGCCGCCAGCCCGAGGCCGTCTTCATCGTCGACCTGCGTAAGGAGCAGCTCGCCGTACGCGAGGCGCGCCGGCTCGGCCTGCCGATCGTCGCACTCGTCGACACGAACTGCGATCCCGACGAGGCCGACTACATCATCCCGGGGAACGACGACGCGATCCGCTCGTGCTCGCTGATCATCCGAGCGATCGCCGACGGCATCGCGGCAGGACAGACGAAGGCGACGCCCGCCGACTTCCAGGAGCCCGCCAGCGGCAACGGCGCCGTCGCCGAGGCGACGCCCGCCGTGGAGGAGACCGAAGCGCCGGCGCCGGAGGAGATCGAGACGACGCCGGAAGGCGACTACGAGCAGGTCTCGCAGGGCGAGCAGTCCGCGGCCGAGACGGGCGCCGAGGGAACAGAGGAAGCGACTCCCGAGGCCACCGACCCGTCGGCCGAGGATGCGAACGCGGCAGCGAAGAGTCCCGAGGAGGCGACCACCTGATGGCGGAGATCTCCGCCGCGCTCGTCAAGGAGCTCCGCGACCAGACCGGCGCGCCGATGATGGACTGCAAGCGCGCCCTTCAGGAGACGGGCGGCGACATCGAGGCCGCCAAGCTGGTGCTGCGCGAAAAGGGCCTCGCCGGAGCGGCGAAGCGGTCGGGCCGCGAAACGACCGAGGGCAAGGTCGGCTATCGCATCGCCGAGGACGGCAAGCGCGGGACGATCGTCGCGGTCGGCTGCGAGACCGAGCCGGTTTCGAACAACGACGAGTTCCTCGCGTTCGCGAAGAAGGTGCTCGAGACTGTCGAGTCCGACGGCGTGGGGGCTGAGCAGAGCCTCGAGGACGAACGGGCGGCGCTGGTCGCCAAGCTCGGCGAGAACATCGCAATCGCGGGCGCGGCCCGCTTCACGGCCGTCGACGGCGCGATCGTCGAGGGCTACGCTCATCCACCGCGCAACAAGATCGGCGTGCTCGTCCAGCTGCGCGGGGGCTCTTCCGACCTCGGCCGCAAGCTCGCCATGCACGCGGCGGCGACGCCGTCGCAGTGGATCGGCCGCGAGGACGTGCCCGAGGACGTGATCCAGAGCGAGCGCGAGATCTACCTCAACTCCGACGAGGTGCAGTCGAAGCCTGAGCAGGCACGCGGGAAGATCGTCGAGGGCATGCTCGGCAAGCGCTTCTTCGCGGCGGAGGTCTTGCTCGACCAGCCGTGGATCCACGAGACCGGCAAGTCGGTCGGCCAGGCGCTCTCCGAGGAGGGCGCGGAGGTGCTCGAGCTCGAGCGGTTCGCGCTCGCGGGCTGACGGTGGCGCTCGGAACCGAGTCCGAGGCGCGAGGCGCCGGCGAGGTGCGGCCGATCTTCCGCCGCGTCGTCCTGAAGCTCTCGGGGGAGGCCCTGATGGGGGCTCGCGACCACGGCATCGACCGCGAGACGATTGACGCCATCGCTGCCGAGCTGGCCGAAGTCCAGTCCAGCGGCGTCGAGCTGGCGCTCGTCGTCGGCGCCGGGAACCTGTACCGCGGGATGGCCGCGGCCGCTGAGGGCATGGACCGCGCCACGGCGGATTACAACGGGATGCTCGCGACGGTCATGAACGCCGTCGTCCTCCAGGACGCATTGGAAAGCCAGGGGCTCGACACGCGCATCCTCTCCGCGCTCGAGGTCAAGGAGGTCGCCGAGCCGTACATCCGCCGCCGCGCGATCCGCCACCTCGAGAAAGGCCGTGTCGTGATCTTTGCGGCAGGCACGGGGAACCCGTTCTTCACGACCGACACCGCCGCGGCGCTGCGCGCGCTCGAGATCGCCGCGGACGCGATCCTGATGGCGAAGCACGCGGTCCAGGGCGTCTACGACAAGGATCCGCAGAAGGGCGCCGACGCAGAGTTCCTCCCCGAGCTGACGCATCTGGAGGCGATCGAGCGCGGCTTGAAGGTGATGGACACGACGGCGTTGTCCCTCTGCATGGACAATCACCTGCCGATCCACGTGTTCGAGCTTCAGAACGGAAACATCGGGCGGGTGATCTCCGGCGAGCGGGTCGGGACGATCATCTCCACGCCGAGCGACGAGGGAGGTAGCGATGGCCGCTGACGATCTGATCAAGGACGCGGAGACGCGGATGGGCAAGTCCGTCGAGCACGCGCGCAACGAGTTCAACACCGTGCGCACGGGACGCGCGTCCGCCGCGCTCCTCGATCGCATCCAGATCGACTACTACGGCACGCAGACCCCACTCAAGCAGCTGGCGTCGATCAACTCACCGGAGGCTCGCCTGTTGACCGTCCAGCCCTTCGATCCCGGCTCGATCAAAGCGATCGAGAAGGCGATCATGGAGTCGGAGCTCGGCCTCACGCCCTCCAACGACGGCAAGGTCGTCCGCCTGCCGATCCCGCAGCTCACGGAGGAGCGGCGCAAGGAGCTCGTCAAGGTCGTGCGGAACCTCGCGGAGGAGCATCGTGTGGCGGTGCGCGAGATCCGGCGCGACGCGATGCGCCACCTGAAGGAGCTGGTCGTGAAGGGCGAGGTCGGCGACGACGACGAGCGGCGCGCGGAGGAGCGCGTCCAGAAGCTCACCGACGAGCACACCAAGCAGATCGACGAGCAGCTGAAGCACAAAGAAGCGGAAATCATGGAGGTCTGAGCAACCGCGGAAAATGCCGCGCATTTTCCGCGGGGTTGGCTAGTCCCTTCGCTCCGCTCGGGAGACCCGAAATGAGCCTGTTAACACGCATTAAGACACTGCGCTCG
>JBDTZN010000145.1:0-4178 GCA_040005095.1 Thermoleophilia bacterium | reverse complement strand
GTCTCCAAAACCGGGGGTTGCAGGTTCGAGTCCTGCCGCCCCTGTAAGAAATCCCCGTAAAACGGCCCTTTCTACTCCATAGCATGTTGGGCATGGTGCAAGTGTGTCCCGAGCGTGTCCCGAGACCTTGCCGCCAGCGCCGCGCCATTCTCGGCGAGCGTCGGCTTCAGTGAACCTAGGCGGTCACCGCCTAGGTTCAGGTCGCGCCGTTCACCGCCCTCCGGTTTCCCGCCGCCGTACGTCGCCCCCAATGGGCGAGTATCACCGCCCGCCCGCCCGACCGCCCGCCCGACCTCGTCGCCTCCGACCTCGCGACCTCGTTCAAAGCCGGAGGAACACGCTTCGGCTGCATCGGACGACCTATGATCCTGCGCCCCGCCTCTCCCGGCGACGACCGCCGTGCTCCCGAAACGACGGAGCCGCGTCGGCGACATGGCGGCGCGGGCAGCCTCTTTCGCAACGTTTCGCGCCATGATCGAGGATCCTAGGGAGGGGCTCGTAAGGCCTCCCGGTACAGTGGGCCTCCGTGGACGCCGGCACGAGCGCGCTGCTCGACCGCGGTCAGCCTGTCGTCATCCGACCCCCGAAACGTTGGGTCGGCCTGTTGTGAACATTGGCGCGGTACTGCATGGGTTGGGGCTCGCGACGGCCGGCGGTGCAGTGGCGGCTGCAGCGGCGCTCTTTGCCGCTTCTTTGCGCCTCCCGTCCTTCACCGCGTGGGCGCTTGCCACGTACCTTGTCGCCTCCGCGGAGGTCGTCGCCCTCCTCGAAGGACTCTCCGCTGCGGAGATCTCGCGACTCTCGGTCACTGCCGGCGAGGCGGTCGTGCTCGCGATCGCCTCTGCCGTTTGGTGGATCCGAGCTCGTCCGCTCCCGGCGCTCCCGCGCCTACGCCTCGGCGCTGCGATCGGCGAGCGCAAGCTCCTCTGCATCTTCGCCATCCTTGTCGCGGCCGCGCTTGCGTACGAGCTCGCGATCGGTCTGCTCACGCCGCCGAACAATGGGGATTCGCTTACCTACCACCTGACGCGCGCCGCGGCCTGGCTGAACGAGAGAGGCGTCCATCGCATCCCCGGCCCGGCGAAGACTGCGGAGAACGACTACCCGCCGAACGCGGAGATTCAAATCCTGTACACGTTCGTGTTCCTGCGTGGCGACGCAGCGGCGGCGCTCGTACAGTTCTTGGCGCAGGGGGCGCTGATGTTCGGCGTTTACGGGTGCGCGCGCCGCCTCCCGGCAGACCCGCCCGCCGCCCTCTTTGCGGCCCTGGTCGTCCCCACCCTCAGCGTTGTGACCCTCGAGTCCATGACGACACAGAACGATCTCCTGGTCGCGAGCTATGTCGTCGCGGCGGCGTACTTCTTTCGCTCACACCGAACCGTCGAGCTTGGTTTCGGCGGTCTCGCGGTCGGTCTTGCTTTGGGGACTAAGTTCACCGCCATCTTTGCGCTGCCGGCGCTCGCGCTCATCGCGTTCGTCTCCTTGCCTCGTCGCCGACTCGCAGCGGCAGCCGCGGCAGCGCTGGCCGGCTTCGCCGTAGTCGGCAGCTACGCGTACGTCCGCAACGTGATCGCGAGCGGGAGCCCACTCGGCCGGCTCGAAGGCGAACCGGGAGCCAACCGCCCGTCGATCACGCCGATCGGCACCGTTTCGACGATCTCGCGCGATCTCTACCGATTCATCGATCTTTCGGGATATCCGTTCGACGCGATCACGTACCTGCGCCCCATCGCCGGTGCGGCACGACGTCTCTTCGCCCTCGCCCACGTACCGGAGAACCCGCCTGAATCGACCGGGTTCCCATTCAGCTTCGCGATCAACACCCACCCGGACGAGGATCTCTCGTTCTTCGGCCCGCTCGGCGCGCTGCTTATCGTTCCACTGTCCATCTGGATCCCGCTCCGCCGGGCGAGGACTCAAGCGACGCGCGCCGCCGCGGCGCACGCTCTCGCTCTCCCGCTCTACCTCCTGGCCATGGCCTTCGGGTACCGGTACAGCGGGCAGGGAAGATTCCTGATCACCGGGGTTGCGCTGATGCTGCCGACCGTCGCCTTCGTGTACGCGAGGCGGACACTCGCAGCGGCGGTGGCAGCGATCGCGCTCATCAGTCTTGCGTTGACGCTGGTGTACAACGAGATGAAGCCGACCGGCTTCGGTGGCACGACGGCAATCTGGAACCTGCCGGATTCGAAGGCTCGAACCCTCAGATCCCCTGCGGAGATGTGGTTCGCCTTGGAGGCGATCAACCGCGAGGTCCCCGACGACGCACGGTTGGGAGTCGTGGTCGGCGAACACGACGCCGACTATCTTCTCTACGGCCCCACGCTGAGGCGTCACCTCGTACCTCTGCCCGCGGATCAGCCGCTCCGGACTGCGAAGCGGCTTGGGCTGCGGTGGGTCTACCTCGGACGGTTCTACCCAAAGCTCGAGGTCGCACCCGCCGATTGGACGGTTGAGCGCCTGTCGGATGCCGGGACGCTGCTCACACGGAGCCCCCGGCGCGTTGTCGATAGCGGCTCACGCACTCGACGAGCGTCGTGAGTGCACGGGCCCACGCATCGGGTGTGAAGCCCGCGGCGAGATCGCGCGAGCGGGCACCCATTCCTGTGCGCAAGCCGTGATCCTCGGCGAACCGGCGAAGCGCAGCGGCCAGCGCACGGTCGTCGTCGACGGGCACACGGACCCCGTTGCCGTCGATGAGGTCGTAAGCCGCGCCGACGCCGTCCGTTGCGACGAGCGGTAGTCCCGCTGCCGCGGCTTCGTTCAGGACCATGCCCCACGGCTCCGAGCGAGAAGGGAGCACGAACACGTCGGCTTCGGCCAGGAGCCGGACGATCTCCTCGCGCCCGACTGCACCGCTGAAGCTGACCCGGTCGCCCGCCAGCGCGCGCAGGCGCTGCTCCTCCGAGCCCGAGCCGGCGAGCACGAGCTCGCCCGGAACGCTTGCGAATGCACGCAGCAGCGTGTCCAGCCCCTTCTCGCGGTCGAGGCGACCGGCGTAGAGGAACGTGCAGCTCTCTCGGCCGCTGCGGTCGACGGCGGCAGCGCCGTAGACGGAAGCGTCCGCCGCGTTCGGCGCCACGACGAGCCGGTCCTCGGGGGCGCCGAGCGACAGCGCGTACTCCTTGGCGGCGGTGCCGGGCACGAAGTAGCCGTCTGCGGCGCGGAACAGCGCGCGCTTCGCCCACTCGAGTCCGCGAGCCTCCGAGCAACGAGGCGCGACGCATCCTCCGACATAAACCCGCCGACGAGCCCGAGGACGCCGAATGAGCTTGCCGCCGCCCTCTCCCGGCGACGACCGCCGTACTCAGGAAACGAGCGCGGACGTTTTCCTAACCGTCGACGAGGCCGCCGCGGTGCTGAAAGTGAAGCCGTCGACGGTGCGGGCGTGGGTGCGTTGAGGACGGCTGCCGTGCTACCGGCTGGGGCCGCGGGCGACGCGGTTCACGCAGGAGTTGCTGAGCCGGTTCGCGGAGGAGAATTACGCCGCCGGCCGCGGCTTCTGAGGGCGCATCGGTTTGGAACCGGGGGTTAGGCGCGCGATCCCGCTTGTGGAGCGGCGTCGCCGGGAGCGTGTCCCGAAACCTGTCCCGGAACGTGTCCCTACAGGCCGCCTACGCGTGACCGCTCTGGCACGTCACCCCCACGGAGACCGCGACCCGGCGAGGCGAGCCTCGCGCAGTCGATGGCCCTGCCGCCTGGGTCACCAGACGCCTGGCAGGTCGCGGAACACAAGAGACCCACGGCTCAGGACAAGCTCTGGCCCGCCGCGAGCGCTTCGTAGTTCTCGTAGAGCTGGGGCACCCCGGCCTGCTCACGCGCTCGTTTGGCCGCGGGAGCCACGCGTGCCCAAGTTCCCTCGACCCAGAGCCAGTCGTACACGAGTTCGCGATTGATCAACCCGTTCTTCACGAGCGTCCCAATCGTTTCGCCAAAATTGAGCATGTTGCTGACCGAGGGATCGGTCACCTCGGCGGCGTTCGGGTCGAAGTCGTCCGCGAAGAGTTCCCGAGACGCTTCGGCCAGACCAATCATCGAGCCCCACTTCGCAAGCTCGACCATCAGGACGGCGTCATCATGCGTGGCAGGCATCAAACCCTCCCGGGTAGCTGGTTCCCGCGACTGTCACAAATCCGAGTATGGGTGTCAACAACTCATCAGGCGTCATGTGACATTCC
>JBDTZN010000052.1:0-14211 GCA_040005095.1 Thermoleophilia bacterium | reverse complement strand
CGGGACGATGAAGGGCAACTGGGACAAGTTCTTCACGAACTTACCCCTGCGCTTCGCCCTCACCGCCTTCTTCTTCTACTTCCTCGTGAACATCCAGGGCGCGTTCGAGGCGCTCCAGCCCTTCAACAAGCTCACGCACTTCACGAACTTCGTCGTCGCCCACGCGCATCTCGCGCTGCTGGGCGCGTTCACGATCCTCGGCATGGGGATCATCGACTACATCGTTGCCCAGATCTGGGCGCGGCCCCTGTTCAGCCGCAGCCTGACGGAGTGGCAGTACTGGCTCGTCACCGTCGGCTTCACCGGCTTCTTCAGCGTACTCACGCTCGCCGGCTTCCAGCAGGGCTTCGACTGGCAGCAGGGGATCCCCGAGGTCAACGTCCTGCCGCAGCTGCACCCGTACTACATCGCACGCGGCATCTTCGGCGCGATGATCGTGCTTTCCGGGATCGTCCAGATGGTCAACATCGGGCTGACGATCACGACGGACACGTCCGCACGCCGGTATCGCGAGACGCTCCGCGTTGCGGCGGCAGTCGCCCCGCCGGTGGAGGCCTAGGTGAGCGAGACACCGCTCCCGCGCGGCTGGAAGCGCCATCCGCCCGAGCGGATGCTGATCACCCCGTGGGTCGCGGGGGCGGGCGGGCTGCTCGCCTTCTTCGCGGTCGTGTTCATCGTCGTCTATCTCCCGATCCACACGTTCGATCCGCCGCCGTCGGCGGACTGGACGCCGCTCTCCAGCAAGGCGGTCGACGGGCGGAACCTGTTCGCCTCGAACAACTGCTACGTCTGCCACTCCGGCTACTCGCGGCCGCAGGACGTGCGCCAGAGCCTCTACTTCCTCTACCCGAAGGTCTCGCAGCCGGGCGACTTCTACGGCAGCGACCAGACGCCGAACCTGCTCGGGACCGAGCGCACCGGGCCGGATCTCTCGCAGGAGTCCGGCTGGCATCCCGACGACTGGCAGCGCGCGCACTTCTACGACCCGCGCTTCGTCGACCCGATGTCGCTGATGCCGCCGATGAAGTCCCTCTTCAACGACAAGCAGGTGGAGCAGCTGATCACCTACGTCGAGACCCGCAGCGGGAAGTCAGGGCTCCTGCGTTACGCGGGCCAGCTCTACGCCAAGCACATCGTGCTCGCGAACCAGGGCTTCCCGCCGGCGCCCATCGGCTTCTCCGCGAAGAACGGGAAGATCGTCGAAGGCCTTCCGGACGACCAGATGCACCCGCCGAAGGGCCAGCTCGAGGAGGCGCCGAACCTCTCGCAGATCGACCGCAGCTACTGGCTCTCCGCGAACCCGTTGCCGGTCACCGAGCAGAACCTGTTGCGCGGCAAGGAGGTCTTCCTGCAGCGCTGCGTCAGCTGCCACGGCCCGAAGGGCGACGGGAAGGGCCCGGGCGCGAAGTTCATGTCTCCCCCGCCCGCCGACTTCACCTCCGCCGACGACGCGTGCTGCGGCGGCGACACCGGCCCGGGCGACTTCTACTACCGCATCCTGCGCGGCTGGACCGGCACCGGGATGGAGAACTTCGGGGAGCGGCTCTCGGTCGACGACATCTGGCGCGTGGTCCTGTTCGTCAAGACGATCCCGAACGGAACGCTGAAGCCGAACGTGATCCCCGAGCCGAAGGACTACATCGTCTGGCAGCCGTCGAAGGAGCTGCTCGCCTGGCTCGCAACGAGCCAGAAGCTCGATCAGAATCCGTCCTTCGCGAAGCAACCCGTCACGGATCCGTTCATGCAGGAGGCGATCCGCGTCTTCCCGGGCCTCGGCCCCGGCGACTCGTTCCTGATCAACGACGGCAAGACGCGGCTCTCGCTTGAGGACGCGTCCACCCAGATCAAGGGCATCTACATGTTGCTGCTGAACCAGGCGTGGGCCGACGCGAAGGCGCGCGGAGACAAGCTGCCGAGCGAGTCGCAGAAGTTCGTCCTGCCCGAGGTGCCGGGGCAGCAGTGAAGCGTCTCGCTGGGATCCTCCTCGCCGCTCTGACCGCGCTTGCACTGCCGACGGCCGCGCTCGCCCACGAGGCGCCCCAGTCGGATCAGTCCAAGTGGGTGATGACCGACTGGATGATGGACACGTTCTTCATCTTCTCCGGGCTCGCGCTCGTCGCGTTCCTCGCGGCCTGGAAGGCGGGGCACTTCCACGAGCTCGAGCAGCACGGCGCGATTCCGCTCGTGGTCGAGGAGGAGGACTACTACACGCCCGACTGGGCGCTCGACGAGGAGGAGTGGGCCTGATGTCGATGCCGCGCGGCGACTCGCCGCAGAAGGCCGAGGAGTACTACCGCTACCTGCAGGCCCACCACGAGACCGAGCATCTGGTCCAGACCTGGCACGTGGATTGGGTCTCGCTCGCGTGGATGTGGGGCTTCGTGGCCGTGCTCAGCTTCGTGCTGCTCCTCTGGATCTGGCAATACCGGTCGACGAGGCAGCGCGCCGGCGTCTACCCGGTTGACAGCTTCGGCGGCTTCACGACCGAGCTCGCCGGCCCGGCGACGTTCTTCTTCCTCGTCTTCTCCGCGATCGTCACGGCGTTCGCGGTCGTCCTGATCGTGGGGCACATCGTCTGGGGGCAGAAGTTCTGATGGCCGCCGTGCTCCCGTACGTCTCGTGGTCGACCGCGACCGAGGCGGTCGTGCCGATGGACGAATGGGATCTGCTGTACGCGTCGCTCCAGGCACTCAAGGGCCATGTCCAGGAATACCCGGGCTGCCAGCGGTTCGACGTGTTCGTCGGTCCCGGCGCTGACGCCGTGGAGGTGCACTGCTACACGACGTGGGACACGCCCGAGCAACGCGATGCCTTCGTCGAGCGCGGGTACACCTTCGAACGGCTGCTCGCTCACCTTGGGGGCGTAACCGCTCGGAAGGCACTGGCCATGGAGAAAGTCTTCTAATGGCCCGTCCACGCCGCCCGGCGCGCCCCCTGTTCGGCTACCGCGACGTCGGCGGTCCCGACGTCCGACACTCGCGGCGCGCGATGACCCGCGCGTGGATCGTGCTCGCCGTGATGATCGTCCTCTACCTCGCCTGGACGCTCACCGTCTACTTCCTCGAGCCGGGCCTCCGCTAAGGGCCCGGTGTACCTCCGGCACCTCTCCTCGCTCCAGTTCCTGACGTACGCCGCCTTCCTCGGCGTGGTGATCGCAGCCGTGTTCCGCTTCATGCCCGGCAAGCCCGCGCCGACCCGAGCGGAGCCGTACCCCGAGGAGGAGCTCGGCGCGCACGACCGCAAGCTGGGTAAGTACTTCGCAGCGGGCGGCGCTTTCCTCGTCCTCGGCGCCCTGCACATGGTCGTGAAGAACCTGCCCTGGACGGCGGAATGGCTGGCGCGGGGCGGCTACGCAGGCCACCTCGTGCGCGACCTCTCGAACACGCACGTAATGATCGTCGGCGGGGGGACGCTGATCTCGACCGGGCTCGTCTGGTACGCCCTGCCGCGCATCGTCGGGCGGCCGCTGGCCAGCGACGGGCTCGCCCAAGCCGCGTTCTGGTTCACCGCAGCGGGCCTCGCCGTCTTCTACGTCGCGCTGGTCGCGAACGGGATCGCGATGACACGGCTTGTCTCGCACGGCTGGGAGTACGAGGCGGCGAAGGCGCACCTGGGCAAGTGGTACAAGGTGCCGACCGGGATCGGAGCCGGCGTGATGGGCCTCGGCTACTGGTGCTTCGCCGCGACGGTCGTCCTCACCGTCTTCCAGGCCCGGCTCGTGAAGGTCGCGAAGCCGGCCGGGCACCTCTGGAAATTCGTCGTCACGGGCGCGCTCGCGCTGACCGTGGGGACGGTGCAGGGCGTGATCCAGGTGCAGCCGGCGAAGGCGGACTGGCTCTACCGGGCCGGTCACGCCGGCGAGTGGATCGACCCGATCAGCCACGCCCACGTGAACCTCGTCACCGGGCTGACGATGCTGGTCGCAGCGGTGCTCTTCTTCCTCGCCCCGCGCTACGGAGGCGTCGCGCCCTCGCGGCGAGCGGCGAATCGCGTCTTCGGGCTGCTGCTCGGCGCGTCGCTCGCGTTCTACGGAACGTGCCTCTACCTCGGCTTCCACGAGGGTTCGCTCGTCATCGGCCACGGCTTGACGCCGGCCCAGGCCGAGGAGGCGACGCCGCTGCATCCCTGGCTGCTGATGGGCTCGGGGATTGCGATGCTCGCTGCGTTCTGGCTGCTGCTCGCGACGATCGTGCGCGCCTACCGGGGCGCGCAGATGCCCGTTCGTGGCTTCGTCCTCGCCGGCTGCGCCGCGCTCGCTGTCGGGACGCTGCAGGGGCCGATCCAGGCTTTCCCGGCAGTGAACGAGCTGCTCGACCGGGGCGGCGACGCGGGCGACGTGATCGTGAACCTCCACGCCCAGCTGAACATGCTCGGCGGCCTGATGATCATGCTCGTCGGGCTGGCGCTGGCCGTCCTCAGAGCACCGGACCGGCGTCTCGTCCGCTTCGCGACGCCGGTCGGGGTCGGCTGCTACTACGTCGCCGGGATCGCGCTCGCCGCCGTCCAGGCCCACCGGGTCGAGCACGGGCAGAGCTTCGCGTCCGCAGTCGCCGGGCTCGAGCCGTGGTCAGCGCTCCTGCTCGTACCTGCGTCGCTCGCGGTGCTCGCCGGCTTCGGGTCCTACGCGCTCACGGCATGGCGCCTGACGCGCCCTGCGCGACTTGAGGGACGCCGCGAGCTCAGAGCCATTCCGGGCCGGTTCACGGGCACGATCCCCATGCACGTCCGGCGGCGGAGCCCCGCCGCGGTGGCTGCCTATGAGCTGCCGCTCGGGATCATGGGCTTTCCCGGACTGGGTTGGCTCTTTGCGGGCTTCCCGATCACCGCGTCGCTGCTGCTGACCGGCGGCCCGGCGCTTGCCTGGGCGGTGATCCCGGCCGGGTTCAGCCCCTTCGGCGGTGGGCCGTTCCGCAGCATCGGGTGGAAGATGGAGCTCGTCTGGCTGCCCGCGACGACGCTCCTGTCCGCTGCGTTGCTCTACCGCGCGCACGCCCGCCGACGCGCGGCGCTCGAAGGCCGGCCTCCGCGCGGCCGACGCAGCCGCAGCGCCTACCGCACGCGGGTCAGCGTGGCGATCGGCGCGATCGCGCTCTTGCTCGTGTCCATCCCCTTCGTGCCCGCGGTCGCGGGAATCGGCCAAGGCTCCGTCCGCTACAGCTACCAGCCTCGGCTGACCCGCGAGATCACCGGCCAGTTCCTCGCCACCCCGGGCGGCGTGGTGAAGCTCTTCGCCTGGCGGGATCCGCAGAGCGCGTATCCGAGCGATGCGCTGCGGGTGAAGGCAGCCGACGTCGGCGCGCTCGTCGTACGCGCCGCCGCCGTCGACGCCGCGCCCGCGTACCAGCTCTTCGACCTCTCGCACGGCGGGAGCGTGCCCCTCGTCGTCCGGACGGCTTCGCCAACATCGCTGGCGCTCAGGCCGGCGCAGCCGCTGGCGCCGGGCCGCTACGTCTTCGCGGCGACGCATGAGGGGATGTTCGGCGGTCGCGACTTCGCGTACCTGACCGTCGTCCGTCCGGGCGCGCCGACCACCGCGATCCGATCCGAACTGAATGGGACGACACCGGCGGTCGTCGACTCGCTGCTGCCGGTCGCGGCAGCTCTCGTCGCCATGCTGTTCTGCCTCCTGCTCCTCCGTTCGCTGGCACGGCGGTTCGCTGGGCAGAAGGCGCTCTGGGCGATCGGGTTCGCGCTGTTCGCAGCCGCGTCGGCGAGCGAGGCCCTCGCCACGCGCAGCGGCTGGACCCCGGGACTCTTCCGCGCCTATTACGCGGCCGGCGGCGTACTCACGGTCGCGTACCTCGGCGCCGGGTCGGCGTGGCTGCTCCTGCCGCGCCGCGCTCGCGACCTCGTGCTCGGCGGGCTCGCGGTCGCGACCGTGGCCGCCGTCGCCGCGGTGGCGCTCGCTCCGGTGGATGCCGCGGCTCTCGCCGCCACGCCGTCGGGCCGGCCGCCGCTAAACCACGCGCTCGGCGGGCACGCCTTCCTCTGGGCGATCGCCCTCAACTCGGTGGGGACGCTCTTCCTCGTCGGCGGCTCGCTTTGGTCGATCGCTCACCGGCAGCGGATCCGCGCCAACGTCTGGATCGGCGGAGGCGCTCTCGTCGTGGCTCTCGCGACCGGTATGTCCCGGGCAGGCGACTACTCATTCGTCTACCTCGGGCAGCTGCTCGGGATCGCGCTGATGTTCGCGGGCTTCCAGCTCGCGGGCGCGAAGCCAAGGCCGGCGCCTCGCCGGGAGCCCGCAGCACAGCCCGTGTTGGCTCCGTAGACAAAAGTAGTTCTTGCAACCCACCCGCTCCGCGCGGGAGGATTGCGCCCGTGCGGATCGTCGATCTCTCGCACCACCTCGCGAACGGGATGCCGCTCTACCCGGGGATTCCCGATCCGTCCTTCTCCGACATCGCCAACGTCGAGAGCGACGGCTACGCGATGTCGACCTATCGGCTCGTCAATCACATCGGCACGCACGTGGACGCGCCCTCGCACCAGATCGCGGACGGCGACACGCTCGACGAGATCCCGCTCGAGCGCCTGATCACCGACGCGGTCGTCGTCGACGTCTCGGGCAACGGCGGCGGCCCGCTCAGCGTCGCCGACGTCGAGCCTCACCTCGGGAAGATCCGCGAGGGCGACCTGTTGCTCCTCCACTCCGACAACGCACGCAACTGGGACTCCGAGGCGTACTGGACCGGGTGGCGCTATCCCGACGCCGAGGCCTCCCGCGCGCTCGTCGAGACGGGTCTCTCCGGCATCGGCTTCGACGGCCCCTCGGCCGACCCCGTAGACACCACGACGTTCGACCTGCACAAGATCTGGCTCGGCGCGGGCCGGCTGATCATCGAGAACATGACGAACCTCGGCGAGCTCCCCGAGCGCGTCCAGGTCGTCGTCGCTCCCATGAAAGTGCGGGCCGCAAACGGAGCGCCCGCGCGCATCTTTGCCTTCGTCCCAGACTAGGAGGAAGCACAAAATGGCCCAGCCCGAAGGTCGGGAGCCCGCGCACGCCGGCGAGCTCCGCCACGGAATCCTCGGAGTCGTCGACGCGCTCGCGCAGTCGGTCGCGCTGCTCTCCCTCGCGCTCGGCGTCGCGTTTGCCAGCTCCGCCGCCGCCGCCGAGACGGGCGCGACCGTCCCGCTCGCGTACCTGATCGCCGGCATCGGAAGCCTCTGCCTCGCCTCGGTGATCATCCGCTTCACGCGCCGGATGGCGAGCGCAGGAGGGCTCTACACGTACATCGCGCGGGGCCTGAACCCGAGCACCGGCTTCCTCGGCGGCTGGCTCTACGGCGGCGGCTTCGCCGTCGGCATCTCCTTCGTGCTCGTGATCGGGAGCTTCTTCCTCTCGACGTTCTTCACCGTCCACACGAGCATCACCCTGAGCTGGGGCTGGTGCTTCGTGATCCTGACGGCGCTGCTCGCTCTGCTCGCGTTCCTGGACATCCGGATCTCCACGCGCACCCAGCTGATCTTCGCGGCGCTGGGCGTGGCCGCGATCATGCTCCTGGCGCTCGTGATCCTGTTCAAGGGCGGCGACTCGGGCCTGTCGCTGCAGCCGCTCAATCCGAGTAAGGCACCGAGCTCGCAGGGACTGTTCCTCGCGGTGGTGCTCGCGTTCACCGGCTTCATCGGCTTCGAAGCGGCGGCCGTGCTCGGCGAGGAGGCGGCCGAGCCGCTGCGGGCGATCCCGAAGGCGATCCTCACCGCGGTGATCGTCGCGCTCGTCTACTACGTGTTCGTCACCTGGATGATGTCGGTCGGCTACGGCGTCGGGAACGCGGGCAAGTGGGCGCAGGACCCGGCGGCGCTCGACACGCTGGCGACGCGCTACGTCGGGAACTGGCTCTCGGTGATCATCGACTTCGCGGTCGTCGCGAGCGCGTTCGTCGCGGCGCTCGGCGGACTGCACCTCACGTCGCGGACGCTGTTCGCGATGGGCAGGGACGGCGGGCTCCCGCGCGCGTTCGCCTACACGCACCCGAAGTACCGGACGCCGTGGGTCGGGATCGCCACCTCGCTCGTGATCACGATCGCGCTCACCGCGACGCTCGCGCGCCACTACGGGCCGATCACGTACTTCCTGTTCCTGGCGACGACGGCGTCGCTCGGGATCCTGCTCACATACATCTTCGTGGCGATCTCGGGAGTCGTCTTCTTCTCGCGCGGTCGCAGCGGCTGGACCGCGAACGACGTGTTCCTCGACGCGGTCGTACCGCTCGTCGCGATTGCGATCTGCGGCTACACGATCTACAAGTCGATCTGGCCCCGCCCACCGCATCCGATCAGCTATGCGCCGTGGATCGCCGGCACCTGGCTCCTGATCGGGATCGCGCTCGCCGTGTGGCTGAACATGCGTTCCCCGGAGCGGGTGCGGCAGTTCGGGCGCACGCTCGGCGAGGGAGAGGCCGCTCCGACTCCGTGAAGCTCAGGCGGAGGCCGGCGCGACGGGCGCGCCGGTCTCGGCCGAGCGGTAGAGCGCCTCGATCGTGCGGGCCTGGCCGAGCGCGTCGGCGCGGCCAAGCAGCGGCTCCTGCGTGCCCTCGATCGCGGCGGCGAAGTTCTCGAGCTGGAGGCGGTAGCGATCGGCGTCCTCGACCTCGACGCGGGCGGTCTTGCAGTTGCGGCGCAGCTCGATCGGCTCGCTGCACCCTGGGAAATCGCGCACGAGAGCGGTGCCGTCGGTTCCCTCGATCTCCAGGCGGCTCGAGCGCGGCGCGTCGAAGCCGCACTCGAACTCAGCCTCGATGCCGCCGGCGAAGCGGAGCTTTCCGGAGAAGCGCTGGTCGACGCCGGTGCGGGTCAGGACCTGGCTCCCTTCGACGCTCTCGGGCTCGCCGGCGATCAGGCGCGAGCCGCTGACGCAGTAACAGCCCAGATCCATCAGCGAGCCACCGTCGAGCTCGGGACGCATGCGCAGGTCGGACTCGTCCTCGAGGAGGAACGTGAAGTGGGAACAGATCTTGAGCACGTCTCCGATCGCACCGCTCGCTACGAGCTCGCGGAGCTTCTTCGTCTGCGGGTGGTGGCGGTACATGAAGGCTTCCATCACGATCAGCCCGGCCGCGTCGGCCGCGTCGAATGTGCGCTCGACCTCTGCGGGCCGACGGTCCATCGGCTTCTCGCAGAGCACGTGCTTGCCGGCCTCGAGCGCGCGGAGCGTCCACGGGACGTGCATCGAGTTCGGCAGCGAGTTGTAGATCGCGTCCACCTCGGGATCGGCGAGCAGCTCCTCGTAGGAGCCATGGGCTCTGGAAATGCCTTTCTGCGCCGCATACTTCTCGGCGCGCGCTCGATCGCGACTGCCGACGGCGACGACCTCGATGGCATCGGAGGGCGCCGCGCCCTCCAGGATCTCGTCGTTGATGCGCGCTGTCGAGAGGAGGCCTAAGCGGAGGGGCACACCGCGATCCTAGGATCTCTGAGCTGATGGCGATTCAGAAGCTGCTCGTAGCGAACCGAGGCGAGATCGCGCTGCGCGTGTTCCGCACGTGCGGCGAGCTCGGGATCGGGACGGTCGCGGTGGTCGCGCCCGACGATCGCGGCTCGCTGCACGCGCGCTCGGCCGACGAGACGATCGAGATTGCGAGCTACCTGGACACCGGCGAGCACGTTCGCGCGGCGAGGGAGGCCGGCGCCGATGCGATCCACCCCGGGTACGGCTTCGTCGCCGAGAACGCCGACTTCGCCGCGGCGGTCCAGGAGGCCGGGCTCGTCTGGGTGGGCCCGAGCCCCGAAGCCCTGCGCACGGGTGGCGACAAGCTCGAGGCGAAGCGGATCGCGCGGGAAGCGGGCGTCCCGGTCGTCCCGCAGGGCACCGCGGAGGAGATCGGCTATCCGCTCGTCGTGAAGGCCGCCGCGGGCGGGGGTGGGCGCGGAATGCGCGTCGTTCGCGACCCGGCGGAGCTCGACGAGGCGCTCGACGCGGCGAGGCGCGAGGCAAGGGCCGCTTTCGGCGACGACACGGTCTTCTGCGAGCGCTACGTCGAGCGGCCGCGCCACGTCGAGATCCAGCTGCTCGGGGACACGCACGGCACCGTGATCGCGCTCGGCGAGCGCGAGTGCTCGATCCAGCGCCGCCACCAGAAAGTGCTCGAGGAGGCGCCTTCGCCCGCGCTCGACCCGGAGCTGCGAGCGCGGATCAGCGACGCCGCCGTCCGCTTCGCGCGCGCGGTCGGCTACACGAGCGCGGGCACCGCCGAGTTCATGCTGGACGGGCGCGACTTCTGGTTCCTCGAGCTGAACGGCCGCATCCAGGTCGAGCACCCGGTAACCGAGCTCGTGACGGGCCTCGACCTCGTGCGCGAGCAGATCCGCATCGCGGACGGCGAACCGGTCCCAAGTAGCAGTCTGTTACAAGGGCACGCCGTCGAGGTGCGCCTGTACGCCGAGGATCCGCGCTCGTTCCTCCCCCAGGCCGGCCGGATCGAGCGGCTGCGGCTCCCCGAGGCGATCCGCGTCGACGCCGGCGTCGCCGAGGGCGACGAGGTCGGGACGTCGTACGATCCGCTGATCGCGAAGCTGATCGCCGCCGGAGCCGACCGGCACGAGGCGATCGCGGCCCTGACCGCCGCGCTCGACGAGACCGAGGTGGCCGGCGTGACGACCAACCTGGCTTTCCTGCGCTGGCTCGTCCGCCACCCGGCCTTCCGTGCGGGCCGCACGACCACGGCGTTCCTTACGGAATACCCGCCGCTCTCGCCGCCGCCCGCGCGCCTGGCCGAGGAGCCGTGGCGGGGCGGATTTCGCGTCAACCTCCCCTCGCCCGCGCCCCAGTCGCCCCCGGACGTCGAGTCGGCGGCACAGGTGCACGCCCCGGGCGCGGGTGGAAGCACGGTGTCGGCGCCCATGCCGGGGACGGTGATCCGCGTGCTCGTCGCGCCGGGCGACCGCGTGACGGCGCGTCAGCCGCTGCTCCTGCTCGAGGCGATGAAGATGGAGACGCCGATCGCCGCCCCGTTCGATGCCACCGTGAAGACCGTTCACGCGAGCGAGGGCGACCGCGTGGCGGGGGGAGCGCTGCTCGTCGAGCTCGAGGAGTGAGCTAGAACAACTTCTGCAGCTTCATCGCAGCGCCCATGTCGCCCTTCACTTTCAACTTCCCGGTCATGTAGGCGCTCGTGGGGTTCTGCTCGCCCGACGCAATCTTCTCGAAGGTCTCCTCGGAGGTCGAGATGGTCACGTCCGCTTCGCCGGAGCCTTCGGTCACCTTGACGGCGCCGTCGTCCACGTCGACCTTCCAGGTGCCCGCGCCCTCGATCTCGAAGAGGTACGAGTTCTTCATCCCAGCTGTCTTGGACGGGTCAACCCGCGCCTCCAACCCGTCGAAGAACTCCTTCGTGCTCGCCATGTACTGCTCCCTTACTCGGTTGCGGGCGCGAGATTACCTGAGTGCGCGACGGTGTTCCGGCTCGACGGCAGGAAGAGGGCGAGCGCAACCGCGGCGAGGGGAGCGGCGGCGGAGATGTAGAGCGCCGTGCGGAGGTCGACTGCGTCCGCGACGCTGCCGAGCACGACCGCCGCGACGCCGCCGAGCCCGACCGACAGGCCGATCGCCAGGCCCGACGCCATCCCGACGTGCCGCGGCAGGTACTCCTGGCTCATCACCATCGTGACGCCGAAGGTGCCGACCACGCAGGCGCCGACACCTGCGAGCGCGATCGCACCGGGGATCCCGCCGACCGCGAGGAAGACGAACGCGAGCGGCGAGGTCGCGACGACGCTGGCGACGAGCACCGGACGTCGCCCGAACCTGTCGGCGAGCGGCCCCATCAGCAAGGTTCCCGCGCCGCCTGCGACGAGTATCAGCGCCAGCAGCCGGTTCCCCTCGGACTTCGAATGCCCGAGCGACACCTCCCAGAGCGGGACGAAGGTCACGAGCCCGAACCAGGCGACACTGCGGAAGGCGATCACGCCGAGCAGGAGCGCCATGGCGCCGGGCCGATCGCGGCCGCTCGCCGAGCGCGATGCCTCGCGGTCGGGCACGAAGCTCCGCAGGTAGGGCGTTCCAGCCAGGATGGCGGCCGCAATCGCGAGGGTGGGCAGCGCGAGCAGCAGGCCGCCACGGAGCCCGAGCCAGAGGACGAGCGGAGTGGCGACGATCGGCCCCAGCGCATAGCCCACGTTCCCGCCGATCGAGAAGTACGACATCCCGCTCGCACGCTTGCCTCCGCTCGTGTACGCGGCGAACTTCGAGCCCTCCGGGTGGAACGCGGCGACGCCGATGCCCGAGACGAGGACGCACAGCACGACGAGGGTGTAGCTCGGGGCGGCCGCGCCGAGCGCGATCCCGCTTCCTGCGAGGGCGACGCCGGCCGGGAGCAGCCAGAGCGCGCCGCGGCGGTCCGACCAGAGGCCGAACAGCGGCTGCAGGAGCGACGACGACACGTGCGACGACAGCATCAGCACGGCGACGAGCGTGTACGAGAGCGAGAAGCGATCCTTGAAGAACGGGAGCAGCGCGGGCAGCGCCCCGTTGGCGAAGTCAGTCGCAAGGTGGCCGCTCGAAAGCAGCGACATCGCCCGCGTGTCGATGCGCTCGCGCACCGCAGCAGACTAGCCGCGCTTGCTGTCGGGACTTGCGGCTGTCAGCATCTCCGGAAAGGGGAGACCAGGGGAGGAAGCGAATGCGTCGGGCACTTCGTATCTTTGTCACGGTCGCGACGGCTCTCGTCGTCGCTGGGCCGGCAACAGCAAGCCACGGGCGGGCGGCGCCCGCGAGGGATTACGTCGTCGGCGCGGGAACGCTCCCGGACCACCCGAGCTTCGGGTTCGCCGTTCACGCAGAGAGTGGCCCGTCGGGCGAGGGCCCGCATGGACACCTGATGATCCACTCGCTGGGTTGGGTCCGTCACGCCGACGTCACGTGCATGGTCGTCACTGGCTCACAAGCACGGCTGAGCGGGCCCGTCACGTTCCAGAACTTCGAGGACGCCGACTTCCCGCATCAGAACGCGGCGCTGATAGTCGTGGACGACATGGGCCCGCCGTTCGGGGACCGGGTCACGTTCACCACGTTCGCGGATTACCGGCACGTCGATCCCGACAGAGCGTGCATCTTCCCGACGACGGCGTTCGACCCGTTCAACGGGAACGTGATCGTGCACGACGGCTAGACGAGGACGACGCTACGCGGCGTTCGGGCGGTACCGCTCGATCAGCGCGTGCGACAGCTGCCACTGCGCACGGGCGAGAGCGACGCGGTTCCGCTCGAGCGCGGCCGAGCCTGCGCCGCGCTGGCGCAGATCCTGGCGCGCCCGAGCGAGCTCGGACGTCCGCTCCATCAGCACCTCGACGCTCGCATGGCGAGGGCCGCGCTTGAAGCGCGTCGGCCGGCGGGCATGAAGTTCCGTCGCAGACATGACCAGGCGCAGTATCGGCACTAACCGCGGATCGATGAGTGAAGCGCTGGAAAAACCTCTGTAAAGAGTTCGTCACGAGCTGAGCGTCCCCTGCGGCTGTACCATCGCGCCCGCCGATGGATCTGGATCTCTCATCCGAGCACGAGCTTCTCCGCACCACCGTGCGCGAGTTCGCCACCGAGCGGGTGGCTCCGGTCGCCGAGGAGCTTGACCGCGAGAGCCGCTTCCCCTACGAGCTCGTGGCCGAGCTGGCCGCGCTCGGGCTGATGGGGATCCCGATCCCCGAGGAGTACGGCGGCGCGGGCTCCGACACGCTCGCCTATGCGATCGCGATCGAGGAGCTGACGCGGATCGACTCGTCGGTCGCGATCACGGTCGCCGCGCACACGTCGCTCGGCACGATGCCGATCTTCCTGTTCGGCAACGAGGAACAGAAGCGCGAATGGCTCCCGCAGCTCGCCTCGGGTCAGAAGCTCGCCGCGTTCGGCCTGACCGAGGCGGACGCGGGCTCGGACGCCGGCGCGACGCGCACGCGCGCGGAGCAGCGCGACGGCAGCTGGGTCGTGAACGGCTCGAAGCTCTTCATCACGAACGCCGGCACCGACATCAGCGCGTGCGTGACGATCACCGCGCTCACCGGCGACGGCGAGGTGTCGAACATCATCGTCCCGAACGGCGCCGACGGGTACACGATCTCGCCGCCGATGCACAAGCTCGGCTGGCACGCGTCTGACACGCGCGAGCTCTCGTTCAAGGACGTGGCGGTGCCGGAAGGGAACCTGCTAGGCGAGCGCGGCCGCGGCTTCGTCCAGTTCCTCGAGATCCTCGACGGCGGCCGCATCTCGGTCGCGGC
>JBDTZN010000051.1:0-14216 GCA_040005095.1 Thermoleophilia bacterium | reverse complement strand
GCGTCGCGCGGCTCGCGGCCCTCGTTCCCTCAGCGGCCGCTGTCTAGGAGGGTTTGGTGGAACGTCGCTCGTCGTCGGGGTGCGCTGGTCGTTCCGAGGGTAGGACACAGGGAGCGCTCGTACCGGATCGGTACGGGCGCGACTGAGGACGCCGCCTCGGGGCGATCAGCGCGGCCCGACGGCATAGACGACGTTTCGCCGAGCCCTCCTATCAGCACGTCCGGGCGCCCAGGCCGGCGACCCGGGGCACGAGCCGGGGCTGCTGCGGCGGGACGATCGCGCCTCCTCGCGCCCGCCTGAACGTCGGGCACGGATCGTCGCCGGGCAGGGCGCAAAGCCCCGCGCGACGGAAGAAGCAGTCGCTGCAGCGTGCATCGTTTCCCTTGCTCATGTTCCCCTAGTTCCTCGTCGCGGCCAGCACCAACAGAGCGGCATCATGCGCCCCACCGTACGTGCTTGCAAGGGCCACGGCCGCTGAATTTGCCGCATTTTCCGGCAGATCCAAAACCATAAATATGCAGGCGGTTTATGCCTTGGGCGGCAGCGTTGCCAGGGCTTGCAACGCCTGTTGAAAGTTCCGCACAGGGACGATCTTCATCCCGTCCGCATAGCGCCTCGCAACCGTGGTGTTTTCCCCAGCGGGGACGATGAAGACGTCCACATGCGCACGGCGCGCACCGAGCGCTTTCTGCTCGACACCCCCGATCGGGAGGACATTGCCGTTCAGGTCGAGCTCGCCGGTCGCCGCGACCTTGTACCCGTGATCGACGTCGCGGCCGAGCTCCTCCATCACGTCGAGCGCGAACGCCACCCCTGCCGAGGGGCCGCCCACCGAGCCCGCGTTGATGCGCACCGAGACCGACAGCTGGATGTTCGCCGCCTGGCCGACGGCGACCCCGATGCGCGACCGCCGCGGGCCGACAGGGTTCGGGGCCAGCACGAGCGTGACGGACCGCTGTTCGCTCCCTCTCCGCACGCCGAGCGTGACGCGAGTGCCGGGTTTGAAGGCGCCGATGCTCTGGAGGTCCCTGGGCGTGCGCACGCGTCGTTCGTTTACCGAGACGACGATGTCCCCGGGCTCCAGCTTCCCCGCCGCCGGCGCCATGGGATCGACCGCCTCGATCAGCGCACCGATCGGCGTCGCGACCACCTTGCGGCCGAGCGCGCGCAGCGCGACCGCCGCGGCGATCTGCTGCGAGCGCGTCATGTCGCGCAGGTCGGCCTGCCTGCGGGCGGCGTCGGAGACACCGGGCGCGGCCACGTCGGAGGCGGGATGCACGCGTGCGCCGTCGGCCCGCACCACAGGGAGAAGCTTCTCGAGCAGCGACGCCTTCCGGACGAAGACGTCGACGAAGTAGATCCCACCTGGCCCCTTGGGGTCGTGTCCTCCCTTGACGCTCACGAGTGGGGCGACGGGATGGGCGCGGTCCGGCAGGAAGATGTAGTTCCCCGACGGCAGGACGAGCAGCAACGCGAACACGCCCATGATCGCCACGGCGCCGCCGGCGGCGAGGAGGGCGATGCGGCGCGCTGAGGCGCCGCTCAAAGAAGGCCTCGCGTCAGACCGCCGTCCACCGGGATCACCGTTCCGGTGACGTACGAGGCGCGGTCGGAAGCGAGGAAGCACACGACGTCGGCGACCTCACGCGGAGTGCCGAGCCGCCGCAGCGGGATCGTGCTCAGGTCGTCCTCGGTCGGGCCGTCGGGGTAGACCTCGCGGATGCGCTCCGTGTCGATCCGGCCGGGGGCGATGGAGTTCACGGTGATGCCGGTCGGCCCGACCTCGCGCGCGAGCGTCTTCGCCCAGCCGATCACGCCGGGGCGGACCGCGTTCGAGAGGACGAGATTGTCGGTCGGCTCGCGCACGGTGCTCGACGTGATGTTGACGATCCGCCCGTGGCCGCCTTTCTCGATGTGCGGCAGGCAGAGGTTTGTCAGGCGGACGACCGAGAGCAGGAGCAGTTCGACGGCAGACTCGTATGCCTCCGGGCCGAGGCCGAGCGCGGCGCCGCGTGGAGGGCCGCCGCTGTTGTTGATCAGGATGTCGATCCCGCCGAAGGCCTCGATCGTCTTCTCCACGAGCCGCTCGAGATCGCGCGGCGTCGTGACGTCGCCGCGCACGGCGAGCGCGCCCAGCCGGTCGGCCTCGCGCTCGAGCACGTCGCGCCGGCGCGCGAACATCGCCACGTTGGCGCCTTCCTCGACGAGCGACTCGGCGATCGCGAGCCCCATTCCGGCGGACGCGCCGCAGACGATGGCCGTGCGTCCGCGCAGCCCGAGATCCATCTAGTGCCCCTTCCGGTGATGCCGCTCGATTTCTCGGTCGTGAGCACCAAGCGGGAGCGTGCACTCGAACGCCGCGCAGGCCGAATGAGGCCTGGGCAAGGGCGAGGGTGCGGTCCCGCGCCGTGTGATCGCGGGCGAGAGGCGGGCGTTCATTGCCGGGAGGGGCACCTAGCTGGTGAGGACGCCGACGACGTCGCGGACTGCGGCCGCCGACTCCTCGAGGGCAGCCTGCTCGCCCGGGTCGAGGTCGAGCGCGACGATCTCCTCGACGCCGGCGGCTCCGAGCTTGACCGGGACGCCCATGTAGAGGCCGTCGATTCCGTATTCGCCCTCGAGGTACGCGGTGCAGGGCAGGACGCGCTTCTCGTCCAACACGATCGCGTCGACCATCTGCGCGACCGCGGCGCCCGGGGCGTACCACGCAGACGTGCCGAGCAGGCTCACGACTTCGCCGCCGCCCTTCGCCGTGCGCTCTACGATCGCCGCGAGTCGATCCTCGGGCACCAGCTGTCGCAGCGGCACCCCGCCGACAGTCGAGGTCGAGACGACGGCGACCATCTGATCGCCGTGCCCGCCGAGCACGACGGCGTGGACGTCCTTCACCGACGCGCCCGTCTCCCACGCCACGAAGGCCTGGAAGCGTGCGGTGTCGAGCACGCCGGCCTGTCCGACCACGCGCTCCTTCGGCCAGCCCGAGACGTTCTTCGCGACGTGACACATGGCGTCGAGCGGATTGGAGAGGACGATGATCACCGCGTCGGGCGACTGTTCGATCGCCGCGCTCGTGACCGAGGAGACGATCTTTTCGTTGGTCGTGACGAGGTCGTCGCGGCTCATTCCGGGCTTGCGCGGAACGCCGGCCGTGATCACGATCACGTCGGAGCCTGCGGTCTCCTCGTAACTGTTCGTCCCGACCACGTTCGGCTCGTAGCCCAACACCGCTCCGGCCTGGTTCAGGTCGAGCGCGATGCCCTGCGGGAGGTTCTCGACGATGTCGGTGAGGACGACGTCGGCGTAGTCGCGGCGCGCCACCTCCTGCGCGGTCGTGCGGCCCGTCAGGCCGGCGCCGACGATCGTGACCTTGCGGCGCCCGCCGCTCATGCGGCGACCGCGGTCTCGAGCTTCTCGACGATGGCGTCGGCGACTTCGCTCGTGCCGACGGCGCTGGGGTCGTCACGGGAGGGCTTCATGTCGTACGTCACGCTCGTACCTTCCCGGATCACGGCGGCGATGGCGTGCTCTAGCCGGTCGGCGGCGGTGTTCTCGTCGAGATGCCGCAGCATCAGCATCCCCGAGAGCATCTGCGCCATCGGATTGACCTTGTTCTGACCCTTGTACTTGGGCGCCGAGCCGTGTGTCGGCTCGAAGACCGCCGCGTCGTCGCCGTAGTTCGCCCCGGGCGCGAGCCCGAGCCCGCCGATCATCCCGGCGCAAAGGTCGGAAAGCACGTCGCCGTAGAGGTTCGGCAGGACGAGCATGTCGTACTCGTCGGGACGCTGGACGAGCTGCATGCACATGTTGTCCACTATGCGATCGTTGAACTCGATGTCGGTGTTCTCGGCGGCGACCTCACGCGCGACGCGCAGCCAGAGCCCGTCGCTGAACTTCATGATGTTCGCCTTGTGGACCGCCGTGATCTTGCGGCGGCCGTTGCGGCGCGCGTAGTCGAACGCGAACTCGAAGACCCTGCGCGTGCCCGTGACCGAGATCGGCTTGATCGAAATGCCCGCGTCGTTCCAGCGCAGCTTCCCGCCCTTCGACTCGATCCAGTGGATCAGCTCCTCGGCGTCCGCCGTTCCCTGCTCGTACTCGATCCCGACGTAGAGGTCCTCAGTGTTCTCGCGCACGATCACGAGGTCGACGTCCTGAAAGCGGGAACGCACGCCTGGATAGGTCTTGCACGGCCTGATCTGCGCGTACATGTCGAGCTCCTTGCGGAGGGCGACGTTGACGGAGCGGAAGCCCCCGCCGACGGGCGTGGTGATCGGGCCCTTGAGCGCGACGCCCGTCTCGCGGATCGCGTCGAGCACTGTGTCGGGAAGCGGGTTCCCGTCGTTCTGGGCCATCACGTCGGTGCCGGCGTGCTGGACGTCCCAGTCGAACTCGACGCCGGTCGCCTCGAGGACCCGGCGCGTCGCGTCGGTGAGCTCCGGGCCGGTGCCGTCGCCCGGGATGAGGATCACTCGATGCGCCACGGCGGCGGACTTTACCGAACGGTCCGCACTGGGGAACCTCCCGGTTCCGCAGACCCCTCCACTGGCCCGCTGCGCGGACAGGAGCTCCGGTGTTCAATGGCTTGAACACCTCCACTCCCGGTAGATTGGTGGCCGTGACCGACTTCAGGCCAGGGCTCGAGGGCGTCGTCGCCTTCCAGACGGAGATCGCGGAGCCCGACAAGGAAGGCGGGTCGCTCAGGTACCGCGGCGTCGACATCGAAGAGTTGGTCGGCCACTACCCGTACGAGAAAGTCTGGGGCCTGCTGGTCGACTCGAGCTTCGACCCCGGTATGCCCGGTCCGGAGCCCTTCCGCCCTGCGAACCTGACTGGGAACGCGCCGTCGGACCTCCAGTCGGCGCTGGCGCACCTTGCAGGCGAATGGGAGCTCCAGAAGCTCGTCGACATCGAGCTCGGCGACGCGCGCGACGACCTCGCGCGGCTGTCCGCGATCACGATGTCGATCGTCGCGCAGTCGGCGCGCGTGGCCGACGGAAAGACCGATCCAATCCCCCACGAGGTCGTGGAGCAGGGCGGAATCGCAGCGGAGAAGTTCCTCCTGCGCTGGCGCGGGGAGGCAGATCCGAAGCACGTGCAGGCGATCGACACGTACTGGATCTGCACCGCGGAGCACGGGCTGAACGCATCGACGTTCACCGCCCGCATCGTCGCGTCGACCGGAGCTGACGCAGGCGCGGCCATGTCGGCAGCGGTCGGTGCGCTCTCGGGCCCGCTGCACGGTGGCGCTCCGGCCCGAATCCTCCCGATGCTGGAAGGCGCGGAAAAGCTGGGCGACCCTGAGCGCTACATTCGCGAGCTGCTCGACCGCGGCGAGCGCCTGATGGGCTTCGGCCACCGCATCTACCGCGGCGACGACCCGCGCGCGACCCTGCTCAAGCGAACCGCGCAGGAGCTCGGGTCGGCGCGCTTCGAGGTCGCCGACGCGGTCGAGAAGGCGGCGCTCGCGGAGC
Organism: Thermoleophilia bacterium; assembly: GCA_040005095.1. Lineage (GTDB taxonomy): Bacteria > Actinomycetota > Thermoleophilia > Gaiellales > Gaiellaceae > UBA5186. Next base: position 8,745 of record JBDTZN010000051.1, on the reverse strand, counting down.
TCAAGCGGCGCAAGCCCGACCGGCCGCTGCCGACCAACGTCGAGTTCTGGTCGGCGGTCGTCCTCGACACTGCCGAGATTCCGCCCGACCTCACGCCTGCGATGTTCGGTTGCGCCCGGGTCGCCGGCTGGTCGGCGCACATCCTCGAGGAGCGCAAGACCGGCCGGCTGATCCGCCCCTCCGCGCAGTACGTCGGACCCGCTCCACGCCCGGCGTCGGAGATCGGCGCCGCTCCCGTTCCTTCCTGACGTGAACCTCGCCGAGGCCGCAGCACAGGCCGACGAGCTGGCGCAGCGCGGGGCCGAGCGCGAGCTCGCCGATCTTCGCCGCGAGTGGGAGGACGAGCTCGAGGCTGCGGCGCGCGGTGCGGACTACCGCGAGCGTGCAGCGGCGTACCGGGGCATCGGGCAGTTCCGGTTCCGGCAGAAGCTGGAGCTGTTGCGGCGCGGCCTCGAGGACGAGAGCCCGGCCTGCCGCGGCTCCGCGCTCGTCTCGCTCGAGCAGCTCTCGCGCGACAGTCCGGGCGCGGTCAACTCGTCGCGCGCGCTGCTGCACACGCTGGCGACGACCGATGCGAACGAGGCGGTTCGCCGGCTAGCGGTCGTGGTGCTGAAGAACGGCTCGCCGCAACGCGAGACGATCGTGCTCCTCAAAGGGATCGCGGAGGACGACCGCCAGGACGAGAAGCTGCAGAGCACCGCAAAGCAGGTCGCCGCGGCGTTACAGAAGAAACAGAACCTGCGCTAGGCGCTAGGCGCAGCTGCAGTCGCGCACGCGCTCACGCCCGCACGACGGGCAGATCTTCCGGCGGCGTCTCAGCTCCAGTGCGCTCTTCTGCAGGCCTGCCTGGGTCATCAGGTAGCCGACGCCGACCGTGAGAATCGCGATGGTGATGTTCGGATCGACGGTCATGGTCCTCGCTTCTTGCCTGCCCAGTTTGGGTCGAGACTTTACGCCGCCGCGCATGCGGATGCGCTTGGAAGTACAAGTCGCGGCGCCTCCGATCGGATACGTGCGTGTACAGCTCGGTCGTCGCGAGATCCGCGTGGCCTAGCATCTCCTGGACGCTCCGGAGGTCTGCGCCGCCCTCGAGCAGGTGCGTGGCGAACGAGTGGCGCAGGAGGTGCGGGTGCACGCGCTCCGGCTCCAGACCGGCCTTCTCGGCCAGCTTCCGCAGGATCAGGAACGCGCCGGCGCGGGTCAGCGCTCCGCCCTTGGCGTTCAGAAAGAGCTCGGGACGATGGCGGCGATCGAGGTGCGGGCGGCCGCGAGACGCGTACCGCGTTACGGCCTCCGCCGTCTGGCGGGCGATCGGGACGATCCGCTCCTTCCCTCCCTTTCCGACCGCGCGTACGAGGCGCTGGTCGGTGTCGACGTCGCCGCGCTCGAGCCCGACGGCCTCGCTGACGCGCAGGCCGGCTCCGTAGAGCAGCTCGACGAGGGCGGCGTCGCGAAGCGAGCGGGGCGTCGTCCCGTTCGCGGCCTCGATCAGTCGCAGCGCCTCTCCGGGCGAGAGCGTGCGCGGAAGCTTCCGGGTTCTACGGGGAAGCTGCACGTCCGCCGCCGGGTTGTCCCCGCGCGCTCCGACCAGAACCTGATGGCGGAAGAACGAGCGGAGCGCGGCGGTCCGGCGGGCGATCGTCGAGCCGGCGAGGCCTTCGGCGCGGAGCGAGGCGAGGAAGCGCTCGACGTCCTCGACGCTCGCGCGCGCGGGCGAGCGGCCGAGCAGCCGGGCGAACCCGTCGAGGTCGCGGCGGTAGGCGTCGAGCGTTCGGGGCGCGAGCCTCGCCGCTGAGACGGCGAGGAACGCTTCGACCTCAGGATGCCGTTTGGTCTCTCGGGTGCGAGCTGTCATAGACCTTCCGGAGCCGCTTTCCGTCCACGTGTGAATAGGCCTGCGTTGTGGAGAGGGATGAATGGCCGAGGAGTTCCTGGATCGTCCGCAGGTCGGCTCCGCCCTCGAGGAGATGCGTTGCGAACGCGTGCCGCAGCCGGTGCGGGTGGGGCAGCAGTCGGCGCAGCGTGGACGTGTCGAGCCGCTTGCCGCGAACGGAGAGGAACAGCGCGTCGTCGGCGCCGCGCGCGAGTTCCGAGCGGGCCTCGTGGAGGTACCGCGAGACCCAGTGCGCCGCTTCCTCGCCAAGCGGCACCACGCGCTCCTTGCCGCCCTTGCCTCGGACCCGGACGAGCTCCTGCTCGAAGTCCACGTCGCCGAGGTCGAGGTCGACCGCCTCGCGGCTCCGCAGCCCGGCCGAGTACACCAACTCGAGCAGGGCCCGGTTCCGCAGGCTGAGCGCGCCCTCGCCCTCGACCCCTTCGAGCGCGCTCTCGACGTCCGCCTGCTTCGGCACCTCGGGTAGTCGCCGGCGCCGGCGCGGCGCAAACGACGCCTCGGGTACGCGCGCGGGCCCGAGCGTGAAGCGCAGGAATGACCGAACCGCCGCAAGCTTGCGCGCGATCGTGCCGGGCGAGAGCCGGCGAGTGGCGCTCCTCGGGGAGGCGAGGTGCGCGGCGTATTCCGAGAAGCGTCGGGTGTCGACGTCTGCCGGAGCGAGCTTCCGCGCCTCGAGCCACGCGACGAACTCCTCCACGTCGAAGCGGTACGCCCGGCGGGTCTCGTCGGAGAGGGACGGGCTGTCGAGGAAGCGATCGGTCGCGTTCATGGGATGGGACCGTTTCCCGTCGCATACCTTGCCTCCTGCAAACTAGGATCGGATACATGCTGAACGGCGGCCCCCCTATCGAGCGTTTTGCCGACCTGATCGCCGGCTTCGGCGCGAACGTCCAGCCCGGCCAGATCGTCGAGCTCTCGGCCAGTCCGGGGAAGGAGGAGCTCGCGCGTGCCATTGCCGGAGCCGCCTACCGGCGCGGCGCGAAGTTCGTCGACTACGTGCACTACGACCCCTGGATGAAGCGTGAGCGCGTCCTCTACGCACCGGACGAGGCGCTCGACTTCACGCCGAAATGGTACGGCGAGCGTGCGCTACAGCTGGGCGAGGCGCGAGGCGCGATCATCTCGCTCAGCGGGCCGCCCGCGCCCCATCTCTTCGACGACCTCGACCCCGAACGCGTGGGCCGCGACCGGTATCCCTCCGTTCCGGAGTACCTCACGGTGATCAACGACGAGACGGTGAACTGGTGCATCGCCCCGTGCCCGACTCCGGCGTGGGCCGCGCTGGTCTATCCGGATGCCGAGCCCGACGAGGCGCTCGACCAGCTCTGGCAGGACGTGATCCACATCTGCCGGCTCGACGAGGACGACCCGATCGCGGCCTGGACGGCGAGGAACGAGGAGCTCGTCGGCGCCGGCCAGCGCATGACCGAGCGTCACTTCGATGCCGTGCGCCTCGAGGGTCCCGGCACGGATCTCACGATCGGGCTCCTGCCCAGCTCGAAGTGGATCGGCGGCGGCGGCGAGACGGTCGAGGGCGTCAAGCACATGCCGAACCTGCCCACCGAGGAGGTTTTCACGTGCCCGGATCCAGAGCGCGTCGATGGCGTCGTCCGTTCGACCAAGCCGCTCTTCACGTCGGGGCAGATCATCGACGGGCTGACCGTCCGGTTCGAAGGCGGAAAGGCGGTCGAGATCGAGGCCGACCGAGGCGCCGAGACGCTACGCGCGCTCTCGCAGCGTGACGAGGGCGGTTCGCGGCTCGGCGAGGTCGCGCTGGTCGACGGGGCCGGACGCATCGGGCCGCTCGGCACCGTCTTCTACGACACGCTGCTCGACGAGAACGCGGCGAGCCACATCGCGATCGGCGGCGCGCTGGATTACGCCGTCGGCGCCGAGGATCGGGAGCGGCTGAACCGCAGTCAGATCCACATCGACTTCATGGTCGGAGGACCGGAGGTCGACGTGACCGGGATCACCGCCGGCGGGGAGCGGGTACCGATTCTCCGGAACCAGGCCTGGCAGGTTTGATTCCGCTAGGTTCGGGGGGAATCTTTACAAGGCACCCCCTGGTTCCCTAACCGTCGTCAGGGCCAACCCTTACATGCGGCGGCGAGGATTCCCGTCGCTTCGCCAGAACCCGACATTGATCCAACTGAGGAGGAAACCCATGCATCGGAAGCTTCGCCTTCCATCACCGGCGATCGTCATCGCCTGTATCGCACTGATCGCGGCACTGACAGGCACGAGCTACGCCGCCGTTCAGGCCCTGCCGCGCAACAGCGTCGGCAACGCACAGCTCAAGGCCAACGCGGTCACGTCCATCAAGGTCAAGGACCGCTCGCTGCTCGCGAAGGACTTCGCGATCGGCCAGATCCCCGCCGGTCCCGCCGGTCCGGCAGGTGCTGCCGGCCCCGCCGGTCCTGCCGGCCCCGCCGGTCCGTCCGGCGCGTCGGCCATCAAGTGGGCGCTCGTGAAGGCTGACGGAACGATTCTCGCGCAGTCTGGCGGCTGGTCGCTTACGGCCCACCCAGGCCCGGGCGCGTACGTCTACGCCCCGGGCACGACCGTCACGGACAAGCTCGTCCTCGCCTCGTATTCACCGGCCCAGGACACGAGCGTAAACCGCGGCGGCATCATCGCCGGCCCGTGCGGAGGATCGCCGCAGGGCTTCATCTGCACGAGTGGCAATGACACGAGCCACATCGGGATCGTCACGTTGACGACGGGAGGAGTCGGCGCCGACCGCTCGTTCTACGTCTCGATCTTCGGCTAGCAGAGCGCCGATGCGAAGGACTGGAGGGCCCGCTGACGAAGCGGGCCCTCCGTCGTTGTGCGGCCGTTCTTGAATACGATTGACCCCTTGCGGGGAAGGAGGCACGTATGGCGATGACCGAGATCGAGGGTCGCGCACAGCTTGCGGAGCTCGGTTTCAGCGCCGACGGCGCGCTCCATTGGAACCCCACCACGTCGGTCCTCTACGCCCACGCGCTCCTGCGCGGGGAGGGGCAGTTCGCCGAGGGCGGCCCGCTCGCGGTCGACACGGGCGTCCACACCGGTCGCTCGCCGAAGGACAAGTTCGTCGTCCGCGAGCCGAGCTCTGAGGATCGGATCTGGTGGGGCGACGTCAACCAGGAGCTCGCCGAAGACTCGTATGAGGGTTTGCGCGACAAGCTCATTGCGCATCTCGACGCGCAAGCCTCCCTCTACGTCGTCGACGCGTTCGCCGGCGCCGATCCGGCGCACCGCATCACCGTGCGCGTGATCACAGACCACCCGTACCACGCGCTCTTCGCCAAGACGATGTTCATCGAGCCGAGCGAAGAGGAGCTCGACGCATTCGAGCCCGACGCTCTCGTGCTGCACGCGCCGGGTCTCGACGCCGTGCCCGCCGAGGACGGGACTCGCACCGAGACGTTCATCGTCCTGCACCCGGGTCGAACCGAGGTGCTGATCGGCGGGACGTTCTACGCGGGCGAGATCAAGAAGTCGATCTTCACCGTGATGAACGACCGGCTGCCGCTCGAGGGCGTCTTCCCGATGCACTGCTCGGCGAACGTGGGCGAGGCCGGCGACGTGGCGATCTTCTTCGGCCTCTCGGGGACGGGGAAGACGACGCTTTCGGCCGATCCCGAGCGCTCCCTGATCGGTGACGACGAGCACGGCTGGGGCGACAGCGGCGTCTTCAACATCGAGGGCGGCTGCTACGCGAAGGTGATCCGCCTCTCACCACAGGCCGAGCCGGAGATCTACCGGATGACGCACACGTTCGGGACGATCCTCGAGAACGTCGCAGTCGACGAGCGGGGTGTCGTCGACCTGGGCGACGGGTCGAAGACCGAGAACACCCGTGCCGCGTACAAGCTCGAGCAGATCGCGAACGCGCTGCCTACGAAGCGCGCCGGGCATCCGCGAAACGTCATCTTCCTCACCGCCGACGCGTTCGGAATCCTCCCGCCAATCGCACGACTCGACCGCGACCAGGCGCTGTTTTATTTCCTGTCCGGCTTCACGGCGAAGCTCGCCGGGACGGAGATCGGCGTCGACGAGCCGCAGCCGACGTTCTCGACCTGCTTCGGCCAGCCGTTCCTCCCACAGCCGCCGCTCGTGTACGCGCGGATGCTCGCGGCGAAGCTCGACGAGCACGGCGCTCCGGTCTGGCTCTTGAACACCGGCTGGACGGGCGGCCCGTTCGGCGAAGGCGAGCGGATGCCGATCGCAGCGACGCGTGCGCTCCTCTCGGCCGCGCTCTCGGGCGAGCTCGCGGATGTGGAGTTCCGCACGGACCCGCTCTTCGGCTTCCAGGTACCCGTCTCGGCACCGGACGTCGAGTCGAAGCTACTCGACCCGCGCTCGACGTGGCGCGACGCGGACGCGTACGACCGCAAGGCCCGCGAGTTGGCGCGGATGTTCCGCGACAACTTCGAGCAGCGCTTCGCCTCGGATGCGAGCAACATCGCCGCCGCCGGCCCGCGCGTCTGACGCAGAGAATCCATCCGTTCCGATAGCGTCCTTCGCAGTGGAGGCGAAGCACGACGTCCTAATCGTCGGTGCCGGCTGCGCGGGCATGCGCGCGGCGATCGAAGCCCATGAAGCGGGGGCCGACGTTGCCCTCATCTCGAAGATCCACCCGACCCGCAGCCACTCCGGCGCGGCCGAGGGCGGGATCAACGCGGCGCTCGGAAACGCCTCCGAGGACGACCCGGAATCGCACGCCTACGACACCGTCAAGGGCTCGGATTACCTCGGCGACCAGGACGCAATCGAGGTGCTCTGCAACGAGGCCCCGGACGACGTCTACCAGTTGGAGCACTGGGGCGCGGTGTTCTCGCGCACCGACGACGGCCGCATCGCGCAGCGCCCCTTCGGCGCCGCCGGCGCGCCGCGCACGGCCTACGCGGCCGACATCACGGGCCACGTCCTCGTCCAGGTGCTCTATGAGCAAGTCGTCAGGCGTGATCTGCTCGTCTACGAGGAGTACTTCGCCTGGCGGCTCGTCCTGAACGACGGCCGCTGCCAGGGCGTCATCTGCTGGGATCTTTTGAACGGCGGCCTGAAGACGATCGGCGCCAAGACGATCATCCTCGCGACCGGGGGCGCCGGCAGGCTCTATGTCGGGACGACGAACGCATACGCCTGCACGGGTGACGGCATGTCGATGGCGATGCGCGCTGGCGTGCCGTTGAAGGACATGGAGATGATGCAGTTCCACCCGACGACCCTCTCGCCGACCGGCGTGCTCATCACCGAGGGCTGCCGCGGCGAGGGCGCCTACCTCCTGAACTCGGAGGGGGACCGCTTCCTCAAGCGCTACGCGCCGAACGCGATGGAGCTCGCTTCGCGCGACGTGATCTCGCGCGCCGAGCAGACCGAGATCGACGAGGGCCGCGGGATCGACGGCAACGTTCTGCTCGACCTGCGCCACCTCGGCGCAGAGAAGATCCTCGACCGGCTGCACGGCACGCGGGAGCTGTCGATGGTGTTCGCCGGCATCGATCCGATTCGCGAGCCGATCCCCGTCCGTCCGGGTGCGCACTACCACATGGGCGGCGTCGACACGGACCTCTGGGGCAAGACGAACGTCGAGGGCCTGTACGCGGCCGGCGAGTGTGCGTGCGTGTCCGTCCACGGCGCGAACCGCTTGGGCGGGAACGCGCTGATGGAGACGATCACGTACGGGAAGCGCGCGGGCCGGCATGCGGCCGAGTGGGCGCTCGCGAACACGACGATCGAGGTTCCCGAGTCGACCGAGCGCGACGCCGAGCGCGACCTGAAGGCGCTCCTCGACCGCAACGAGGGCGAGCGCCCATGGCGGATCCGCGACGAGCTTGCAACGACGATGCACGAGAACTTCGGCGTCTTCCGCCGCGAGGAGCAGATGAAGCGCCAGGGGGAGATCGTGGCCGGCCTGCGCGAGCGCTACGAGAACATCGTCGTCGAGGACAAGGGCCAGCTCTTCAACAGCGACCTCACGCAGGCGCTCGAGCTCGAGTTCCTGCTGGAGCTCGCCGAGTGCATGGTCGTCTGCGGCATCGCGCGGAAAGAGAGCCGCGGCGCCCATGCGCGTCCGGACGACTTCCCGGATCGCGACGACGCGAATTTCATGAAGCACACGATGGTGTCGTGGGAGAACGGCCAGCCGCGCCTCGACTGGAAGCCGGTGACCGTTACGAAGTGGCAACCCCAGGAAAGGACCTACTAGGTGGCAGTCGCAGCCGAGCGAACGATGCGCGTCCCGATCAAGATCTGGCGCTACGACTCCACGACTGGCGAGCGCGCGCTCAAGGAGTACGAGGTCGACGCGCCCGAGTGGGTGACGCTCCTCGACGTCCTCGACCTGATCAAGGACCAGCAGGACGGGAGCCTCTCCTACCGCAAGAGCTGCCGGATGATGATCTGCGGCTCCTGCGGCATGCGGATGGATGGGGCCGCCGTCCTCGCGTGCAAGACGCGCATGTACGACATCGTCCAGTCCGGCCACGTCCCGGTGATCTCGGCGATGGGCAACCTCCCGATCGTCAAGGACCTGGTCGTCGACATGCAGCCTTTCTGGGACAAGTTCAATGCCGTCAAGCCGTGGCTCCAGCCCGGCTACGAGGAGCCACCGGACGGCAAGGAGTACATCGTCTCGCAGGAGAAGATGAACCCGATCCACAAGGAGTCGCTCTGCATCAACTGCGGCTGCTGCGTCTCCGAGTGCAACGCGATGGAGTCGGAGCCGGAGTTCCTCGGGCCTCAGGCGCTCGCGAAGGCGTTCAGGTTCGTCGGCGACCCTCGTGACCAATCGGGAGTCGACCGGCTCGAGGACCTGAACAGCGAGCACGGGATCTGGGAGTGCACGCGCTGTTACTTCT
>JBDTZN010000050.1:0-14235 GCA_040005095.1 Thermoleophilia bacterium | reverse complement strand
TCCTCGACGGTCGGGACGAGGACGCCAGGCGCGCCGCCGAGCGGGCGCGTGAGAGTAAAGGACGCCGCGTCGTCGACGCGGCGTAAGCTTCGTGCCCAGGCAAAGTCCCAGGCCGAGTCCCGCGCTCGCGGGGGTGCCCCCTCCCCCTCTCGGGCGCACGATGCTCCACGACCTCCACGGCGCAGCATCAGCGAAGTCGAGAACGCGGACGCGCTTGACGCACACTTGACACACGAGTCCAAAGTCCGCTCCTAGAGCGGCCCTAGCTGGGGATCACTTCATCCGGCCTGACGTGCGTTTCGGTTTCTACCGCAGACTCCAGCTCTAGCCGCGCAGCTCGCGCTGCTGGGCACATCCCGGTCTCTGCCGCGATTCGCGCGGCGCGGAGACGCTCGCTATGACTACTCCCCTCTCATCCGCGTGCTCGTCTTGACGGGCCTCGGGTGAGCGAAGCACTCGCGCTACGTAGGTGCGACGTTGACCTACTGGCCGGACGTCTCGTCGTCCAGCACTCGCTCCGACACGATGGCACACTCGGTCCTCCGAAGACTGCCGCAGCGTGCGACTCGTCCCGTTCTCGTCAGGCCTGGTCAATCTGTTTGCGGGCGTCATCCCGCCAACGCCGAAGACGAAGACGAAGACTTCGTCTTCCACGCAAAGGACAACCCGCGCCGAGCGCTGAGCTACTGGAACTTCCGCGCTCGTGGCTTCGAGCCGGCGCTCAAAGAGGCGGGGCTCGACGGCAAGGGAATCACTGTTCACCAGCTCCGGCATGCGGCCGTCTCGATGTACGCGTCCGCAGGCATGACGACGGTTGAAGTTGCAGCGATCGTCGGTCACAGCGATCCGTCCGTGACCGCGAAGGTGTACTCGCATCTCTTCGACCGCTCCGAAGTGGAGGCGCGTGTACGCGCAGCGCAGTCATCGATCTGACTCCGATCAACAACAGCCCGACTCACATCGACGGCCCCAAACAGGGGCCGTCCTTCTTTTTCAAGGCGCGTCAGGCGCGTCGAGTTTGTGTCAAGTCGAACCCGTCGTGGGTCGGCTAACACCGAACCCATGAGGGTGAGCAAAACGGCTTACGAAGCCGTCTGCGGCCGGGTCAGGCTGTTGCGACCCTCGTTACGAGTGAAGTGCTCTACCAGCTGAGCGACGTCGGCGGGGACGCTGATTGTAGCCGCGGCTCAGGCATGGATCAGGGGCGCCGCTGCGACGTGCGCGCGGCGCCCCCGATGGCTTCCGCCTAGCTCGACGGTCTCGTGCCCAGCGTGACCGTCGCCGTCAGGGTCTTGCCGCCCCGGACGTAGGTGAGCGTCACCTTGTCGCCCGGCTGGTGCGCGTCGACCGCGCGACGCAACGCGTCGTCCGTCGCGATCGAGGTGCCGTCGATCTTCGTGATCACGTCACCGCCGGTCGCGTACGGCAGGCCCTGGATCGTCTTCTGGCCCGTCGCCTTGTGCAGGCCGGCCTTCTGCGCCGGAGTTCCCGCCTTCACGTCGGTGACCGCAGCGCCGGCCGTCCCGCCGAGCTGGTCGGCGAACGCCTTCGGGATCGTCTGGATCCCGACCCCGAGGTACGCATGCTCGACCTTCCCGTTCGCGAGCAGCTTGGCCGCGATCTTGTTCACCGTGTTGGACGGAACCGCGAAGCCGACGCCGTCGTTACCGCCGCCCTCGCTCTGGATCTGCGCGTTCACGCCGATCACCTGCCCCTGGAGGTTCAGGAGCGGGCCGCCGGAGTTGCCGTGGTTGATCGCTGCGTCGGTCTGGATCGCGTCCTCGATCGCGAAGCGGTTCGGGGAGGTGATCTCACGGTGGAGAGCGCTCACGATTCCGGACGTGACCGTCTCCTGCAGCCCGAACGGCGAGCCGATCGCGACGACGCCGTCGCCGACCTGCAGCGCCGACGAGTCACCGAGGTTCAGCGGATGGAGAAACGAGCTGGGAGCGTCGATCTTGAGGACGGCGAGGTCGGTGGAGGGGTCGGCCCCGACGACCGTCGCCTTGTACGTCGCCCCGCCGGAGAACCTGACGGAGATGCTGTTCGCGCCGGCGACGACGTGATCGTTCGTGATCACGTGGCCGGCCGTGTCGTAGACGAAGCCCGAGCCCTGCGCGGTCTGCGATCCGCCTCCCTGCCCGAAGGGGAAGGTCTGGCTCCCGCCTCCGCTGGTGGTCACGGTGATCTCGACGACGCCCGGCGACGCGAGGCCGTAGATCTTCGCGACGCTCAGCGCGCTGGCACTCGAGACCGACTGGGAGGACGACGCGGGCACGGCAACCTGCCGGATCGTCGTCGTGCTGCCGTCGTGGTTGAGCGCCGCGTAGGTTCCGACGCCCACCCCGGCGCCGGCTAGGGCGCTCACGGCGAGGGCGGTGGCGGCGACTGTTCTCCGGGTCGTGCGCATGGATCGTCCTTTCGATTCGAAATTGCTGCGACCCATGGGATCAACAGGCCCTAAGAACGGCCTGAGACAAGGTTAAGAAGTCTGGAAGACCCTTGGGGGCGAGGCGAAAGCCTAGTCGTCGCCGGACTTGCCGTCGCCGCCGCCGCCCTTGCCCTCTTCCTTGCCGTTGCCGTTCCCGTTGCCCTGGTCCTTCTGCTTCTGCTCGTCCTTGCCCTTGCCCTTGCCGCCGTGCTCGTCCTTGGGGTATCCCGCCGCGGGCGGCTGCTGCTCGACGGCGGCCGGCGGCGCGGGAGGATCCGGCGCGGCGGCGGCAGGTTCCCGTTCGGGCTCGGGGGACGGCGCAACGTGCTCCTCGACCTTCGGAGGCTCGGCCGCGGGCGGAAGCGGGGCAGGAGCGGCGGGAGCGGCCGGAGCAGCGGCAGCCGGAGACGGCGGCGAGTGACGGACGGCTTTCGAGGCGGCCGCGGCAGGAGGCGGCGCGGGCGGAGAGACGACGCGTAGACGCTGCGTCCTGTCGCTCCGGCCTTGGCTCGCACCCGACCAGGCAACGGTCTCGGCGCGCGGCGTCGAGACGGAGCGCTGCTTTTTCGCGTGTGCGCGCGCGTGAGGCCCGCCACCCGAAGCGAGAGGCGCCCGGCCGAAATGATGCTGGAGCGGCTCGAGCGGGCCACCGGCGGCAACCGAGCCCGCCGCCACGACGGCGGCGCTCCCAGCGAGGAGCGACTTGAGCGCCACGAGCGCCGTCCCGAGGTTCGAGCCCTGACGCAGACGTCGCAGGCCCTTCTTCGCGGGCTGCGCAGCCTCGAGCCCGGCGGCGAGCGAGCGGCGCGCGCGGAAGATCAGTGTCTCGACCGCCGACTGCGAGAGCTCCATCTCCTGGCCGATCTCGTGGTACGAGAGGCCCTGCCATTCGCGCAGGAGGATCGCCTTGCGCTGGCTCTCGGGCATCGTCGCAAGGACGTCGTTCAGACGGATCAGGTCGTCGGTTTCGCGGACGCTCGGCGAGGGCGTGATCTCCTGCAGCGTCTCGAGGTCGTTCGCGAACTCGACGCGGCCGCGCCTGAAGGCGGCGCGCCTGCGCGAGAGGCAGACGTTGTGCGCGATCTTGAACAGCCAGGCGGACTCGGCCTGTGGGACCACGCCGCGCTGGAGCCCGCGGAACGCGTTCATGAAGGTGCTCTGCACGGCGTCCTCGGCCTCCTCGCGGTTGCCGAGCTGGTTCATGCAGTAGCCGAAGATCTGCCCCGAGTACTCCTCGTACATGGCGTGCGTCGTACGCGCCTCTGGGGCGCTGGGCTGTCGCTCGATTGCGGTCGCGCGACGAAGGTCGGGGGCTGCGGCCAAGGAGCTCCTTCTGGATTGCGGAAGGGAGACGCGCCGCCCGCGCGAGACCCTACGAAGTGTGAAGGGCCCTTTCGTGCCGGGCAATTCCCCTGTTGGGGGTACAGGTAGGGCCGCAAAGTGCCGACTAGAGCGGCTTTTCGTGCACGAACAGCCGCCCCAGCCGCTCGCCCGAGAGCCCGAGGTCGGCGATCGTCCTCGCGACGTCGGGGAACTCCGGCGCGACGTCGTCGAACACCACGAGTCCGCCCGGGACGACGCTTCCGTACCAGGCCTCGAACATCTCGCGCACCGCTGGGTGCCAGTGATTCGCGTCGATGAGGAGGAGGTCGCAGCTCATCGGTTCTTCCGGCCCGTCCTCTCCGCGACGCAGCACGAGCTCGACCCGCTCGAGCGCCGAGGCGGGCACGAGAGGCCGGTAGCGGTCGCGACCAGGCCACACGGTGAGGTCATACGTCTTCACACGCGCACGCCGGTTGGCGAGCGCGAGCGAATACGCCGTCCAGCCGGTCGCAGTGCCGAGCTCGACGATCTGCTCGCGTCCGCGCGCAAGCGCCAGCAGCCGCGAGAGCCGCCAGATGCTCAGAGGCCAGCGCCGGCTGGGGTCGCCGGTCCGCCGCGAAAGCGCGATCGCGCGGAGCCGAAAGAGCAGGACGCGTGGCGGGAGCCGGATCCGTAGCGCGGTCAAGCGGCGAGCGCAGGCGAGGCGAGCTCGCGACGGAGCTGGACGAACAGGGCCTCGAGCTGGAGAGCCGGCGAGATGTTGAACTCCTCGAAGCTCCGCCAACTCGCGCGGACGGCCTCCGCGGCCCGCTCCGCCCCGAGCATCCGCTCGCGCGACGCGTCGTTCTTCAGCTCCGCCAGCCGGTCGAAGTGGATCACCGTGCTCTCGGCGCCCGCCGCGACCACGAGCAGGTCGCGGTACCACGCAGCGAGCTCGTCGAGCGAGGCAAGCAGCTCGTCCCACTCGGCGCCGCGACGGGCGCGCTTCACGCGCTGCTCGGCTTCCTTCGGCGGGAGTCCGAGCGGCTCGCAGTGCTCCTCCGCGTCGGTTTGCGCCTTGTCGCCGCGCTCGCGCATGCTCTGGAGAATCGCGTCGGCGGCGCCGCCCGGATCGAAGTCTGCGTCGAGGTAGACGCTCCGCGCCGTCTCAAGGAGTCGTTGCCTTCGGCCCACCGCCGCTGCGTCGAGCAGCCGCTCGGCACGGTCGATCCTGCCTGCCGCGACCCGGGCGAGGGCGGTCACCTCGTTCGGCGAGAGACCCGGCGCGCGCGCGTCGATCGCGGCCCGCACCGCGCGCTCCGAGAGCCGGCGGAACGGGACGAGCTGGCAGCGCGAGCGGATCGTCTCCGGCAGCGGCCCGATCTCGTCCGCGACGAGCACGACCACGACGTACGGGGGCGGCTCCTCCAGGTCCTTCAGCAGCGCGTCCGCGGCGCCCTCGTTCATCGTCTCGGCTGAGAAGAGGAGGTAAACGCGCCGGTCGGCCTCGAACGGGCGCATGTGCAGGTCGCGGCGCAGCGACCGGATGTCGTCGATGCGGATCTGGTCGCCGACCGGCTCCAGCAGGTAGAGGTCGGGATGGCTTCCCCGCTGCACGCGCGGCGCGTCCCCGAGCAGCTCGGCGGCGAAGGCGAGGGCGGCTCCGCGCTTTCCGACGCCGGCAGGACCGTGGAAGAGGTAGGCGTGCGCCGAGCCCTCGGCCAAGGCTGCGCGCAACAGGCGCTTCGCCTCGTCCTGCTCAGGCAAGTTGTCGAAGCCGTCCACGAACCTCCTCTGCGATCTCGTCGGGGGCGCGCGCGCCGTCGATCGCGACCACGCGCTCGGGAAACATCTCAACGAGCGAACGGTACGCGGCGTCGACCGCGAGGTGAAACTCGGCCGCCTCGCGCTCGATCCGGTCGGACGGGCTGCTCCGGCGTAGCGCCTCCTCCGGATCGACGAGCACGAGGAACGTCAGGCCCGGCAGCAGGCCGCGCGTCGCGCTGAGGTTGAGCTCGAGGACGCGCTCGACGCCGAGCCCGCGCGCGATCCCCTGATAGGCGAGCGACGAGTCAATGTAGCGGTCGCAGACGACGTCCGAGCCGCGCTCGAGTGCGGGCGCGATCACCCGCTCGACGAGCTCGGCGCGCGCGGCCGCGAAGAGCGCGCACTCGGCCCACGCGGACATGTCCGTCCCGCCCAGGACGAGACGGCGGATCTCCTCGCCGAGCGGCGTCCCACCGGGCTCGCGCGTCGCGACGACCGAGCGGCGCTCAGCGGCCAGCGACGCACGCAGGAGCTCCGCCTGAGTCGTCTTGCCGGAGCCGTCGAGCCCTTCGAAAGTCACGAACACGGGTGCCGTAGTATGCGCCGTCCATGCGGGCGGTGGTCACAGGGGGAGCGGGGTTCATCGGCTCGCACGTCGCGGACGCGCTGCTCGCGCGCGGCGACGAGGTACACATCCTCGACTCGCTCGCCACCGGCAGTCTCGAGAAGGCGCCCGCCGGAGCCGAACTGCACGAAGGGGACATCCGCACCGGCGCGGCCCGCGTCTTCGGGGAGGTGCGCCCGGAGGTCTGCTTCCACCTCGCTGCACAGGCCGACGTGGGCACCTCGGTCGAGCGGCCCGACTACGACGCCGACGTGAACGTCCTCGGGATGGTGCGCATGCTCGAGGCGGCACGGGAGCATGGGACGCACCTCGTCTTCAGCTCGACCGGCGGCGCGATCTACGGCGAGTGCGACGGGCCGGCGCCGGAGACCTATCCGCGGCAGCCGATCTCTCCGTACGGAATCTCGAAGCTCGCCGGGGAGGAGTACATCTTCGGCTGGAACCGACTGTTCGGGTCGCATCACGTGGTGCTGCGCTTCGCGAACGTGTTCGGGCCGCGGCAGGAGCCGAGCCTCGAGGGCGGTGTCGTGGCGATCTTCCTCGACCGGATGCAGGCCGGCGAGCCGACGACGATCTTCGGCGACGGCGACCAGACGCGCGATTTCATCTACGTCGGCGACGTGGTGCGCGCGGTGCTCGCGGCGGGCGGGCACGAGGGCGGCGTGTTCAACGTGGGCACCGGCGTCGAGCAGTCGATCAACGCGGTGCACGCCGCGTGCCGGCGGGTGAGCGGCCACGACCGCGAGCCGGAGTACGGGCCTGCGCGCGCCGGCGACGTCCTGCGCAGCGTGATCGACCCGAGCTTGGCTCGCGAGGAACTCGGCTGGCGCGCCGAGCACGATCTCGATACGGGGCTCCAGGAGACGTGGGCCTCGATGACCGGCCCCTCGTAGACCCGGCCGGGTCTGACCTGCTCGATGCAGGGACTGTCCCCAGACGCGGCCCTCTGAGTCACGACCAGGGACTGTCCCCGGACTAGTTGTGCCGGGACCCGTCCGGGGACAGTCCCTGGGAGGAGCCGCGCCCGGCGACACGAACATGGGCGTCCGCCGTGAACCACTCGTTCCCCGCACCCGACGCCGCCAGGACCTGGCGCACTGCCACGCTCGTTGCGAGCGCGTTCGCCGCCCTCGAGCTCGTCATCCTCCTGGTCATCGCCGTGATCGCCCTCGGCCGCCCGCTCGCGCACCACGCAGCCGCAGCCACCGCGCGTTCCGGCGGCGCCTCCTCCGTTCCGGCGCACACGATCGTCGCCCCCGCCGCCACCAAGCCGAAGCTCGCGCGCGCCGACGTCGAGGTCGAGATCCTGAACGGGAACGGACGCCAGGGAGCCGCCGCGTCTGAGGCGAGCACAGTCCGCGGGCTCGGCTACGTCGTCGGCAACGTCGGGAACGCCCCCCGGGCCGACTACACCCGCAGCGTCGTCATGTACCGCAAAGGCTTCCGCGCCGAGGGCCTGCGACTCGGCCGCGATCTCGCGATCAAGGCGGTCGGCCCGCTCGACGGCCTGCACGCGAGCGACCTCATGGGCGCGCACCTGGCCGTCGTCATCGGCAGCTGAACTTCTTCCCCTCCGCCTTTCGCCGCGCAAGGTCGAGCGGGCTGCACGGCTGTCCGAGCGGCCCGAACGGATCCAGCGTGTACGAGCGGTTCAGGTCGCGATAGGCCGCCTGTGGCGCGTCGAGCGTGGTCAGCTCGAACAGGCCCAGCTGGTACCACGTCTCGGGATTCCGCGGCTCGAGCTGCGTCGCCTGCTGATAGAGCCGACCCGCCTGGATCCGCGAAGCGCGCGTCTGCCGAGCCGTCTCGCCGGAGGCCCAGTAGAACAGCGGATCGACGGAGAGCGGATTGAGCGAATGCGCCTCCTTCGCAGCCGCGATCCACCCCGCGACGTTGCCCTTTTCGGCCGCGGAAATCGCCGCCCCCACGCGCCGGTCGGCGAGCCAGGGCGCCGCGAGGGAGTACACGACTCCGAGGGACAGGGCCAGCGCCGCGACCGCGACGACCCCGTCCGTGAGCGTCGGCCGCGTCGCCCAGCGCGCCGGCCGACCGGCCGCCGCGAGCGCGCCCACCGCGAGTAACACCGGCGCCGTCACCGCCACGAAGTCCCAGTCGAAGTCGATCAGCGCGTGCAGCAGGTACGCGACGATGCCCACGGCCAACGCGGCCGCCGCGGCGCGGTCGTCCCCCTCGAGCCGCCGCAACGCGGAGCGAATCGCAAGCACCGCGAAGAACGTCGACCCCATCACGAGCAGGAACCCGACCAGCCCCGTCTCGGCGAGATCCTGCAGCGGCAGGTCGTGCGGCTCGACCACCGAGTCGCCTGCGTAGCGCGACGTGTGGACGAACCTGAACGCGCCGGCGCCCGTCCCCTGCACGGGATGGTCGGCGAAGGTGTTCGCAGCCTCCTTCCACCACGTCCAGCGGTTGTTCGAGCTCAGGCTCCGCAGGCGCCCCGGATCCTGATTCAGCTGCACCGGGCTCGAGAACTCATGCCAGCGCGCGTCGATCCAGGAGCCCGCGCCGCCGGCTCGGACGACCGAGACGAGCAGCAGCCCAACGACGAGCCCCGCCGCGCCCCCGACCGCCAGCCGGACGAACCGCCGCTCGGTCGCGTCGGAGATCGGATGCGCCTCCTCCCAGCGCGCCGACCAGAACGCGGCCCACACAACGACCGCCGCCCCCATGACCAGCGCAACCGAGAACAGCCGCCCGTCGTGCGCGCGCGTCGCGCGCGAGACCCCGTCCCCGGCGACCCCCTCGAGCGTGTGCGCGAACGCGAAGACGAGCAGAGCCGCGGGCGCGGAGATCCCGAGCGCTGCCAGGCTCTCGATCCGCCCCCTCCCGATCAGGAGCCACACCGCAACCGCCACGACCCCGACGACGAGCCCGCCGCGCGAGTACGTCAGCAGCATCGAGACCATCGCCCCGTACAGGAGGAGCACCCCGGCGGCGCGCGAGGTGTGCGAGGTGCCGCGCCGCGCCGCGATCCACATCCCGAGCGGCAGCGCCGCGTCGCCGAGCAGCGCGAGCGCGTTCCAGTAGCCGATCGGCGCGCGCAGCCGCGCCACGCGCCCGTAGTCGTCGTAGAGGCCCGGGACGATCTTGGCGAGGAGCGCCCACGCGAAGACGAGCCCGAGCAGGATGGCGAGCGCCCCCGCAAGCACACGCACGCGCGCGAGGGAGCCCGCGTAGACACCGAGCACCGCGAAGGCGACGTACACGAGCTCGCGGTTCAGGTACGCCCACGACCGGTCAGGCTCGATCGACCACAGGATCGAGAGCCCGCTCCAGACCGCGAACCCGAAGAGCAGCGCGACGACGAGCGTCCCCGAGCGTCCCGCGCTCGGCCGCGGCAGCGCGCCGAGCACCGAGCCGCCGACCGCGACGGCCACGACGAGCACTGCCGATCCGCCGATCCAGACCAGGGAGTCGTCGGCCGGACCGTGCCCGAAGAAGAGAACGCAGAAGAGGAGCGAGCCGATCGCCGCGAGGCTCACCGCACCGCCCACGCCGGCCGCTCGCATGCGCCGACGCTAACACGGCCCCCGGCGCGCGAACCCGTTCTTACAGACAGCTAACACGCGGCTTACTGCGGACACACCGCCTTGGCAGAGACTGCGTGGAAGCGCGGCCCCAACCGGCGCGTAAGAGCCGTACCCATCTCTAGGATCACCCCGCTGAAAGCGTTTCTCCTCACCCTCACCGTCGGCCTCCTCCTCCTCGGTTCCGTCTCCGTCACCCCCGCGTCGGCGAAGCGCCCGTGCTGGAAAGACGTGGCCTCCGACTGGTTCAGCGACCTGAAGGTCGACGGGACGTACGCGCCGCACTGCTACCGCGACGCGATCAAGCACCTCCCGCCGGTGACCGACTCGTACTCGACCGCGCGGGACGAGATCAGGCGCGCGATGCTCTACGCGATCGCGCACCCGACGAAGCCGTCCGGCCCGGCGAACACGCCCACGCTCGGTCAAGGCCTGGGGCCGGGAGAGGGCGGCGACGCGGGCCTGATTCAGAGCCTCCTCCAGAAGCTCGGGCCGAACAACGCGGACTCGATTCCGCTCCCCCTGCTCGTCCTTGCAGGCATTTCCCTGCTGCTGCTCGGGACCGCGGGAGCGAGCTACGTCGCCCGCCGCGTGCAGGCGAAGCGCCTCGAGCCGACGCCGCCGACCGAGCCCGAACCGCAGCCCTAGATCCGACCGAGCGCCAGCTTCGCTCTGAGCAGGGCGTCGTCTCGTCGCGACTGGCGGTACACGTCCGGTCGGAGTCGCGAGCCGATACCGGTCTGCAAGAAGCGATTGAGGATGCGCCGCTCCTTCTCGTCGAGCCGGTCGCCGTACTTCCGCTCGAACGCCCGCACCTGCGGGAGCACCGAGGCGCCTGCGATGAGCTTCGCGCGCCACGAGTCGATCGTGCCGACGCCGATCCCGAACGCCTGGCCGGAGTGCTTCCGGAACAGGATCGCGGGCTGCGGGTCGTAAACGAGCTCGCCGAGCGCCGAGAGGACGAGGTAGAGCCACCAGTCGTGGCTGACCGCCTCCGCAGGGAACTCTGCGACCAGCTCCCGCGCCGCGCGGTTGAGCACGATCGTGCAGCCAGCCGCCTGCGACTCGACGAGCGCGTTCGCGAACGAAAGCCCGCGCCGCGGCAGCGGCGAGAGAGCGAGCGGCTCGAGGTGCTCGTCCACGACGGACAGCCGCCCGCAATACAGCGCTGGCCCCGACACGCCCTCGAGCCGCGCGACCGCGCGGGAGACCTTGTCGGGAAGCCACACGTCGTCCTGGTCGCAGAACGCGACGTAGTCGGCATCCGCTCGCGCCAGCAGCGAACCGAAGCTCCGGACGAACCCGACGTGCTCGCCGCGCTCGGCGTCGAGCCCGCGCGAGCGCAAGAGCTCAAGCGTCCCGTCAGTCGAGCCGTCGTCGCGCACGAGCACCTCGACGTCCTGCGCGAGCAGGCTGTCGAGCAGAGGCGCGAGAAACCGCTCCCCCTCGAAGGTCGAGAGCAGGACCTGGACGCTAGGCGCCGTCGCGGTGGAACTCCACGTCAACGATCTTCCGCGGAGAAGAGCCGACGCCGGCCGCGTACCCCAGCGCCTCCCCGGTCGCGCTGACCAGCAGCCCGAGCAGGAGCGGCGGCAACACGCGCGGGAGGAGCTCGTACTTGCCGGCCGAGCGGCGAATCTCCGGCAGGATTCGCGACAGCCGGACGAGCGGGATCAGCGGCGCCGCGCCCGCGTACGCGACACGCCGGCCTAGTGACCAGCGCCGCGAGCGCTGGCCCGCGAACAGGCGCCCGACGTAGAAGTGTTCCCGCACGAAGCCCGGCAGATGGTCGTGGTTGAAGTGCGTGGTGCGCGCGGCGGGCTCCAGGTACAGCTCGTAGCCCTTCGCGCGGAGGTCCCAGTGCAGGAGCGTCTCCATCTCGAGCAGCTCGTCGAGCTCAGGCCCGTACGAGAGGAGCACGTCGCGTTTGTAGGAGCTGTTCCGTCCGGGCAGGTCCGCCACGACGTGCGCGCGCTCTGGATCGACCTCCCGCTGACCGAGGAAGACGTCCGCCCACCCCACCATCCGGTCAGGGTTCGCGTTGACGACGTTGGGCCCGACCGCGCTCCAACCGTCGGCGTGCGCCCGGATGATCGCCTCCGCCCAGCCCGGCTCGGGGAACGAGTGGTCTTCGGCGAACGCCACGATCGAAGCGGTCGCCTCCCGCACGCCCGCGGCGCGCGCCTTCGCGGTGGACGTGATCTCGCCGAGCGCGACGCGGCGCACGTGCGGGAAATCGCTCAGCTGCGACTCCCCCTGGGCGATCGTGTCCGCCGAAGGGGCCACGACGACGAGCTCGATCCGATCGCGCACCGTCTGGACGTCGAGGCTCGCCACGGTCTTCCGGACCGTCTCGTACCAGTCGGGCGTGAGGAGGATCACGGAAAGTTGCGGCTCGCTCATGCGACGCGCGCTTCCTGAAGCTGCTCGATCAGCGCGAAGTAGCGGGCGAAGTGTGCATCGGGGCTCCAGGTCTCCTCGTAGGCGCGTCGCGCTCGGCTGCCGAGCTCGTCACGCTGGTCCGCGAGGCGGTCGAGCGCGGCCTCCAGCTCATCCTCGCGCGTGTACAAGAGGCCGCCGCCGCTGTCGTGGACGAGCTCCGAGAGCGCGCCGATGTCGCGGGCGATCACGGGAGTGCCGTTCGCGAAGCTCTCGAGCACCACAGCCGGCGAGACCTCGAAGAGGAGCGACGGCACGAGCACGGCGAGTGCTCCCGCGTAGAGCGTCTCCAGCTCAGCATCCGGGAGGTGCCCGACGAACTCGATGTTCGGCGCCCCCATTGCAAGCCGCCGGAGCTCCCGCTCGTACGCGCCCGCCCCCGCGATCACGAGTCGCTCGCCGCGACGCCGGAAGAGCGGGATGAGCGTCTGGACGCCCTTGTACTCCTCCAGCCGTCCGGCGAACAGGAAATAGGGCTCGCCGGGCGCAGGCGCGAGACCACTCGGCTCCGGGACGAAGAGCGGCAGCTGCACGAACGGAGCGTCGAACCCGCGCGCGGCATGCGCGGCAGCCGCGAACCGCGTCGGCGCGAGAAAGGCGTCGACGTGCCGCGCCGCGCGCTCCATCAGCCCCGTGCTGCGCCACATCTGCGGCGGCCGGCGATACGAGAGCGTGCAGCGCACGCACGTCCGCCGCTCGCACGGCTCGCGACCGAAGCGGTAGAGCAGATTCGTGGGACAGACGAGCCAGTACTCGTGCGGCGTGTACAGCTTGAGCCCGCGTCCGTACTCCAGCACCTTCGGCCCGCCGAGGACCGAGATGTTGTGGTGGTGGATGACGTCGAAGCCCGAGTCGAGGATCTCGCGGATCCGCCCGGCGCGAACACCTGGCGCGCCGGTCTGGTGCGTGAGCGCCGTCGAGCCGACCGGAAATCGGCTCCGCAGCCCGTGCACTACCACCCCGTCGCCATCGATCGGAGCGGGCTCCGAACCCGCCAACGCGAGGTACGCGTCGACGCTGTGGACGACCTCGACGTGGTGCCCGCGGCGCACCAATTCGCCCGCGAGCCGCTGCACGAAGATGCCGTCGCCGCCGAAGTTGTAGGGCGGATAGAACGTCGTGAGCAGGCAGAAACGCAACCGGCGACCCGGTGTCGAGACGCGTCGCGGCGGCCCCGTGAGCACTGGATTGGCCGCCGACACTCGTTGAGCCTATCGCTCGGTCCGGTCGGACAGAAACTCCCTGCAAATTGCCCACTTCTCAGTTCCGTCCGACCCGCGGCCTAGCGTACCCAGGCTCGCATCCAACCGATACCCTTAGGGGGAACAGCATGGCGTCCGCGCAAGAGCTCTCCACCGCAACACCCGCCTCCGACGACTACGTGAACACGGTCGCCGACGAGGCCTCGAACCTCGGCGTCCGCCGGTTCTTCACCATCCCCGGGCGCGATCCCTTCGACGAGATCGACTGGGAGACGCGCGACGCTTTCATCCCCGGCAAAGACAAGCCGGTGTTCGAGCAGAAGAACGTCGAGTTCCCCAAGTTCTGGTCGCAGACCGCGACGAACATCGTGGCGCAGAAGTACTTCCGCGGCCGCATGTCGTCGCCGGAGCGCGAGTTCAGTGTCAAGCAGATGATCGGCCGCGTCGTCGACACGATCAGCGGGTGGGGCCGCGCGGGTGGCTACTTCGCGACCGACGAGGAGGCCGAGACCTTCGAAGCCGAGCTGAAGGCGATCCTCGTCAACCAGCTCGCGTCCTTCAACTCGCCGGTCTGGTTCAACGTCGGCTTCGAGGAGCAGCCGCAGTGCTCTGCCTGCTTCATCCTCTCGATCGACGACACGATGGACTCGATCCTCGACTGGATCCGGCGCGAGGGAGTCATCTTCCGCGGCGGCTCCGGCTCGGGGCTCAACCTCTCGAAGCTGCGCTCGTCGAAGGAGCAGCTCTCGAAGGGCGGCTACGCGTCGGGCCCGGTGTCGTTCATGCGCGGCGCCGACGCCTCCGCGGGCACGATCAAGTCGGGCGGCAAGACGCGGCGCGCGGCCAAGATGGTCGTGCTCGACGTCGATCACCCCGACATCGAGGAGTTCATCTGGTGCAAGGCGCGCGAGGAGGAGAAGGCGC
>JBDTZN010000144.1:0-4249 GCA_040005095.1 Thermoleophilia bacterium | reverse complement strand
TTCGGGTCGTACTTCCGCTTCACGCGCGTGAGGCGCGGGAGGTTCGTCCCGTAGTACGCGTGCCTCCACGTCGCGAGCTCGGGGTCGATGTAGTTCTGGTACGCGAAGCCCGACACATACGGGCGCATATCGGCGTACAGCTTGCGGATCCACGCCAGGTTCGCCTCCTCGACGGTGCTCGACCCCCACGACGCGATGTACTGGAGCGACAGGAGCGCGTCTCGGTGGACGAAGGCGGTCGCGCTCTTCGGTACGCGGTTCACCGCGCCGCCGTATGCGTCAAGCAGGATCGCCGCACCGCCGAGCCGCGAATCCGTTTGGTGGCTCTCCATCGCGCGCACGAGAACGTCGATCGCAGGCCCCGACAGCTTCCGGTTCGCATAATCCGATTTCGCCTTGAAGGCCGCGTGCACGGGCGCCTTGCACGTGGCTGCGTCGCGGCAGTTCGCCCACAGGCGCTGGGCGTCCAGGAACGAGCGCGTCCGGACGGTCAGCCCCGAAGGCTGGCCGGTGGCCGCGAACAGCTGCGACAGGAGCGCGCGGAGCTGCGTCTCTGAGCCGAAGAACTGCCCGCCGGACGTGAGGTTCGGCGACCCGGAGCCGGACGTGAGATCGAGCAGGCACATGAGCTCCGCCGGAGCGTGCGGCGCCCAGCCCTGCCAGCCCTCGATCACCTGCTTGGCGCGCCCCCACGGCCAGGAGCACGTGTACGTGGCGACGTCGCCGACGGGATGCGTGCGGAAGATGAACGACGTGACGATCCCAAAGTTCCCTCCGCCGCCGCCGCGGCACGCCCAGAACAGGTCGGAGTGCTGCTGGGCGTTTGCGACTAGCGCCTTGCCGTCCGCCGTCACGATCCGTACCTCGCGGAGCGAGTCGCAGGTCAGCCCGAGCTTTCGACCGGAATAGCCGAAGCCGCCGCCGAGCGTCAGGCCTGCGATCCCGACAGTCGGGCACGACCCGGCCGGCACGGTGACGCCGTGGTCGGCGAGCGTCGCGTAGACGTCGTAGAGCTTTGCGCCCGCTCCCACGGTGGCCTGACCTGCGCCGACCGCAATCCGGTTCAGCCGCGAGACGTCGACGACGACGCCGGGCGACAGCGAGTACCCGGCGTAGCTGTGGCCGCCGGAACGCGGCGCGATCCGCAGGTTGTGGCGCCGCGCCCAGAGGATGGTGCGCTGCACGTCGCGCGCGCTCTCGGCGTAGACGATCGCGAACGGCTGCGTGCCGACCCGGCTCGAATAGACCTGGCGCGCGGCGTCGTAACCGTCGTCGGCGCGCTCGAGCACGTCGCCCTGGACGAGCCTGTCGAGCTCCCGCAGACGCGGGTCGCGCAGGTTCTCCGCCAGCCGAAACGAACCGGGGAAACCGGCGACAACGACGAATCCTCCTGCACGTTCGAGGAATTCCCGGCGATCCATTCGGCGCATCGTAAAGACGCTGTGTGAGGGCTCGGTAAGCGCCTAGAAGGGATCGGCAGAACGCGGCGCTATGTCGTCGAGCCGCGTCCTACCAATCCCTCCTAGAATCGAACCGTGGCCGCGCTCTACCGCAAGTACCGTCCGCTCGACTTCGATCAGGTCGTCGGCCAGGAGCCGGTCGTCCGCACGCTTCAGAACGCGATCACCTCCGGGCAGGTCCGGCAGGCCTATCTGTTCGCGGGGCCGCGTGGCACCGGCAAGACCTCGCTCGCGCGCATTCTCGCCAAGGCGCTCAACTGCGAGCAGGGCCCGACCGCGACCCCGTGCAAGGTTTGCCACGCGTGCCAGGCGATCGCGGCCGGCACGTCGCTCGACGTTGTCGAGATGGACGCGGCCTCCCAGCGCGGTATCGACGACATCCGCGAGATCCGCGAGCGCGTCATCCTTCAGCCGGCCGAGGGCCGCTACAAGGTCTACATCCTCGACGAGGCGCACCAGTTGACGGACGCCGCGTGGAACGCGCTCCTGAAGCTGATCGAGGAGCCGCCGCCGCACCTCGTGTTCGTCTTCTGCACCACGGATCTCGGGAAGGTCTTGCCGACCGTGCGTTCGAGGTGCCAGACGTTCGTGTTCTCGCGGCCGCGCCTGCCCGAGCTGGTGCGCGTGCTGCGCTGGGTCGCCGACGGCGAGCAGATCGACGTGCCCGACCAGGCGCTCGCGCTCGTCGCGCGCGCGGCTCGGGGCGCGTACCGCGACGCCGTCTCGACGCTCGACCAGCTGACCGCGGCGACGGGCGGAGCGGTGACCGTCCAGTCCGTCCTGCAGCTGCTCGGCGCGGTCGAGGAGGAGGCGCTCTTCCGGATCTGCGACCTCGTGGTCGACCAGGACACGGCCGGTGCGCTCACGTTCGTGGAGGACCTGGCCGAGCAGGGACAGGATCTCGGCCGGCTCGTGACCGACCTGCTGGAGCATCTGCGGCACCTGATGCTCGTCCAGCACATGGGCGAGGTGCCGGAGACGCTGCCCGTCACCGAGGAGACGCGCGAGAA
Source organism: Thermoleophilia bacterium (assembly GCA_040005095.1). Classification (GTDB taxonomy): domain Bacteria; phylum Actinomycetota; class Thermoleophilia; order Gaiellales; family Gaiellaceae; genus UBA5186. The sequence continues at coordinate 1,779 of JBDTZN010000144.1, read as the reverse complement.
GCTGCGCGAGCAGGCAAACCAGCTCGGCGAGGCGGTCGTCCTGCGACTGTGCGACCTGCTGGCCGTGGCCGTAGAGGACATGCGCCAGGGCGGCGACCCGCGCCTCCCGCTCGAGCTCGCGCTCGTGAAGGTCACCCGGCCGGCCGCGGATCTCTCGCGGGAGTCGATGGCCTTCCGGCTCGAACAGCTCGAGACGCGCGGCCCCGCCCAGGTGAGCGCGGTCGCTGCGGATCGCGCGGTCGCGGTGCCCGACCCGCCCACGAACGAGCCGCCGCCCATGAAGCCGTCGCTCGAGCTCGAGCAGCTGCAGGAGGCGTGGCAGCGCACGGTGCTTCCGGCCGTCGAGGAGAAGTCCGTCCCCACGGCGGCGGTGCTCAAGAGCGCCCGACCGTCGGTGCTCGCCGAGGATACGCTTACGCTGGAGTTCCCCGCGGCCGCGTCCTTCCACCGCAACCTCGCCGAGGAGCCGAAGAACGCGACTCTCCTCAAGGATGCGCTGTACGAGGTGACCGGCCGACGGCTCGCCCTCGCTTTCGCGACCGGCGAAGACGATGAGGAGCGCCCCGCCGCTGACGAGGCGCCCCTCGACGAGCAGGGCGTCCTCGACCTCGTAAAACAGACCTTCGACGCCAAAGAAGTGGAGGAGTAACCGCCGTCATGGACATGAACAAGCTGATGCAGCAGGCCCAGGAGATGCAGGAACAGCTTCAGAAGGTGCAGGAGGAGGCCAAGAACGAGACGGTCGAGGCGACCGCGGGCGGTGGCGTTGTGACCGTGACCGCGAACGGCGCCGGAGAGATCGTCGAGATCAAGATCGCGAAGGAGGCGATCGATCCCGACGACCCGGAGATGCTCGCCGACCTCGTGCTCGCGGCGGTGAACGAGGCGCTCCGTTCGGCGCAGCGGCTCGTGGAGTCGAAGGTCGGGCCGCTGATGGGCGGGCTCGGGCTGCCCGGCATGTAAGTCCGACCGGACTGGGCACAATGGGCCGGTGTTCGGTCCCAGCGTCGACAATCTCGTTGCGCAGCTCACACGGCTCCCCGGAATCGGGACGCGGACTGCGCAGCGACTCGCCTTTCACCTGCTCAGCGTCTCCAAGGAGGAGGCCGGCGCGCTCGCCGCGGCAATCGTCGACGCGAAGGAGCGCGTCCGGTTCTGCCGCGAGTGCGGGAACCTGACGGAGGAGGAGGTCTGCGGAATCTGTCTCGACGCGCGGCGCGACCAGCACGTGATCTGCGTGGTGGAGCAGCCGGTCGACGTCGTCTCGCTCGAGCGCACCGCTGAGTACCGCGGGCTCTACCACGTCCTTGGCGGATCGCTCTCGCCCCTCGACGGCGTCGAGCCCGAGCATCTGCGGATCGACGAGCTGTTCCAGCGGGTGGAGCGAAACGGGGTCTCCGAGGTCGTCCTGGCGATGAACCCGAACATGACCGGCGAGGCCACGGCCGCGTATCTGGCCGACCGCCTGCGAGATCGAGTCCGGGTGACGCGCCTCGCGAGCGGCCTTCCGGTCGGCGGCGATCTCGAGTACGCCGACGAGATCACGCTCGGCCGTGCCCTCTCGGGCCGCCGCGAGATGTAGCGACACATATCCTCCCTCGGTGCTCTCGGGGGCCCTTGCGAACGGTTTCGCGCTCGTCGCGCTGCTTGCGGTCGCAGGGTTCTCCGCCCGCCGGGTCGTGATGATCGCCGCCGCGCTCGCGCCGCGACGCCGCATCTCGTCGCTCGCAGACGCGGCGCTCCCGGCCGTCACGGTGATCGTGCCGGCCCGGAACGAAG
>JBDTZN010000049.1:0-14569 GCA_040005095.1 Thermoleophilia bacterium | reverse complement strand
ATCGCTTCCGCGAGCCACGGCGGAACCCGGGTGGGCGCGAACGTCTTCCCGTCGACGATCGCGTGTCCGGTCCAGCCCTCCGCGATGCGTGCTCCGTCCGCCCGCTCGACGACGTACTCGTAGCGGAACCGCGCGCCGCGCACGTCGACGCAGCGCGCGTGGATCGTCAGCCGGTCGTCGAACCGCGCAGGCGTCCGGTAGCGGACGTGCGACTCGGTCACGATCGCCTCGAGGTCGAGGTCTCGCATCGACTGGTAGCCGCCGGCATGGCGGGCGAGGTACTCGACGCGCGCCACCTCGAACCAGATCAGGTAGTTCGCGTTGTGCGCGATGCCCTGCGAGTCGGTCTCGGCGAAGCGAACCGCGATCTCGGTCGAGAAGTTGAAGCCGTCCACGCTCGGACTCTAGAGTCGTGGAGTGGACGCACGCGAGCTTGCGGCGAGGCTCGCCCAGCTGATCCGCGAGGCACAGCCCTGCGTCGTGCTCACGGGCGCAGGCGTCTCGACCGAGAGCGGCATCCCCGACTTCCGCTCGCCGACGGGGATCTGGGCCGAGTTCGATCCGCTCGAGTACGCGTCGATCGAGGCGTTCCGGCGCGACCCCGCCAAGGTCTGGAGCTTCTACGCGCCGCGCTTCGCGATGCTGACCGAGGCCGAGCCGAACGAAGCGCACCGCGCGCTCGCAGCTCTGGAGGACGCGGGCTACGTCCAGGCGATCGTCACGCAGAACATCGACCTCCTCCACGAGCGGGCCGGCTCGCGGGACGTGATCGAGGTGCACGGGTCGATCAGGACGTCGAGCTGCCGCGGCTGCGGCGCGTCGTATCCGCTCGCCGACGTTGTCGCGCTGCTCGAGCGCGAGCCGACGCCGAGCTGCACCTCCTGCGGGGGTGTGCTCAAGCCGGACGTCGTCTTCTTCGGCGAGCTCCTGCCCGAGCGCGCGATCGAGCGCGCCTCCGAGCTGGCGCGCGAGGCACGGCTGCTGCTGGTGGTCGGCTCGTCGCTCGAGGTCTACCCGGTTGCCGGGCTGCCGCTCGAGACCGTGCAGGCCGGCGGACGCCTCGCAATCCTCAACCGCGACCCGACGCCGTTCGACGGCGATGCGGAGGTGGTCGTGCACGCGGCCGCGGGCGAGACGCTCCGCGCCGTGGCCGCCGAGCTAGGGCTCTAGGAGACGCCCTTCGACTGCCAGTAGCGGTTCAGTGCGCCCTGGACCTTGACGAACCAGACGATCGGGCCGGCGAGTGGAAGCAGGATCCAGAGGCCGGTCGTTCCGCGAACCGGGCTCGTCCCCCCGTCGAGATCCTCGTACATGTACCGCACCTCCGACGGGACGATGAAGTACGTCACCGGTGAGATCACCAGGTAGATCACGAGCCCGAGCACGCCGCCGACGCCGTTGCCGGAGTAGCGCTTGACCTCGTCGTGCGTCTTGTACGACCAGTAGATCGCGTAGATCCCGAACGTGACGATCGCGAGCAGGATGCATTTGCCAATCGAACGGGTCTCGCCGGGCTGGCCGCGCGGGACAGCCTGGGCGCTTGCGGTAACCGCAGTGTCGGTCACGGCACGATCAGATCGCACCCCGACCGGAATTGCAAGCTGGGGTCTAAGCCGCTACGCGGGAGACGGGCCGCTCTTCGAGGATGCGGTGGCACTGCGTGCAGACGACCCGCTCGACCTCGTAGGGGATCCCCCGGCGCACGACGATGGCGTGCGTGACCGATTTCGTGTGTGAATGCATCTCTGTCTCACGTTAATGACGTGATCGGATATGTCGAGTTAGCGGGCATTACGAAGTCGAAACAATTCGGTCACAGAAGTGCGAGCTGGTGATGCGCGACGAGTCCCGAGACGCCGACGCCTGCCAGGCGGAGCGCGCCGGGTCGATCCTTCAGCGCGCGATCGAGGAGGCCGCACGCCAGATCGGCGATCGTCTCGCTGTCGTCGATCGCCACGCGCATCGTGGTCGAGCGGCTCCGGATCGAGAAGTCCGAGTAGCGGAGCTTGGTCGTCACCGTGCGCGCGGTCTTTCCGGAGCGCTGCAGGTGCTCGGCGACCTCCCGTGCCATCCGCCGTAGCTCCTCGTGGAGCTGCTCGCGGTCGGTCAGGTCGCGGGCGAAGGTTTCTTCGACGCTGATCGATATGCGCTCGGTTCCAAGCTCGAGCCCGCGCGTATCGATCCCGCGAGCCCTGTCGCGGAGCAGTCTCCCGACCTTGCCGTGGAGCAGGCCCCGGAGCTCGTCGTCGGTCAGCGCGGCGAGCTGGCCGCACGTCACGATGCCGGCGCCGCGCAGCCGTTCGTCTGCCTTCGGCCCGACGCCCGGGAGTTTCCGCACGGCGAGCGGAGCGAGGAACCGTGCCTCCGATCCTGGGACGACCACCGTCAGTCCACCCGGCTTGCGCCGGTCGCTCGCGACCTTCGCGACCACCTTCGCGGGAGCGACCCCGATGGAGCACGAAAGGCTCGTCGCGGCGCGCACCGCCGTCTGCACAGCCTCGGCGTGCGCGCGCGCGGCCAGAAAGTCCCTCGCGACCTCGCCGAGATCGAGGTAGCCCTCGTCGAGGCCGGTGCGCTCGACGGTCGGCACGATCCCGCGCACTGTCTCCCAGACCGAGCGCGAGTACTCGCCGTAGACGGCGTGCCGCGGACGGACGAAGGTCGCGTGCGGGCAGCGCCGGAGCGCCTCGGCGCAGCTCATCGCCGACTGGATCCCGAAGCGGCGCGCATGGTAGTTCGCGGTCGCGACGACGCCGCGGCCGTGCGGATCGCCGCCGACGATGAGCGGCCCTTCGCGCAGCTCGGGGCTTTCGAGCTCCTCGACCGCGGCGAAGAATGCATCGAGGTCGAGGTGCGCGAGGATCACGCGGCCAAGCCTACGGATCGGGTCGGAGCTGTCTGCTGCTGCGACAATGCGCGGCGCATGCGCTCGAGGCCAGTCGTCTTCCTGCTTGCCGCGCTCTTCCTGGCCGGCTGCGGCGCGACCGCCCAGAGCCAGGCGGTGCCGGTCGCGAAGAAGGCCCGTGCGGCCTGCCAAGCGAAGCGGTACCGGCCGCTGGTCACACCACGTAACGGCTGGGCGGTCGTCGCGCCACATGGCGCCAGCGCCTACAGGCGGCCGGACGGGCGCGTGCTCGCGCGCTTCGGCCCGAAGAACGCGAACGGCGCGCCAACCGTGTTCGGGGTGCTGGGCGCCCGGGTGACGCCGTCCTGCGAGCCCACGTGGTTCCGCATCCAGCTCCCGGTCCGACCGAACGGGATGACGGGCTACGTCCGCGCCCGCGACGTACGCCTGTTCCGCGTGCCGACGCGCATCGAGGTGGACATCTCGCAGCGGCGCATCACGCTCTTCCGGCGCGGGAAGCCCGTTCTGCACGCGACCGCCGCGGTCGGCTCGGCGGCCACCCCGACGCCCACCGGCCGCTACTACGTCAACCAGCGGCTGCTCGCGGGTGACGCGTCGGGGCCGTACGGGCCCGGGGCGATCGGGATTTCCGCGTACTCGAACGTGTTGACCGGCTGGACGCAGGGCGGCCCGATCGCAATCCACGGGACGAACAATCCCGCCTCGATCGGACAGCCGGTCTCGAACGGCTGCCTGCGCCTTCCGAACGCCGTCCTGCGCCGGATGTTCGCCGCGACCATGACCGGAACGCCGGTCGTGATCCACGAATGAGGCGCGCTCTGCTCGTCGCTGCCGGCGTCGCCGTCGCAGCGGTCGTGGCCGCGATCTCCGCGCTCGCGCTGTCGCGGCCGGATCCGCTCGTCCAGGCCGAGGCCGACGGCTGCAAGCGGAACAACACGCTCATCTACCAGCACCAGGCGCCGAACTGGGCGTACGTCAACGACCGGGACACGTCCGCGACCGGCGCTCCGCCTCCGCCCATGTGGCTCGAAGGCACGGTCAGCTCGGAGAAGCAGCCGCTTGTTCCCTCCCACCCGACCGGGGTCGACAACCCGCTCACGCACCTCTCCTACGACTTCAACTTCGACGTCGCGCCCGATCCCCAGTACCAGCAGCTGCTCGGCGGAAATCCGACTCAGCGGACCGGCAACTTCGCGGCGGAGATCGAGGACGTGAACCGGATCCACGTGGAGCGCGAGGAGGGATCGTTCCCGCGCTGGGCGTGGCCGGATCGCGGCGACCGGGTCAAGCTCCTCGGCTCCTGGGTATGGGACTGCGACCACTCCACGTACGGCGAGCGCACGGAGCTGCATCCGTTCCGCGCGATCTGGGTCGAGCGTCGTGCGCCTACGACGAGCTCTACCTCCCAGGCGGAGGGGGAGCTCTTCATCTCGACCGACGGGACGTATGCGGCCAGGCAGGCGGAGTGCGCACACCGGACGAAGGGCGATTCCACAGCCCTCCGCGCCTGCCTCGCCGAGCCCGGGGTGCCGCAGGAGGTGAGCGGCACCTACCGGTTCGTCCTGCGAGCGCCGCCCAGGCCTGCCGGCGCGCAACGTCTCGCGATCGTGGTCAAGGACGCGGGCAGCACACGGAACACGCCGCGGCCGCAGGTAGCGCGGAGCGGACGAGACGTGGTCGTCTCTCTGACCATCCCGGGGCGTGCGGGCTTGGCGCCGGTTCGCCTCGTGGTCGCCCGCCGCATCCTCGTCTCCTGGACTCCGCGCCCGCCGCTCGTCCACCTGCGCGTGAAGCTCGAGAGTCTCCTGACGCGCCGAGCGATGGATCCGGGCGGAGGAGCTCAGTCCACTCAGCTGGGGCAGACCACGACCGCTCCGGGCGAGTGGATCGTCTACTGGAACCTCGGCAGCGCTTGGGGACGCTGGCCGGGCGTCCTGGCGGCGCGCGACGGGCGCGTGTTCCACGGCAGCCAGACCGTCGACGTCCATGTGCCTCGCGGCCGGCCCTGGACCGCGCTCTTCTCGACGCGCGAGTGCGACTTCGGCGCCCTCGGGAATGCTCTCTCGGTGCAGGGGGCGCTGGTTCCGTGCCCGCACGACGCCGAGCTCGGCAATCTCACCGGTGGCGACGTCCCGGGCTTCGCGGTGCGAACCTTCTCCTCGCCGGAAGCCAGCCTCGGCCGCCATGTCCTGAACTCGCGGCTCCCGGGCTCGACCTGCCCGCCGTCGAACCGGCAAGGCTGCTACGCCGTCACGTTCGCGGTTACGCGCGGCCGTTAGGAGGTAAGAGTTCCCCAAACACCAGGAGGTACCTGTGGCACGACAACGGACCGATCTAGTGAGCAAGCTGACCGACGCAGGCGAAGAAGCGATCAATCGTCTCCACGACGCTCCGGGAGCCGACCGGCTGCTCGCCGTCGCGACGAGCATGCGAGACCGCGTCGACGAGCTGACGAAGAAGGTGCGCGGAATCGACGCGATGGAGAAGCGATTGAAGAATCTCGAGCGTCAGGTCGAGAAGCTCGGCGGCGGAGCGAAGACGACGGCTTCCCGAAGCAGGTCCGCGGCGAAGAGCACTGCGTCGCGGAGCCGCGCCGCCGCGAAGAGCACGACCGCGAAGGCCCGTGCAACCGCCTCGCGCAAGCGCTCGACCTCAAAGAAGAAGACCTAAGCCGGAACGCGGAGCCGCAGAGCCTTCGGGACGACGTCGAAGCGCACCGGCGTCGTCCCCGGCTGCTCCCCGTCGAGCTCGATCGGGAGCGGCTCCGGCGCCTCGACGGAGACCGTCGCACCGCGGAGCAGCTCCGCCTTCGGGTGGGGAAGGTGTTTGCCCTTGTACGTCTTCGGCAGCGTGACGATCAGGTCGCGCTTCGTCAGGTCGCCGATCAGCAGGACGTCGAAGAGCCCGTCGTCCGGCTCGGCTTCGGGCGCCATCATCATCCCGCCGCCGAAGTAGCGCCCATTCGCGATCACGACGTCGTGCATGCGGCCTTCCCGCGTCTCGTTGCCGACGGTGACCTTCACCTCGCTCGTCTTCCAGCGCGCGAAGACCGCGAAGGTCGCCCAGGCGTACGAGACTTTGCCGCCGAGCGCCTTCGTCGTCTCGTTGGCGCGCTGGGCGATCGCCCCGCTCATGCCGGCGCTCGCGATGTTCGCGAAGATCGACTCGGCCTCGCTCCCGTCCCAGCGGCGGAAGCGCGCGCGCCCCAGGTCGATCTCCCGCGTGCGGCCGTTCAGCGCCACGTCGACCGCCGCCTCGACCTTCCGCGGGATGTCGTACGTGCGGACGAAGTCCCAGCCGGTGCCGCGCGCGATCACGGCGACCTCGACGTCGAGACCGGCGATCCCGTTCGCGACCTCGTTGACCGATCCGTCGCCGCCCACGACGACGAGCAGGCGAGCGCCCTCGCGCACGGCGTCGGCGGCGAGATCGGTCAGCTGTCCGGGCCGTTGGGAGAAGAGCGTGTCGCCCTTGAGGCCATGCGCCGCCGCCTCGCGCGCCAGCTCGGGCCAGCGACGTCCCGTCGACCCATTCGCCGACGCGGGATTGACCAGGAAAACGGTGTCAGTCAGCTGTGACGGTCGCCAGCGCGACCCGCGTCATCCGGTCGACCGCGGCCCGCAGTTCGTCGTCGGAGATGCGCGTGAACTCGCCTTCGACCACGATGTCGCTGACCGTGAGGAGCGCCCCGGCCTGCACGCCCTTCAGCGCCGCGATCGTGAACAGGATCGCCGCCTCCATCTCGACCGCGAGCACCCCGCGCTTCGACCAGCGCTCGTACTGGCCCTCGTCGCTGTTGTAGAAGATGTCGCTCGAGACGATCGGCCCCACGTGCATCGGCTGGTCGAGGCCCTTGGCGGCGTGGACGGCTTCGTGGATCAGGCCCCAATCCGCGGTCGGGCAGTGCGGCTCGTTCCCGACGTAGTGGAGCGCGGTCGAGTCTGCAGGCACCGCGGTGAGCGCGACGATGAGGTCTCCGAGCTTGTGATCCGGCTGCAGCCCGCCGCAGGTGCCCACGCGCAGCAGCCGCTTGACGCCGAGCTGGATCAGCTCCTCGGCGACGATCGCGGCCGTCGGGCAGCCCATCCCCGTCGACTGGACCGAGATCGGTTTCCCCTCCCACGTCCCGGAGTAGCCGAGCATCCCGCGCTCCCCGTTCCGCTGAACGGGATCGTCGAAGTAGGTCTCTGCGATGTACTTGGCGCGCAGTGGATCGCCGGGGAGCAGGCACGCCTCGCCGTAGTCGCCTTCGTTTGCCCGCACGTGGATCGGCACGACGCGGAACCCTACCGCGGCGTTCGTGCAACATGGGCGCGTGGCGTCGCTGGTCGAGCCGGATCTCCGGCGAATTCTCGCGTTCTGCGCCGAGGCTCCCGTCGAGCGCGTGTTCCTGGAGGACATCGCCCGGCGAGGGCTGGGGCGGTTCAATGCGGTGGAGAGATCCGACGGCGGCCTCGCCGCGCTCTGCCACGCAGGGACGAACGTCGTCCCCTCGGGAGAGGGCTGTGCCGCGTTCGGCGCGGTCGCCGTGGCGGGCCGCACACGGATGATCATCGGCGAGGAGCAGGCCGTCGCCGAGCTGTGGGAGCCGATCGGCGACCGAATGCCCAAGCCGCGCGACGACCGTCCCGGGCAGCCGGTCTACGTGATGGAGGAGCCGCCCGAGCCGGGGGAGACCGGCCTGCGACCCGCCGAGGCGGCCGACTTCGAGCTGCTCGTGCCCGCCTGCGCCGCCGCACATCGGGAGGAGATCGGCATCGACCCGCTCGAGAGCGATCCGGACGGGTTCCGCTGGCGCACCCGGGCTCAGATCGAGGAGGGGAGGTCGTGGATCTGGGCCGAGGACGGGGTGATCCTGTTCAAGGCAGAGGCCTCGGCGTGGACCCCGAGCGCGGTGCAGCTCCAGCAGGTCTGGGTGGATCCCGACGCGCGCGGCCGAGGCAATGCCCAGCGCGGGATGCGCGACCTCGTGCGGCTGTTGCTGGGCAGCGTGCCGACGGTGTGCCTCTTCGTTCGCCCGGAGAACGCCTCCGCGATTCGCGTCTACGAGGCGATCGGAATGCAGCAGACGATCTCGTACCGAAGCCTCATCTTCTGAGCGCTCGCTCGAGCAACTCGGCTGCATCGCGGATCGTCGCGAGCTCCCGCTCGTCCAGCGGCCCGAACAGCTCGGCGAGATTGTCGATCCTGCGCTGCCGGGCGCGTTCGAGCAGGCGGCGTCCCTTCACGGTCGCCTCGATCCTCAACGCGCGGGCGTCGTCGGGGTGAGGCCGGCGCCGCGCGACGCCCTCTCGCTCGAGGCCGGTGACGATCGCGCTCATCGTGGGGGCGGTCACCTGCTCGGCGTCGGCAAGCTCTCGCAGGCTGCGCGGGCCGCCGAAGACGAGGACGGACAGCGCGGAGAGCCGCGCCGGGCCTACTCCCGCGGCCGGGTCGTCCTTGCGGGCGCGGCGCAGGACATGGATCGCCGCCGAGTGGATCCGGTCGGCAGCTTCGCGTTCGTGGGTTGCGCGTCGGGACATAGTTAGTTAGCCTCACTAAGTATAAGTCGAGGGGAGGACGTGATGGCACAGAAGGTCTCGGCGCTGATGCAGGCGCTCTACACGGACGACACGGCCAAGACCGACCAGTTGCTGGTTGCCAGGCCGGAGCTGGACGTCTTCGAGGCGGCAGCACTTGGCCGCATCGACCGGCTGCGGGAGTTGCTGGACGCGAACCCCGACCTCGCGCAGGCGTGGTCGCCGGATCGCGCCACGCCGCTCCATTTCGCTGCGTTCTTCCGGCAGCCCGAGGCGACGCGTCTGCTCGTCGAGCGGGGCGCGGATCTGGAGGCGGTGTCGCCGACCTTCGGCGACGTGACGCCGCTGCACAGCGCGTGCGCGAGCGGCGAGCGGGAATCGGCGCGGATCCTCCTCGAGGCGGGCGCCGACCCGAACGTGGGCCAGCGAGACAGCTTCACGCCGCTGCACGCGGCGGCGCAGCACGGGGATGAGGAGCTGGCGCGGCTGCTGCTGGCGCGCGGCGCCGATCGGGAAACGGCGACGGATGACGGCCGCAAGCCGCGCGACCTCGGGTTGGCCGACCTGCTGGCTTAGGGCACTCCGCCGGTAAGGATCGTCGCGAGCTTGGCGGCGTCGATGTTGCCGCCCGAGACGATGCAGACGATCCGGCCCTCCCCGGCGCGGCCCGAGAGCGCGGCTGCCGCGGCGAGCGCGCCGGCGCCCTCGGCCACGATGCGCGCACGCTCCGCGAGCAATCGCAGCGCGCTCGCGGTCTCCTCGAGCGACACGACGTGCGAGCCGTCGAGCAGTCCGTCCGCGGCCTCCCACATCCGCGGCAGGATCGCGCGGCTGCCCGACCCGTCGACGAAGGACGTCCGGTGGTCGATGCTCTGCGGCGACCCGGCCGCGAGCGATGCGGCCAACGGTGCGCCCGTCTCGGGCTCGACCGGCACGATCCTCACCTCGGGCCGAAGCGCCTTGACCGCGCTCGCGATCCCGACCGTCAGGCCGCCGCCGCCCCAGGGGATCAGCACCGTGTCGAATCCCTCGAGGTCGTCCACGAGCTCCAGCCCGATCGTCCCGTTGCCTGCCATCACGCGGCTGTCGTAGACGGGATGCACAAAGAGCCCTTCGGCCCCGTCGAATCGCGCCTCCTCGATCGCCTGCCACCACTCTTCGAACGGCACCTTGATCACTCGGCCGCCCAGGCGCTCGATCGCCGCGAGCTTGGTCACTGGCGCGTGCTCGGGAACGACGATCGTCGCGGGCACCCCGGCCTCGCGAGCGGCCCACGCGACTCCCTGAGCCATGTTGCCCGCGCTCGCGGTCACGACCCCGTCGCGCAGCTCTTCCCGGCGCGCCTGCCTGATCGCGTTCGCGGCGCCGCGGATCTTGAACGACCCGATCGGCTGGAGATTCTCGAGCTTGAGCCAGATCTCGGCGGGGGACTCGGGGGCGTCGAGCCGCACGAGTGGCGTTCGCACCGCCGCCCCCGCGATCGTTGCCTGCGCGAGCAGAATCTCCTCGAGCGGGATCAGAAGTCGACCTCGGAGCCGCGGCCGAGCTCGCGGGCACGCTCCAAGAGGAACTGGGCGCACGCCAGGTCCTCCACGGCCAGTCCCAGCGACTTGAACACGGTCAGCTCGTCCGGCGAGCGCCTTCCCTCGGCAGTTCCCGCGAGCACCTCGCCGAGCTCGGCGCGGATGTGCTTCGGTCCGATCGCGCCTTCGGCCGCGGGGAAGAGGTAGTCGCCGGCCTCGTTGAGCGTCGACTCGCGCCGGTCTACGAAGAGGGAGGCGTCTGCCACGGTCGCGGTGTCGAGCTCGCGAGTCGTCGCGATGCTCGAGCCGACGGCGTTCACGTGCGCGCCGTCTTTCAACCACTCGCGGCGGACGACGGGCTCGCGGGAGGTGGTGGTCGTGCACACGACGTCCGCGTCGCGCAGCGCGTCCTCCGCGGTGTCGGCGACGTCGACGCCGAGCTCTTCGGCGTGCTCGCGCGTGCGGCTCCAGACCACGACCCGGTCCCACGGGTGCAGCGACCGCATCGCCTCGAGGTGCGACTTCGCCTGGACTCCCGCGCCGAGGATTGCGAGCGTCCGCGCGTCCTCGCGCGCGAGCGCGCGTGTCGCGACGGCCGAGACCGCAGCCGTCCGGATCGCCGTGATCGCCGACGCGTTCGCGATCGCGCGGACCTCGCCGGTCTCGCCGTCGAACAGGACGACCGCGCCTTGGTGTGCGTCGAGCCCACGCGCGGGATTGCCGGGGAAGATGCAGACGACCTTGAGCCCGAACGCAGGCTTCTCGCCTCCCCGGTGTGCCGGCATCAGCCCCATGAATCCGTCGGCGCCCGGCGGCCGAACGACGCTCCGCAGCGGTTGGAAGAGCTCTTCCCGAGCCAGCGCGACGAGCGTCTCCTGCATCAGCTCGATGCACTCCGGCATGGTCAGCAGCTCTTCCACCTGCGACTGGTCGAGGACGAGCGTGCTCATCGTGAGAACAGTTCGGCCAGCTCGGCCCGCTCGGTTTCGTCCAGCTCGAGGTCAACGGCGGGGAGGAGGCTCAGCAACTGGTCGGGGCGGCGCGGGCCGATCAGGGCGGCGTTGACCCGGGGGTGCGAAAGCGCCCACGCCACGGCGAGCACTGCCGGCGACACGCCACGCTTCCCGGCGGCGTCGACGAAGCGATCGATCGCGTCGTGGGTCGAATCGGTCTCGTACGCGGCGTACTCGGCCGGACGCAGCGCCATCCGCGAGTCGGGCGGCGGCTGGGCGTTCCGCTCGTACTTGCCGGTGAGCCAGCCCCCGGCGAGCGGGCTGAAGGGCGTGAATCCGAGCCCATAGCGCTCGCAGAGCGCGAACATGCCGTCCTCCGGCTCGCGGTGGAGGAGCGAATACTCGTTCTGCACCCACTCGAAGCGGGCGAGTGCGTGCTCGGAGCTCGCCTCGAGCGCCTCCTCCAGCTGCTCGGCGGAGACGTTGCTGGCCGCGATCGCGCGTAGCTTTCCCGCCCGCACGAGCTCGTCCAGCGCGCCGAGGGTCTCCGCGATCGGCGTGTCGTCGTCCCAATCGTGGATGACGTACATGTCGACGTGGTCCACGCCCAGCCGCTCGAGGCTCGAGTCGAGCTGGCGGAAGATGCGTGCCGGAGTCAGTCCGCGATCCTCGCCCTCGGCCATCGGGTTGTAGACCTTGGTGGACAGGAGCGGGCGCGGCTCCGGGCGCCGCTCGGCGAGCCAGCTTCCGATCATCGCCTCGCTGCGGCCGCCTCCGTACGCGTCGGCGGTGTCGAGCACCGTGATCCCGGCGGCGACCGCCGCGTCCATCAACTGGAACGCCGCTTCCTCGGACTCACCCTGGCCGAACAGCTCAGGCGCGGATCCGACCCCGCCGAAGTTGCCGCAGCCGAGCAGCAGACGGGAAACGGAGGGGCCGCTGCGGCCGAGGGCGCGTGTCTCCATCGGGAGACGATAATCCGCCGCATGGTGCGTCGGCCCGGAGTGGTGACCCTCGCCGTGGCCCTGTGGGTGGGTCGCTGGGCCGCTCGTGTGTTCGCCGCGTACGCCGGCCGGCACTGGGCATCCCGTCGTGGCCCCTGAAACGGGTGATCTTGTAAGGGAGCCAGGAAGGCCGATGAACGTGCTGTGCGTGGCCTCTCTGCGGCGGCCCTACCCCTGGTCGGCCTGTGCCTGCTGGTCTCTGCTTGCGGCGGCCAGCGATCGGCGTCGGCCCACACCTGCTCGGCTACCGACCGGGACTTCATCCAGACGGCCCAGCTGAACGTCATGTCGCTGAACGAGTGGGCGGTGGGCTACCTCGACGGCTCCGTCAAGCCGCTCGTGGTCGTCAAGCAGGCCAGGGACGCCGCGAAGATGGTCAACGGCACGACCCCGAGTGACCCGTCGCTCGAGAAGACCAAGTATCTGATGAACGCGATGTTCAACGAGTATGCGACCGCGGTCCTCGTCAAGTCGGAGCACAAGGATCCCGGCCGGCACATCTACCGCGCCTACGGCCTCGCAAACTTCGCCCACGACGTGCTCGCCGAGGCGCAGCCGGCACTCGGCCAGCGCGGCTGCGACGTCGGCTCGCTCCTCTAGTCGAACTTAGTAACAGTCTGTTACTTGTCCTCTGTGGCGCCCGTCTAGCCTGTAGCCATGGACACGGCTGCGGTGCTGGCGCGGATCGAGACGCACGTGCGCGAGCGCGAGCTGATCCCACCCGGGGGCGAGGTCGTCTGTCTCGTCTCCGGAGGCGCCGACTCGACCTGTCTCTGGCACGCGCTCGGCAGGCTCGCCTACGCCGTCTCGGCACTGCACGTCGACCACGGCCTGCGCGGCGCGGAGTCCGACGAGGACGCGCGCTTTTGCCGCGAGCAGCTCGGCGCCGAGGTCGTCGACGGCCGCGGCGGTGCCACGGAGGAGGAGCTGCGCAGCATCCGATATTCGTTCGCGACCGACCGCCTGCGCGCGACCGGACACACCGCGTCGGACCAGGTCGAGACGATCCTCTTCCGCCTGGTCACGAGCGGCGCGGCCACCGGGATCAAGCCGAAGCGCGAGGACGGCATCGTGCGTCCGCTGCTCCCGCTCTGGCGCACCGAGACCGAGGCGTACTGCCACGCCGTCGGTCTCCCCTTCCGCACCGACTCCTCGAACGACGGCACCAAGCGCGGGCTGATCCGGCGCGAGATCCTGCCCGTCCTGCGGCGGCTCCATCCGGCCGCCGACGCGAACCTGCTGCGAGCTCTCGAAGAGCGCGCAACGCTCCCGCCCGCGCTCGAGGAGCTGCTCGCCTCACCGGAGGGCTCGAAGCGCGTCGATCTCGGCGGCGGCGTGCAAGCCGTGCGCGAGTACGACCGCCTCTGGCTCGAGCGCGGGCCGGTTGCATTGGGCGAGGACGCCGTGCTCTGGGGCGAGTGGCGCATCGAGTCGGAGCTCGGAGGCCTTAAGGTACGAGCCTGGCGTGCCGGCGACCGGCTGGCGGGTCGGAGGAAGAAAATCCAGGACGTGTTCGTCGATGCCAAGATCCCCCGTTCAGACCGCGAGACGTGGCCGCTTGTCGTGCGGGGGAACGAGGTCGTCGCCGTCCCGGGAATCGTCGAGGCGCCGGGCGTGAAGGCGGAGCGTGTCGTCGGGGACTGAGCTCGAGGTTGGGGTCGGCGAGATCCTGATCGAGGAGGACGCTCTGCAGGAGCGCGTGGCGGCCCTCGGACAGGAGCTCTCGGCCGACTACGCAGGCCGCGACCTGCTGCTGATCGGAGTGCTGAAGGGCGCGGTCTTCTTCATGGCCGACCTGATGCGGCACCTCACCGTCCCGTGCGAGGTCGACTTCATGGCGATCTCGAGCTACGGCGCGTCGACCGACTCCTCCGGGGTCGTCCGCATCCTCAAGGACCTCGACATCAACATCGAGGGACGCCACGTGCTCGTCGTCGAGGACATCATCGACTCGGGCCTGACGCTCTCCTACCTGATGCGAAACCTCGAGGCCCGCGCGCCCGAGTCGCTCGAGATCTGCGCGCTCCTCACGAAGCCCGACCGGCGGGAGATGGACGTCCCCGTGCGCTACATCGGCTTCGAGATCCCCGACCGCTTCGTGATCGGCTACGGGCTCGACTTTGCGGAGCGGTACAGGAATCTGCCGTACGTTGCGGTACTTTCGGATGAACTGATCCCCGAAGGAGCCTAAACCGTGGGGCCTTCGAGGCCGAAGTAGACACGATGCAGGCTGCTACCCTGATTTTCGAGGCTTCCTTTTGAACCGCTTCTTCCGTAGCGCTCTCTTCCCCCTGATCGTGATCGCCGCCGTCGTCTGGCTGGCGACCATCACCTTGCGCGGGCACGGTCAGAAGACCGAGAAGAAGACGCTCTCGGAGGCGCTGACGATCATTCGCGCTAACCCGCAGACGCACCAGGTCGCCGCGGCTGTCTTCAATCCGAACAAGAAGGAGCTGCAGCTCACGCTCGCCGACAAGCGCAAGATTACCGTCCACTACCCCGCCGACACGGTGCTGCCGGCTTTGCAGACCGATCTGCAGAAGGCGAGCGTGAAGTACGACTCGAAGGGCGTCGGCGGCTCCTGGTGGAGCTCGCTCCTCATCTCGCTGCTCCCGTTCGTTCTGCTGATCGGCTTCTGGATCTTCCTGATGAATCAGGTGCAGGGGGGCGGCTCGAAGGTGATGAGCTTCGGCAAGTCGCGCGC
>JBDTZN010000143.1:0-4294 GCA_040005095.1 Thermoleophilia bacterium | reverse complement strand
CTCGTCGGCTACAACTCGCGCCTCGACGAGATTCAGGCCGCCGCGCTGCGCGTGTTCCTGCCACACCTCGCAGGGTGGAACGCGCAACGGCGCGAGGCGGCCGAGCGCTACCGCGAACTGGGGCTCGGCGACCTAGTCGAGATGCCCGACGACGAGCCGGGGCACGTCTACCACCTCGTCGTCTCGCGCCATCCCGACGGAGACCGCATCGTCGCCGCGTTGCAGGAGGCCGGGATCGGCTGCGCGACGTACTACCTCCCGCCGCTCCACCTGCAGCCCGCCATGCGCTATCTCGGCTATGAGGAGGGCTCGCTGCCCGAGACCGAGCGCCTCGCGCGCGAAAACTTCTCCGTGCCGCTCTGGGCGGGGATCTCAGCGGAGCAGCAGGAGCGCGTGGTCGAAACCGTCCGCGCCGCCGTCGGCTCGCGAGTGGCGTAAGTGTTCCCGGTCAACCGGCACAGGATCTGGCAGCTCGCGGCGGATGCAGGGCTCGTCGCCGGGGCCTGGACGCTCGCCTTCTATCTCCGTTTCGACCAGGGGCTCCCGCCCTACTACCAGACCCTCCTGCTGCGGACGATCCTTATCGTCGTCGCGATCAAGCTGGCGGTCTTCGTCGCGTTCGGCTTCTACAACCGCTGGTGGCGCTACGTGTCCACGCGGGACATGTGGGGCGCGGCTCGCGGCGTCGCGGTCGGCTGTCTCGTCGCGGACGTCACGGTCTACCTCCTCGCGCCTGTGAACGGCCTGCGCCTGCCGCGGCTGATCGCGGTGATGGATCTCCTCCTGACGCTCGCGTTCATCGCCTCCTCGAGGATGATCGCCCGCTCGGTGTTCGAGCGCCCGCAGGCGCGCAGCCTGATTGCGCGCGGGAAGGAAGTCATCGTCGTCGGCGCGGGCGACGCAGCCAGGCTGATGCTCCGCGAGATGCTCAGGACGCCCGCGCTCGGCTACACGCCAACGGGGCTCGTCGACGACGATCCGAAGAAGCAGCACATGCGCCTCGAGGGCATCCGCGTGCTCGGCACCACCGACGATCTCCGGCACATCCTGCGCGACAACAAGCCCGACGAGGTGCTGATCGCCCTGCCCTCCGCTTCGGGTGAGACGCGCCAGCGGATCGTCGAGATCGCGAGGGACGAGGGCGTTCCGGTCAAGACGCTCCCAGGGCTGCACGAGCTGATCGCGGGCGACGTCGACCTCGCCGGCCAGATCCGCCCGGTGCAGGTCGAGGACGTTCTGGGCCGCGAGCCGGTCGAGGTCGACTTCGAGGCCGTCGCGTCGTATCTCCACAACGAGACCGTGCTCGTGACCGGCGCCGGCGGCTCGATCGGCTCGGAGCTCTGCCGGCAGATCTCGCGCGTCGGCCCGCGCAGGTTGATCCTCGTCGACCACGGCGAGGGCCCGCTCTTCGAGATCGAGCGCGAGCTCCTCGACGAGCGCGGTTTCACGGCCGCCGTCCCCGTGCTCGCGGACGTGAAGAGCCGGCAGCGGATGCGCCAGATCTTCGAGAGCTACCGGCCGACGGTCGTCTTCCACGCCGCCGCCTACAAGCACGTCTCGATGATGGAGGCGAACCCGCTCGAGTCGGTGCGGAACAACGTCCTGGCGACGAAGGTGGTCGCCGACGTCGCCGCCGAGTTCGGCGCCGCCCGGTTCGTGCTCGTCTCCACCGACAAGGCGCTCAATCCTAAGGCGGTCTACGGCCAGTCCAAGGTGCTTTGCGAGTGGATCGTCGAGGCCTACGGCGCGCGGGCCGACATCGCGACGCGGTTCGTCGCCGTGCGCTTCGGGAACGTCCTCGGCTCCTCGGGCAGCGTGATCACGATCTTCCGCCGCCAGATCGAGCGCGGCGGGCCGGTGACCGTCACCGACAAGGAGATGACGCGCTTCTTCATGACGATCGCCGAGGCGGCGCAACTCGTCGTGCAGGCGGGCGCGCACGGCGGCCGCGGCGAGATCTTCGTGCTCGACATGGGTGAGCCGGTCAACATCGTCGATCTCGCGCGGCGGATGATCGAGCTATCCGGGAAGGAGCCGGACCGCGACATCGCGATCGAGTTCACGGGAATTCGCGCCGGCGAGAAGGTACACGAGGAGCTCTTCGGGCCTGAGGAGACGATCGCGGCGACCCCGCATCCGAAGATCCTCCGCGCGTCGCGCCCGCCGATCGACCCCGTCTGGCTCGACGAGTCGCTGGCCGAGCTCGAACGCCTTGTGGAGGCCGGCGACACGCTCGAGGTCGTCGCCAAGCTCGGCGCGATCACGCGCGAGCCGAAGCGCGTCGGCGTGGCGGCGGTAGAAGTCACAAACTCGTAACCCGGTCGTCGGGACCCCACCGTATGCTCGACCGGTGGACTCCGAGGGGATCTTCGAGGGGCTGAACGACGAGCAGCGGCGCGCCGTCGAGGCCGTGCGCGGGCCGGTCTGCATCCTCGCGGGCGCCGGCTCGGGCAAGACGACGACGATCACGCGGCGGATCGCGAACCAGGTCGCAACCGAGACGTTCCGGCCGGGTCAGATCCTCGCGGTGACCTTTACGGACAAGGCCGCAGGCGAGATGCGTGCGCGGCTAGGCCGGCTTGGCGTCTCCGGGGTCGCGGCGCGCACTTTCCATTCAGCGGCGCTCGCGCAGCTCCACCACTTCGCACCCGGGCGCGTCGGCCAGATCCTCGCGTCGAAGGCGCTGCTCCTCCGCCAGATCGGCAACACGCTGCCGGCGCCGTACAAGTTCCGGCCGGCGGGCGACCTCGCGACCGAGATCGAGTGGGCGAAGAACCGTCGGCTGACGCCCGAGACCTATCAACGCGAGCTTGGCGACCACCAGCCGCCGATCCCGGCCGACCTCGCGTACTGCGTCTTCTACGAGTACGAGCAGCGGAAGGAGGGCTCGGGCGCGGTCGACTTCGAAGATCTGCTCGAGCTCGCGATCCGGCTCTACGACGAGGACGAAGCCGCCTTGATGACCTTCCGCGACCGGTATCGCGCGTTCACGGTCGACGAGTACCAGGACGTCAACGTCCTGCAGCAGACGCTGCTCGAGCGCTGGCTCGGTGCATCCGACGAGCTCTGCGCGGTCGGCGACGACTACCAGTCGATCTACGGCTTCACCGGCGCGAGCCCCGAGCATCTGCTCGGGCTCCCCGAGCGCTTCCCGCAGGCGCAGGTGATCCGGCTCGAGCAGAACTACCGCTCGACGCCGCAGATCCTCGAGCTAGCGAATCGGCTCGTGCCGCGGCTTGGCGGCTCCGAGAAGGTGCTGCGCGCGACGCGGCCGGACGGGCCGGCGCCCGAGCTCGCGGCGTGCGTGGATCCAGAGGCGCAGTGCGCCGCGCTCGTCGCGCGTGCCCGCGCGCTGCACGAGGGCGGGATCGCGTACGAGGAGATGGCGATTCTCTTCCGGCTCAACTCGCGCTCGGCCGAGCTCGAATCGGCGCTCGCCGAGGCCGAGATTCCGTTCCAGGGCGCGTCCCTGCTCGCCCGCGACGCGGCGCGCGGCCTGGTCAAGGTGCTGCGGCGCCGGGGAGTCGAGCCGGCGGCGCTCGCCGTACGCGCGGCGGCCGTGCAGCAGGGCTGGGTGGAGCAACCGCAGACGGGGCTCGGCGAGCGCGAGCAGACGAGGCAGAACGACCTGGCTTTCCTGGTTCGCCTGGCCGAGGCCTTCGAGGAGGGCGAGGCCGACGTTCTCGCCTTTCTCGCGATGCTCGAGGCCCGCTTCGGCTCCCACGGAAACGAGCGGCGCGGGATCCACTTGCTCACGTACCACCGCGCGAAGGGGCTCGAGTTCGACGCCGTTTTCCTTCCGCGCCTCGAGGACAAGGAGCTCCCGGCGCGGCAGGCGAAGACGCCTGCGCAGCTCTCCGAGGAGCGCCGTTTGCTCTACGTCGGCCTGACCCGCGCGCGGAAGCATCTGCTCGTCACCTGTGCCGGCAAGCCGAGCCCGTTTCTCGCCGAGCTTGGCGTCGCGGCCCCTCCGCCGCGTCGCGTGCCCGTGCCCGACGACCCGGTCTACGCAGCGCTGAAGGCGTGGCGCCTCGAGCGCTCCAAATCCGACGACGTGCCCGCCTACGTCGTGTTCCACAACTCCACGTTGGAGGAGATCGTGGCGCGAAAGCCGTCGAGCATGGGCGAGCTCGCGGGCGTGCCCGGCGTCGGGCCGACGAAGCTCGAGCGCTACGGAGAGGAAGTGCTCGCCGCGCTCGGAGACGCGCGGGCGTAGAAACGGAAGAGGGCCGCCGCGGTGTGCAGCGGCCCTCTCCCTAGACGTCAGTCGTTGTTGTCCTCGTCGTCGTCGTCG
>JBDTZN010000142.1:0-4302 GCA_040005095.1 Thermoleophilia bacterium | reverse complement strand
GCCCCTTCTACACCGCGACGCCCGTCGATCCCCAGCGCGTCACCCTGCGCCGCCGCTTCCGCACCGAGGGGAGGCGCGTGCTCGACATCTCCGACGAGACCCTGGATGGCTCGACGGTCGACGGCGCTGCGGTCGGCGACTTCTTGCTCGAGGAGCTCGAGCGCAGCCGCGAATCGCGGATGCGGGACATCGTCGCGACGATCCAGTCCGACCAGTACCGCCTGATCACGCACGACGCCGACAGCGCGCTCGTGATCCAGGGCGGCCCGGGGACCGGCAAGACAGCGGTCGGCCTCCACCGCGCCTCCTGGATCCTCTACACGCATCGCGAGACCCTCGGGCGGAGCGGCGTCCTCGTCGTCGGGCCGAACCGGACGTTCATGGAGTACGTGTCGCATGTCCTGCCCGCGCTCGGCGAGGACGCGGTCGAGCAGCGCGCAGTCGCGGAGCTCGTCGAGGGCGTCGTCGTAGAGCGCCGCGACCCGCCCGAGGTCGCGCGCATGAAGGCGGACACGCGCATGGCGGAGGTGATCGCGCGCGCGGTCGAGCTGCGGCTCGAGTCGGAACCGGTCGTGGTGCTGGCGCGCGTGGACGGCGCATACGTGCGCGTGCGGCAGCGCGAAGTCGTCGAGCTGCTCGAGCGCGCGCGGGAGGAGCTTGGCACCGGCGCGGCGGCCCGCGAACGGTTCCGCATGGACGTTCTCCGCCGCTTCTACGAGGACTACGGCCGCGTGCACGGCGGCGCGGCGTACCGCAACTTCGAAGAGATCGAGAAGGCACTGCGGGCGAACGGCTACCTCGACCGCGTGCTCAAGGCGGCGTGGCCCGTCGTCTCGCCGGAGCGGCTAGTCCGTTCGTTGCTCTCGTCGCGGGCGGCGCTCGCCGAGGGAGCCGCAGCGATCCTCAGTGACGAGGAGCAGAAGCTGCTCGTCTCCCGGGCGCCCGGGTGGAGCGACGCCGACGTGGCGTTGCTCGACGAGGCGCACGCGCTGCTCGTCGCGGCGCCGCGCTCGTTCGGGCACGTGATCGTGGACGAGGCGCAGGATCTGACGCCGATGCAGCTCCGCATGATCGCGCGGCGAGCGCGTGGCGGAGCGCTGACCATCCTCGGAGACGTCGCGCAGGCGACCGGCCCCATCGCGTACCGGAGCTGGGCGGAGGTGCTGCGCGAGCTCCCCGGCGGCGCGAACGCGACCGTCGAGGAGCTGCGCCACGCCTACCGCGTCCCGCGCGAGATCATGGAGCTGGCACTCCCGCTGCTGGACGAGATCGCGCCCGACGTCGGGCGCCCGCTCTCGTATCGAACGGGCGCCGCGCCTCCGCTGATCCGACAGGTGGAGGAGGAGCACCTGCTGGCCGAGGCGTACCACGAGGCGGAGCGCCTGGCGCAAGAGGAGGGCCTGCTGGCGCTGATCGTCCCCGAGGAGCTGGCAGAGGCCGCGATCGACGACGAGTCGCTGTACGAAGGAGTCCCGGTCCTGACGCCCCGCCAGGCGAAGGGCCTGGAGTTCGACCACGTCGTCGTCGTCGAGCCCGCGCTGATCGCCGAGCGCGAGCAGGGCCTACGGCATCTCTACGTCGCGCTCACGCGCTCGACGAAGACGCTCGTCGTGCTGCACTCGCGCGCGCTGCCGCGAGCGTTGGGGTACGGCTGAGGCTCGATCGGCGCCATGCCCCAACTTGTACTAATGCTTGCAAAGTGCAATCCTCCTGGCAGAGTCGAGGAGGACAAGTGCGATACAAGCGCCAGTTCGCCAGTAGCGCGCTCGCAATAGCTCTGCTTACGGCCCTCGTTCTCGTCGCCGCTGCGGCGGCGAAGAACATCGTCGGCACAGCTCGTAACGACGTCCTGAGGGGGACCGCCAGGGCGGACACGATCGTCGGCAAAGCCGGCAACGACCGGCTCTTCGGGTTGGGCGGAAACGACCGGCTGTACGGAGGACCAGGAGCCGATCGCCTCGTGTGCGGCTCCGGCAAAGACATTGCGTACGCGGACGCGAAGGACTCGGTGTCGAGCGACTGCGAGGTCGTTCGCGGACTGAAGCCGCCTCCTCCACCTCCCCCGCCTCCTCCTCCACCTCCCCCGCCTCCCCCGCCGCCCCCGCCGCCCCCGCCTCCTCCGCCGCCCGCACCCACGGCGCAGCCTGGCCGGTACTGCGGGTTCACGAACAATGGCTACGGCATCTGCTTCGACGTCACCGCGGACGGTCACGGTTTCACGAACGCGCTCTTCCAGCTGAAGGCCCCTTGCAGCCCGCCAGCGACGCTGACCACGACGATCCAAACGTTTGGCGTCACCCCGATCCAGCCCGATCTCACGTTCGACTTCGAGGCGAGCGGCGGCCAGCTCAACGGGAGCTACATCAGGGGCAAGCTCGATACCGCGGGCAATGCCTCAGGTGTCGTGCACGTCCAGGACGAGGTCGACTACCAAGGGACTCACTACAGTTGCCGCATGGACACCGACTGGACGGCGAAGCGGGGCGCATGACCGGGACCTCTGCGGGAGCGCCCATTCCCGCGGATGCTGTGCTCAGGCCACCACGCGGTAGACCTCGAAGACCTCCGCGTAGCTGCGGTTCACGTTGATGCCGTGGGTGCGGGCGATGTTCCAGATGTACTCGGCGTCCGAATAGCGGCGGTGCTGCTGTGACGCGTACTTCTCCAGCGCCGCGACCTTGCGCTCGAGGTGCGTCTTCTCCAGCGCGACGTAGGCCTGCAGGTCGAAGTTGAAGTTGTTCCACGGGATCTCATAGCCGAGGATCGTGGTCCGCTTGAACGCGCGCAGGCTCTCGGCCGCGACGACCTGGTGATCCTGGTGGACGTCGTGGAGGCTCGGCTGCAGCACAGCGTCGGGCTGCCACTCCTCCCACAGCTTGATCAGCACCTCGAGAATCTCCTGGCGGTGCTCGGGGAACGTCCGCACCTCGAAGTCGTGGACGTCCAGGTGCGACTCCGGGATCCCGATCTCGGCCGTCGCTTCGCGCACCTCGCGCGCGAGCGTGTCGGGCGCGAAGCCTTCCGGGAGCGACTTGGTGGCGATCGAGAACGCGACGTAGCGCACCTCGGCGCCGGCGTCGACGAGCCGCGCCATCGTGCCGCCGCAGCCGAACTCGCCGTCGTCGGTGTGCGGCGCGAGGACGAGGACGCGCTTCCAGGCCTCGATCACGCCACGCGCTCCCGGTCGACGGCGGCGGTCGCGAGCACGGCGAGCGCCAGCAGCACGAAGGTCATCGGATCCTCGAAGAAGGCGTTGTAGAACAGGCTGTGCACGGCGATCGCGGTCAAGGCGAGCCCCACGATAAGCGACGCGCGACCCGCGAACGTCGTCGGGATGCGCCGAAACGCGAGCAGCAGCGCGGACGCGCCGAGCCAGACGAGTAGCGCGAGCCCGATCAGACCCGTCTCCGCGGCGACCGTCACGGGGGTGTTGTGCGAGGCCGCCTTCTTCGGCTCCTTGCCCTTCAGGCCGAGGCGCTCGGCGTAGGCACGCTTGAAGCCGCCGATCCCGACGCCGCCGAGCGGGTGGTGGAACGCGATGCGCACGCCGTTGCCGACGAGGCTCGCGCGGCCGCTCGTCGCGTTGTTCAGGCCCGTGCGCGACTTGCCGAGCAGCGTGTGGCGGACCTGCGGCGCCGAGATTCCGACCGTGACGAGTACGGCGGCGACGAGCGCCAGGGCGGCGGCGGCCCGCCAGCGCCAGACGACCGCCGCCGCGACCAGCACTCCGGCGATCAGCGCCGCAAAGCTCGACTGGGAGAACGAGAAGACGAGTCCGACCCAGACAAGCGCGATCCCCGCGGAGGCCGCGATCGCAATCCGCTGCGTCGCGCCGCGCAGGACGAGCACCAGCGCCGCGAGGATGGCCACGACGAGGAAGCGACCGTAGATCGACGGGTCATAGAAGGCGGAGTTGACGCGGTAGAACGGCGCCCGCGCGTAGGCGTTCCCGACAATCACCTTCGGGTTCCAGAACACATCGCGCGTCGCGTACTGCACAACGCCGATCGCGGCGAACACGACCGCCATCGCTGCGAGCTCGACGAACAGCCAGGTGAGCGCCCGCCGGCTCCACGGCAAACGCACGATCGAGACGGCGAGGATCCCGAAAGGGAGGTAGAACGCCGCAAGGTCGATGGCGCCCTGCCGCACGTCCCCGCTCCAGACCAGGGAGAGCCCGCTCCAGAGCATGAATGCGGCAAGCGGCCAGGCAAGGGGCCCGAGCTCGCGTACGCGGGCATCCCCGTGGACGAGCTCCCACGCGAGCACGAGCACTGCGCCTCCGAGCAGCGCGTAGAGCGG
>JBDTZN010000141.1:0-4367 GCA_040005095.1 Thermoleophilia bacterium | reverse complement strand
CCCACGCGAGCGCGCGCACGACGACGTCCACGACCACAACGCAGCAGTCCACGTTGGCGACAACCACGACAACGACGACCACGATCCCGCACACCACCACCAAGCGGACGCCTCCTCCACCACCGCCGCCGACCTCGACACCCACGACCCCAGCCGTCCCGACTACGACCGCAACGTTGCCGGTCACGACCGCGACGACGGTTGTCACGACCGTCCCGGCCACGCCGTAGCGCTACGCTCCGGCCCGTGATCTCCGTCGTCGTTCCCGTCCACGACGAGGAGCGGACGGTGGCGCTCCTCTACGACGAGCTCGCCTCCGCGCTCGATCCGCTCGGGCAGGAGTGGGAGGCGGTGTTCGTCGACGACGGGTCGCGCGACGGCTCGTTCGCGGCGCTGACGAGGCTGCACGCCCAGGCGCCCAACGTTCGCGTCGTCCGCCTGCGCCGCAACTTCGGCAAGGCCGCAGCCCTCGTCGCCGGATTCGACCAGGCTCGCGGCGAGACGATCGTCACGATGGACGCCGATCTCCAGGACGATCCCGCGGAGCTTCCACGGCTGCTCGCGAAGCTCGAGGAGGGCTTCGACCTCGTCTCGGGCTGGAAGACGCGCCGCCAGGACCCCTGGTCGCGTCGCGTCCTCTCGCGGATCTTCAACGCCGTAACGAGCTGGATGTCGGGGGTCCGGATGCACGACATGAACAGCGGGCTGAAGGCGTACCGCGCCGAGGTCGCGCACGGGCTGCGGCTGTACGGCGAGCTGCACCGCTTCATCCCGGTGCTCGCGCACCATCGCGGGTATCGGATCGCCGAGCTGCCGGTCAATCACCGGCCGCGGGAGCACGGCCGCTCCCGGTACGGGCTCGAGCGCTACCTACGCGGCTTTCTCGACCTGCTGACGGTCTCGTTCATCGGGCGCTACCGGCAGCGCCCGCTCCACCTCTTCGGCGGGCTCGGACTCGTGCTCGGCCTGCTCGGGACCGCGATTCTGGTCTATCTGACCGTCGTGAAGGCGCTCGGCCACGCGATCGGCAACCGCCCACTGCTGTCGCTCGGCGTCCTCCTCGTCGTCGTGGGGATGCAGTTCTTCTCGCTGGGCCTGATCAGCGAGATGATCACGAGCCACCACGAGGAGCGTGCCGCCGAGCGCGAGCGGGCCGAGCTGCACGTCGACGAGATCCTCGACTAGGTGCGCGTCCTTTACTTCGGGACGTACGAGCGGGACTACCCGCGGAACACGCTGGCGATCGCCTGCCTGCGCCGGGCTGGAGTCGAGGTCGAGGAGCGCAACGTCACGGTCTGGCGCGGGCGGCAGAACTGGTCGACGAGCTTCTGGACCGGCGCCAAGGTCGCGGTCTCGGAGCTTGCGCTGCTGCGACCCGCCCGCCGGTTCGACGCGCTGATCGTCGGCTACCCCGGGCACTTCGACCTGCCGGCGGCGAAGGTCGCCGCGCTCGGCCGGCCGATCGTCTTCAACCCGCTCGTGTCGCTCGAAGACACACTCGTCGCGGACCGCGCGCGCTTTCGCCGCGGCTCGATGTCGGCGCGCGTCCTCGGCGGCGTCGACCGGAAGGCGTTCCGTATGGCCGATCTCGTCGTCGCCGACACGGAGGCGCACGCCGACTTCTTCGTGGAGCACGCGGGGATCCCGCGCTCGAAGGTGGATGTCTGCTTCGTGGGGGCGGACGAGCGCGTCTTTCAGCCGCGGTGGAGTCTGCCCGCCCGCTTCACGGCGCTCTTCGTCGGCAAGCTCATCCCGCTGCACGGGATCGAGACGATCCTCGACGCGGCCCGGCTGGCGCCGGAGATCCCGTTCAGGATCGTCGGCAGCGGTCAGCTCGACGCCTCGCTCGACGACCGGCCGGAGAACGTCGAGTGGATTCCCTGGGTCGAGTACGAGGAGCTCGCCGCGGAATACCACCGTGCGGGCTGCGCACTCGGGATCTTCGGCACGACGGACAAGACCGCGCGGGTGATCCCGAACAAGGTCTTCCAGGCGCTCGCGTGCGGCACGCCGGTCGTTACGGCCGACACGCCCGCGGCGCGCGAGCTCCTCGTCGACGGGGAGAGCGCACTGCTCGTCCCTCCGGGCGACCCGGCGGCGCTCGCGGCGGCGGTGCGCCGGCTCGCGGACGACCCCGCGCTGGCTGAGCACCTGAGCGGCGGAGGGCTCTACACGTATCAGCAGCGCGCGAGTGAGGAGGTGCTGGCGCCGCGATGGCGCGCCGTCCTCGAGCGGGCGGTCGACGGAGCGAGATGAACGCGCACGAGTGGGGGACGGCGCCGGACTTCGTCGGCCCTCGCCATGAATTGCGGGAGTCGCTGCTGCTCGATCTCGTCGCCGAGGCGCAGCCAGGGCCGCGCATGCTCAACGTGGGCGCGGGCCAGGGCAGCTTCTCGCGGCTCCTCGAGGCGCGCGGCTTCGCGGTCACGAGCGTCGAGGCCTCGCCGGCGGCGGTAGACGTGCTGCGCCGCCGCACGACCGGCGAGGTCGTCGAGGGAGACGCAGCCGCGCTGCCGTTCGCCGACGGAACCTTCGACGCGGTCATTCTGGGTGAGGTTCTCGAGCATTTAGACGACGACGTCGCGGCTCTCCGCGAGGCGCAGCGAGTCCTGCTCCCCGAGGGACTCGTCGCAGCCTCCGTCCCGCGGAACCCGGCCTGGTTCTCCGCGAGCGACCGCTGGGCCGGCCACGTGCGCCGGTACACGCGCGAGGCGCTACTCGGGGCCTTCCAGGACGCCGACCTGACCATCGAGCGCTGCGTGGCCTGGGGCTTCCCGGTCTCGGCGCTCTACCATCGCACCGTCTATGAGCGACACATCGACCGGCGCGGAGCCGCGACCGCAACCAAGCGCCAGCGTCCCGCGCTGGCGCTCCTTCGCGTGGTTCTCCAGGTCGATCGGCTCTTCCTCGGCCACGAGCATGGCGCGCTCGGCTACCTCGTCCTGGCTCGGAGTCCATAGCCTCCTCTGGACCGCCGTCGGGGCTTACGCGGCCGGGTTCGCCGCGCTGTCGATGCTTCGCCACCGCGCCTTCGAGACCGGACGCTTCGATCTCGGGAACATGGTGCAGGCGGTGTGGGCGACCGCACACGGGCACCCACTCGCGGTCACCGATCTGCACGGGGAGCAGTTCAGCCGGCTGGGCGCGCACGTGGACCCGATCCTCGCCCTGTTCGCCCCGCTCTGGTGGCTCTGGCCGAGCCCCGATCTGCTGCTCACCGTGCAGGCGATCGCGGTTGCGCTCGGTGCGATTCCGGTCTTCAAGCTTGCCCGCAAGCACCTCGGCGACCAGCGCGCCGCGCTCGGCTTTGCCCTGGCGTACCTGCTCCTGCCGGCGGTGCAGTGGCTGACGCTGAATGAGTTCCACCCGGTCGCGCTCGCCTGCCCGCTCCTGCTCTGGGCATTCTGGTTCCTCGACGAAGACCGGCTCGTCGCCTTCGCAGCCTCGGCGCTCCTCGCGGCCGCGACCAAGGAGGAGATCCCGCTCGTGCTCGCCGGATTCGGCCTCTGGTACGCAGTGTCGCGCCGCCGGCGGCTGGCCGGCACTGCGGTTGCCGCGGCCGGATTCGCCTGGACTGTGCTCGCGGTCCGCGTGGTCATGCCGCACTTCAACGACGGCGTGGCATCGAGCTTCTACTCGCGCTACAGCGAGGTCGGCGGCTCGCCCGGCGGCGTACTGCGAACGGCCGTGCACGATCCCGGATCCTTGTTCGCTACGGCGTTCGACCACAGCGGAACCCACTACCTCCTGCAACTGCTGCTCCCGCTCGGAGGGCTCTTCCTCCTCGCACCCATCGCGGCTGCCGCCGCCCTGCCCGAGCTCGTGCTCAACCTGCTCTCGGCGACGCCGCCGCAGCGCTCGATCCACTTCCACTACACGGCCGGCGAGATTCCGCCGCTCGTCGTTGCGGCCGTTCTCGCCACGGCGCGGCTGACACGACGCCGGCCGGGCGCAGCCCTCCCGGTCGCGACCGCGCTTGTCGCCCTCGCCCTCCTCGCCAACTACCGCCTGGGTGCGATCCCGCTCTGGAGCATGCTGCCGGGGGGCGAGGACTACCAAGCGCGCGCGGCCTCCGTGAGCCGGCACGACGAGATCGCGGCGCGCGCGCTCCGGCTGATTCCGTCCGGCGCAGCCGTCGCTGCGACGAACTCGCTCGGCGGACACCTTTCGGCCCGTCGGCGCGTGCTGAGCTTCCCATTCCTCGAAGACGCCGACTGGATCGCCGCCGACGAGACCCAGCCCGGCTACGCGGACCGGATCGCCTACCTGCCGACGGCCGTCCAACTCTCGTGGCTGCGCCGGAATCCGTCCTGGCGACTCGTGTTCGAGCAGGACGGCGTGCTCGTGTTCAAGCGCGTCGACTAGAG
>JBDTZN010000140.1:0-4369 GCA_040005095.1 Thermoleophilia bacterium | reverse complement strand
GCCGACGGATCCGTCTTCGCGAAGACGAGCGCGTGGTCGGCGACCGTCGCGTACGAGATCCAGTTCTTCGAGCCGTTCAGGACGTAGACGTCGCCCTCGCGCCGCGCCGTCGTCTTCATCGACGCTACGTCCGACCCCGCGGCCGGCTCGGTGAGCCCGAAGCACGCGATCTTCTCGCCGCGCGCCTGGGGCGTCAGCCAGCGCTGCTTCTGCTCCTCGGTCGCGTACTTGAGCAGCGAGAGCGAGTTCAGGCCGACGTGGACGGAGATGAGCGTCCGGAAGGCCGCTTCGCCGCGCTCGATCTCCTCGCACGCGAGCGCCTCGCAGACGTAGTCGAGGCCCGCGCCGCCGTATTCCTCGGGGATGACGATGCCGAGGATCCCGAGCTCGGCCATGCCCTCGATCGCGCCCAGGTCGAGGTGGTGGTTGATGTCGTTCTCGATCGCGTTCGGCAGCACGCGCTCGTCGACGAAGGTGCGGACCGTCTCCTGGAGGAGG
This sequence comes from Thermoleophilia bacterium, assembly GCA_040005095.1. Classification (GTDB taxonomy): domain Bacteria; phylum Actinomycetota; class Thermoleophilia; order Gaiellales; family Gaiellaceae; genus UBA5186. The sequence goes on along the minus strand of JBDTZN010000140.1, from coordinate 3,871 downwards.
CGCTGCTCGTCGTTCAGGGAGAAATCCATCGCGCTTAGTCTAAGGATGGGTTGAGCATCGCCGCACTGCTCACCGCCGCGACGCTCGCGGCGCTGTCGCCGCACCAGAAGGCGGCGCTCCTTGTCGTGACGACCCAGGAGCCGCGAGTGTTCTACGGCGCCGCCGGGATCACGTTCGCCGATCAGGAAGGAGGACAGGTCAAGGCGTTTTCAGACCTGCCCCCGCGCCTGGCCCCGGGCCGTGTCCGAAGCGTCCAGGAGGCGTTCGCGTCGGGACGGGCGACCGCGACGGCGCTGCGCCGCAAGGGTGTGCAGGTCGACTTTGCGCCGGTGCTCGACACGGCCGACGGCCCGCTCGGCTTGCGGCAGTTCCGCCGCCCGGAGTACGGCGTCGCCTTCGCGCGCGGGCTCGGGCGCGCCGCCTGCGTGAAGCACTTTCCCGGGCTCGGCTCGGCCGCGACCTCGACCGACCTCCGCCCGCACGTGTCCGCGCGCCTTCGCCCGCGCGACCTCGTCCCGTTCCGCGCCGCGATCCGGGCGGGAGTTCCCTGCGTGATGGTCGGGCACGCGTTCTACCCGTCGCTCGGCCGCTTCCGGGCGTCGCTCGAGCCAAAGACCTACCGCCTGCTCCGCTCGCTCGGCTTCGAGGGAGTGGCGATCACCGACTCGCTCTCGATCATTCGAGCCGCGCCGATCGAGCGGTGGGCGCCACAGGCCGTCCGCGCCGGGGCGGACCTGCTCCTCGTCACGAGTCCCGCGCACGCGCCGCGCGCGATCCGCGCGCTCGAGTCGCTCGCGCGCGCCGGCGAGCTGGACGTGCACGTCGAGCGCGTTCTGCGCTACCGCGCTACAGTTGACTGACAAGTCAATCAACGTCCAGGAGCGACCGAAAATGGCCACAATCGAGCAGTCGAGCGCGACCGGAGTCTGTTTCGCGCTCACGGACGAGCAGCGCGAGCTCCGCGCGCTCGCCCGCGACTTCGCCGAGAAGGAGATCCGTCCCAAGGCGGCCGAGTACGACGAGCACTCGACGCATCCCGCCGACGTGATCGCGAAGGCGCACGAGCTCGGCCTGATGAACCTGCACATCCCGGCGGAGTACGGCGGCCTCGAGCTCTCGACCTTCGAGGGGATCCTCATCGGCGAGGAGACGAACTGGGGCTGCTCGGGCATCGGCACCGCGATCGGCGCAAACAGCCTCGGGTCCGGCCCTGTGATCCTCGCCGGCACCGACGATCAGAAGGCGAAGTGGCTGCCGCCGCTCCTCGAAGAGCCGATCCTGTGCTCGTTCGGACTCTCGGAGCCAGAGGCCGGCTCGGACGTCGCGAAGCTGAAGACGACGGCGGAACGGCGCGGTGACGAGTACGTCCTCAACGGGTCGAAGACGTTCATCACGAATGCCGGCCACGCCGCTTGGACGGTCGTCTTCGCCAAGACCGACCCGTCGAAGGGGCACAAGGGGATCTCGGCCTTCATCGTCTCGATGGACACTCCGGGCGTCCGGCTCGAGCAGCACCTGGACAAGATGGGCCAGCGCTCGACCGACACATCCGCCTTCGCCATGGCCGATGCTGTCATCCCGGCCGAGAACCGGATCGGGGAGGAGGGCGACGGCTTCAAGATCGCGATGAAGACGCTCGACTTCACGCGTCCGGGCACCGCGGCCGGCGCCGTCGGGGTCGCCCAGGCGGCCTACGAGCTCGCCGTCGAGTACGCGAAGCAGCGCGTCACGTTCGACGTTCCGATCGCGATGCACCAGGGCGTCAGCTTCATGATCGCGGACATGGCCACGGAGATCGAGGCCGCGCGCCTCCTCGTGTGGCAGGCCGCCTGGCTCCACGATCAGGGCGAGCGCGCGACGCTCCAGTCCTCCTTCGCGAAGCGCTTCGCCGCGGACACGGCGATGAAGGTCACGACCGACGCTGTCCAGGTCTTCGGCGGGTACGGCTACATGAAGGAGTACCCGGTCGAGAAGCTCATGCGCGACGCCAAGCTGTTCCAGATCTACGAGGGCACGAGCCAGATCCAGCGCCTCGTGATCGCCAAAGAAATTTTCATTCCGCGCTAAGCGACCGGCGCTAGAGTTGAGCCGTGCCTCGCCACTCCCGCTACCGCACGGTCCCGGCTCGGCGGAGGCGCCGGAAGCGGGGCGGCCTGCGCCTGCGTCCGCTGACGATCGCCGCGATCCTCATTGCGATCGGGCTCCTCGTCGGGCTCGCTTTTGCCGGCTCTGAGGAGAAGCTCGCGTCAGGTGTGAGCATCGCAGGCGTCGACGTCGGCGGGCTGACCCGGTCCGAGGCCCAGGCGCTGCTGGAGGCACGCTCGAAGTCGCTGGAAAACGTCCCGGTGGCGTTCACTGCGGCCGGCCGCACATGGCGCCTGAGGCCGAAGCAGCTCGGCGTCGAGGTCGATTGGCGCGGCGCGGTCGCCGCCGCGGAACGCGAAGGCGGGGGGCTCGGTCCGCTCCGCGGCTTCCGCCGCATCGAGGTGCGGTTCTTCGGCTCCGACGTGGCACCCCCGACGCGTGTCTATGACCCCGCGCTCCAGTACGAGCTCACGCAGTTCGGGCACGCGATTGACCAGCCCGAGCGCGAGCCCGCTCTCAAGCTGCGCGGGCTGAAGCCGGTCGTCGTGCCGGGTAAGGCGGGGCGGAAGCTCGTTCGTCCGGCCGCCGCGACGACGATCGTGCGCTCGCTCGCGGCGTTCTCGCGCGCGCCGGTCGCGCTACCCGTGCGCGTGCGCTCGCCGCGCCTGACGGACTCCGACCTTCAGCCTGCCGTCGTCGAGACGCGAACTGCCCTCTCGGCGCCCGTCCGGTTGACGCTCGGCCCGACGCGCTGGCGGCTCGCGCGCTGGCGGGTGGCCCAGCTGCTCGACCTCCCGCACGGCGGCCGGAGCTCGCTGCGAATCGGCGGCGACGGCGCCGACACGTACTTCGGGCGCCTGCGCCACACCGTCGACCGGGCGCCGGTGGACGCGGGCTGGCAGGAGACGAAGGACGGCGCGGTCGTGGTCGTTCCGGACAAGCCGGGCTACGCGGTGGACGTCCGCAAGACGGTCAGCTCGCTGCTCGCCGCGGCGTTGTCGCCCACGGTCCGGGTGGGGAGGGTCGCCGTCCAAACGACGCCCGCGAAACGGACGACCGCCGACGCCAAGGCGCTGAAGATCACGCGGCGGATCGCCGCGTACGAGACCTTCTACGGCGGTGTGGCGAACCGCATCCACAACGTCCAGCTCGTCGCCCACCTGATCGACGGGATGCTGATCAAGCCGGGAGCGACGTTCTCGTTCAACGGGACGACCGGCGAGCGGACGGCTGCGAAGGGCTTCCTCGAGGCGCCGGTGATCATCAACGGCGAGCTGCAGACCGGGCTCGGCGGGGGCATCTGCCAGGTCTCGACGACCGTCTTCAACGCCGCGTACGAGGCCGGGCTCGACATCACGGCGCGCACGAATCACGCGCTCTACATCAGCCACTACCCGCTCGGTCGCGACGCGACGGTCAACTATCCCGACACCGATCTGAAGTTCGTGAACGACAGCCCGAACTGGATGCTTCTGCGCACGTACGTCGGCTCGTCGTCGCTGATCGTCGCGCTCTACGGACAGCCGCTCGGCCGCCGCGTCGAGTCGGAGACGGCGCCGCTCAAAGACGGCTCGCCGCCGCCGATCAAGCGGGTGCCCGAGCCGACGCTCGAGCAGGGCAACCAGTACCTCGAAGACTCGGGCGAGCCCGCACGGTCGACGAGCGTCCGACGCCGCGTGTTCGACGCGAACGGGAAGCTGCTCTACGACAACGTCTGGTACTCGTCGTATCGCGCCGAGCCGCGGATCATCCACGTAGGGACGAAGAAGCCGGTCGTGACGACGAC
>JBDTZN010000048.1:0-14890 GCA_040005095.1 Thermoleophilia bacterium | reverse complement strand
ACGCGGCGGACGATGGAGCGTGCCGGGATCGAACCGGCGACCTCCGGCTTGCAAACTGAGCGCGCCGTGCGCCGCCTGCCGCCGTCAGTAGCCGATTCCGCCTAGCCGAGCCGTTTCACCTTCGCGAGGGGAACAGGCGGCGGCACGTGGCTAGACCCTGACCGTTCCAGAATCGTTCCATACGACGTGTGAGGTGCCAAAACTCGGACCCGAGGTTACGAATGGCCTGATTTACAGGCGGAACGGATTTTTGACACCCCACACGGTTCTTGCGCCGCTTCAGTCTCGGCCATATCGGTCAGCTCAACCGGCGCTCGAGGAGTTGTTCGCTCGCGTCAACACGCTCCTTGGGCGTGAGACGGTGACGCTCGATCTCGACGCGAGCTATATCGAGCACCACGAGATCGCCGAGGGAGACTGGCGGCCCTCCTGCTACCGGAGAGCAGGCCGGTCGAGCCCTCGATGTCGGTGAAGAGGAAGGTGACCGTGCCAGCCGGCAGCGCGCGCATACTCCGGACTTCTTACCACCCACACCGGGAGTTGCGACAGCTTCAGTTTGGGACGCCGAAGTCGCGCCGGTCCAGCCGCGCCGTACGTCTCGTAGACGTGCTCGGGGGTGAGCTCCGCAGGCACTTCGAGGGCTCGGACTTTCAAAGAGAGCTCGACCTCGTCTTCGGCCACCCGTTGACCGGCAACGTCCTCGAGCCTTCGAGGCTTCGTAAGCGATTCCAGGCAGCAGCTCGACCGTGTCTGCGCCCCGCCTCGCCCGTCGATCCCGCTCGGGTCGAAGAACGCGATCTCGTGCGCTGCCCGAGGAAACGGGCGAGTCCTGATCCGAAGGAGCCGGTGCCCTCGACTGCGAACACACGCCTGCCGGGCGCAGGCGTGTCCGCGAAGGAAACGGTGTCCTCGACTTTCCGCGCCTGCTGACCTATAGTCAGTCGTTCACTGCGGCGCAGGGGAGTTGGGGTTGTGGAGTTCATCATTAGTGGCGTAGGTCTTCAGCTCGCGCGGCCGCGGCGGGTCGTCGCAGGCACGACTGCCCGGCGGGTGCTGCTTCGCGCGGTCTGTTGCGGAGTACTCCTCGCGGGCGCCCTCGCTGCCGGCGCCGCCGCCGCGGACGTTCCCCGAACAGATCCGGACCCGACGACGACCGCGGCGACGGCACCCACACCGCCGCCGCCCCGGCCCGATCCTGCTCCTTTGCCCAAGTCCAGTCGGACGTGGGCACCCGCTCCTGCGCCCGCACCTAGATCCGCCCCTGCGCCCGCCCCGAAGCCGACTCCCGCGCCCGCGCCGCGACGCACCGCGAAGCGGGCACCCGCACCGACGGTGGTCGCAGGGTCGGGACCGTCCTCGTCGGCGACCGCGACTTCCTCACAGCGGACTCAGCGTTCGGCACCGCAGTCCCACGCGCGGCCGCGGCCCGCGGCTCGGAAGCCGGCTCGGCCAATCGCGCGGCACGTGAGGCTGATGCACGCCGCAGCCGGGCCGGTCGCGCCGCCCGCGCTCTTAGCGTCGGCGACGCCGCCCACGACGCGGGTCGGAGCGGCGAGGTTCGCGGGGCTTCTGGGCCTGTCCGTCATGCTCCTTACCGTCGTCCTCGTGCCGATGCCCATTTTGCGGTCGCGAAGATTGGTGCAGCTCCGGCTTGCGCACTGGCTCGACGCGGGCATTCTCGGGGCCGGGCTGCTCCTCATCGGTCTGCTCACCCTCCTTCTGATGCAGAGCGTTCAGTGACGCTGCTGCGCCTACGCCGCCTCTTATGGCTGTTCGCCGTCGGCGGCTGCGCGCTGCTCTTCGTAGCCACGGCGCCGTCTGCGCCCCTGCCGATCCGGGTCGACGACGTCACCGCGGAGGCTCAGGATGCGACGGGCGCGGACGTGACGTTCCAGGTCAAGGCGTCCGATCCGGCAACGGGCGCTCCGCTCGTCGTGAGCTGCGACCATCCCTCCGGCGGCACCGGCAGCGGTACGTTCACGCTCAGCGATCACTTCCCGCTCGGCAACACCACGGTCACGTGCACGACCGTGAGCAGCGGCGGTCCGTTCTCGAAGTCGTTCACGGTCAGTGTGCGGGACACGACGCCGCCGACTGTCTCGGTCTCGCCGAACCTGACGGCGACGACGACCAGCGGCACCGGCACGGCCGTTACCTACGCAGCACCCACGGCGACGGACACCGTGGACGGAAGCGTGGCGGCATCCTGCGATCGCCCCTCCGGCAGCATCTTCCCAGCCGGGACGACCACGGTCACCTGCACGGCCACCGACGCCGCCGGGAACACGGGCAGCGCCTCGTTCCTCGTCACCGTGGTCGTCAACGACACGACGCCGCCGGTCCTGACTGTTCCCGCCGACATCGCCGTCACAACCGGCAATCCGGGCGGCACCTCCGTGTCGTACGTCGCGACGGCGACGGACAACGTCGATGGCGCCCTCGTGCCGACCTGCGCGCCCGCGTCCGGGAGCACGTTCCCCGTCGGCACCACCGGCGTCACCTGCACGGCCACCGACTCGCGCCGGAACAGCGCGTCGGCGAGCTTCAACGTCACCGTCACCCTCGTCGACACGACGCCGCCCGTGTTGACGGTGCCGTCAGGGATCTCGATCCGCACGGCCGATCCCGCCGGGTCGGCCGTCTCGTACACGGTGAGCGCGACCGACAACGTCGACGGCACCATCACGCCCCTGTGTGCTCCCGCTTCGGGAACCCGCTTCCCGGTCGGCTCCACAACCGTCACCTGCACGGCGAGCGACAGGAGCGGAAATCGTGCGCAGCAGAGCTTTGTCGTCACGGTCATCCTCGACGACGCGCCGCCAACGCTCAGCAACGTTCCGGCCGACATCGTCGTGGAGGCCGACGGGCCAGACGGCTCCGCGGTCTCGTACACCACACCGACCGCCGTCGACGTCCTCGACGGCCCGATCGCGATCGTCCGTTGCTCGCCGGCGAGCGGGATCTTCCCGCTCGGTCGCACGATTGTCACCTGCACGGCGAGCGACAGCCGCGGAAACGTCGGCACGGCCAGCTTCAGCGTCACCGTCATCGACACCACCGCACCGCATCTGGTACTTCCCTCCGACATTGCCGTCTCCGCGCCCAGCGATCAAGGCGTCGCCGCTAGCGATCTTGCGATCGCCGCCTTCCTTCGCGCCGCACGCGCCACCGACATCGTCGACCGCGCGCCGACGGTCGGAAACGACGCTCCCCAACTGTTCCCGATCGGCGTCACGACCGTCACCTTCACCGCGCGCGACGCAGCCGGGAACATCGCTTCCGGACAGGCCCGCGTGATCGTCCGCCCACAGGCGGCTCCCGGATCGCCGCCACTAGCGCCGCCGACGCTCGTCGACCGCACGCCCCCGGAAGACGTCACCTCCCTGACGGCCAAGGCCAGTGACGCGAAGGTGACGCTCAAGTGGACGAATCCCAGGACGGCGGACTTCGATCACGTCCTGATCACGCGCTCGCTCGCGACCTCGCGCGACCCGGCGGTGCAGGCCTTCTCCGGCGCGACCTCCGGATTCGTCGACCGGGGGCTGACGAACGGCCAGCAGTACCGCTACGTGATCGTCGCCGTGGACCGCTCGGGGAACGCCTCCGCGGGAGTCGTCGCCTCGGCGGTGCCGCAGCGTCTCCTGCTCACCACGCCGGCGGAAGGCGCACGGCTGACCGCTCCGCCACGGCTTGCCTGGATCCCCACCGGCGGCGCGCAGTACTACAACGTCCAGCTCTTCCGCGGCACTCAAAAGATCCTCAGCGCGTGGCCAGTCAGCAGCCGCTTCCTGCTCCGCCGAAGCTGGAAGTACGGCGGGCGGACCACGCGCCTCGTTCCGGGGCTCTACCGCTGGTACGTCTGGCCCGGCTTCGGTCCACGCGCCGCGGCTCGCTACGGCGCCCTTCTCGGCACAAGCAGCTTCGAGATCACCCGCTGATCCCGTCTTCGGGTCGTTCATTCGGGCGAGCGCGGCACGGGGATCGGTGCGGTGTCAGTGCCGGCGCTTCTCGCCTGGATCTGGCTACTCGCCGGCTCCTTCGGATCGTGAAGCACGTACTTTCCCGGGCTGGACGACGGCGCCCGCGACCTTGACGAAAGCGTGCCAATTGCTCAGGCGTCCGCCGGACGGGACGACCGCTCGTCGTCGCGGAGGGCACCGGGGCCAGGATGACCTGAACATTCACGCTCGCGTACGGGACGACCGTCGATCTTCGGACCAAAGTGTTGCTGCTTGGCTAAGCGCTAGGGGCTCAGCGGGCTGTTCGTGCACAGCCCTCTGACCGAGTAAGTCGCGGCGCGCCGGCCGTAGCCGAACGGCCGCGAACTACGTTCAACCTTCGTGAGCAAGCGTGTGGGGCGCATTAATTCGGTTCCGCCTGCAAATCGGCATGTTGCGAGCGGCGACCTGAGCTTTGGCGCCCCACAGCCGTCTGCCGGCGCCGCGAGAATCACACGCGGAAGAACCCGAGCTAAAGCGTAGCGGGCCGCGACGCTCTACAGGCTCGTCGCACGCGTGGCCCGCTCGGCGCTCTTCCCGAACCGAAACGCCACGCCGGCTACTGCCGGCCCGAACTAGGAGGGCTTGACTAGATGCTGACGATGCGGTCGTAGTCAGCGGTCATTCGGGCTAACTCGGGCGGCGTAAGCCAGCTCGCCTTGATCCACTCGAGGTCTGCGTCGGTCGCCCCACGGGCGACGGCGCAGCCCTTTCAGACGTAGACAGGGACCTGGTGGTCGAGGAGCTTCTGGAAGAGCTCCTTCACAGGCGGGACGCCGACGCCTTCGACTTGCTCGGCCGTCCCGCGCGAGACGAGCTCCGTCGCGTCGCCCGCGAGCACGACCGCGCACTCCTGCCCTGCCTCCACCGAGCCGTTGGCCGCGATGTGGAGCGGAATCGACGCCCTAGTCGGGTCGGACGCGCCGGTGATGGCGAGATAGAGGATCTTCACGAGATCAGCGTACGACCTCGAGCGGGGTCGAGCAAGTGGGGCGGGCGACGTGCGTCCGCGTCGCCCAGCCGCGGGCCTCGGGCAGCTGGCGAGTTACGCTCGTTCTGTGCGCCGCTTCATCGGCCGCGACAACCTGCGCAAGCGTCTGGCGCCACTCGAAGGGAAACCCGGCCGGACAAGCTACGCAAACGCGGTCGTCCGCATCGAACCCGACCTGGTAGACCCTGACCGTTCCAAGATCGTTCCATACGACGCCTCGAACGCGGCCCGGGCCGTGTCCGCGTGCCGAGCCCGATCGAACAGGTCCGCGTAGACCCGCAACGTCACCGTCGGGTCAGCGTGCCCGAGCTGCCTGGACACGAACACGACGTCCAGGCCGGTCGCGATCAACATGCTCGCGAACGAGTCACGCAGGTCATGCAGCGTCGGCCGCCGCCTGCCCGGCACCGCGTCGAGCTTCGCATTCTCGACCGCCTTGTCCATCCCACGCCGCTCCACGTTCCGCCACGGGAACGGCGTCCCGGCCAGCGACGCGAACACCGGATCATCATCACCCGAGAACCGCGACGCGAGCCGATGCTCCCGCAGCGTCGCCGCGAGCGCCGGGATCAGCATCACCGAACGAGCCGAACGGTCCGTCTTCAACTCCGCCCGCCGATGCTCCCGGTCAAACTGCCGCCGCACGTGCAGCAACCCGGCCGCGAAGTCGACGTCGGCCCACACGAGCCCGAGCAGCTCCGCCAACCGCAGCCCGCCGAACGCCGCCGTCGCGAGCAAAGGCCGATACCGCTCCGGCGACGCGTCGAGCAGCCGCACAATCTCGTCCGAGTCGAGGACGCGCATCACTTTCCGATTCACCCTCGGCCTTGATGCGGCGCTGTGCGCGTCGGATCCGCTCTGCGCGGAACACGAGCCTGACGTGGAAGGCGTCACGCTGCACGGCGCCGCGTGCCACGCCTGCCTCTTCGCGCCGGAGACTTCTTGCGAGCGTGGCAACCGCTACCTCGACCGTGCCGCGCTTACGGAGTTGATTACCGGCATGGACATCGCTTACCTGCCGAAGCCGTGACGGAAGCGGTCGTCGCGGCGATCGGGAAGGCGGTGTCGTCGCTGCCCGATGGTGTCCTCGACTCGCTCGAGCATCTACTCCGCGGCGAGGGCGGCGACGCGGCGGTGCTCGCCGCTGGACCTACCGTTGCGTCGCGCGAGCACGTCCGCCTCCTTCTTGCGGCTCGGGATGTCGCGCACCTGGATAACTCCGCCATTGCACTCGCCGTCGCAACGGCGCGCGAGCGCGAGCGTGCCGCCCGCGCACAGCGCGTCAGCGTCGTATGGACAGGACCGGAGACGTTCGCGGTTCCGGTCCGTCGGACGGATCAGGCGCTGCTACAGCTGATCGCGATGGCGCACGAGCGGCTGATCATCGTGAGCTTCGCCGTCTACAAGGTTCCCGAAGTCGCTGCCGCGCTGATCGCGTGCTCCGAGCGTGGTTGCGACGTGGCGGTCGTCGTCGAGTCCGAAGCCGAGAGCGGAGGCAAGGTCACTTTCGAGATGTCGAAGGCACTAGGGAGCGAGGTGGCTGAGCACGCGCGTTTGTACACGTGGCCGCAGCGACTTCGTCCGGATGTAGGAAACGGGAAGTCTGCCTCGCTTCACGCGAAGTGCGCCGTCGCCGATCGGGAGCGCTTATTGGTCTCGAGCGCCAACCTGACTGAGTACGCCTTCACGAAGAACATGGAGCTGGGTCTGCTGGTCGAAGGCGGCGAAGTGCCCGCACGTGTACAAGCGCACCTCGAGGCGCTGATCGAGCGCGACATCCTCCAGCCGCTGGTGAGCGCCGCCACGGGCTGAGCCTCCCTGGCTTCAGCACCGGCCGCGGGCTCGATTCGGTCGACTCGATCTAGGATTGGCGGGAGGCATGCGTGACGGCGCAGGGGTCGACGACGACTGAGGTCGAGCGTGGCTTGAATGGCATCCGCCTGGCGGTGCTCGGGATCGTGGTCGGGATCGCGCTCACCGTCGCGTTCGGCGTGCAGGCCGTGTGGTGGGCGCGAGTCCTGCTTGGATCGGCACGTTAGCGCTCACCTGCTTTGTGTTCTGGTGGAAGCCGTTGCGCTCAGTGCTGTTGGAGTTCCACCGGATCACAGGGACGTAGGAGTGGCGATGCTGAACGAGGAGGAAAACAAGTTCAGTGCGTGTCAGGCGATGCTCCGTGAGGCTGAGGCGGGCAACGTCCGCATCATCACGTCGGCGCCGACCACCGCCGAAGTCCTTTGGCCGAAGGGCAGCCGGTCTCTCCCGCCGGAGACTTGAGCGCACCTGACGGGACGGAAGCGACCCCGGGAGGCCGCTCCCGTCACTCGCGAAAAAGGCGAGACGGCGAGCCCCTAAGCCGTTCTAAGTCCCCGAAAGGGTCGAGACGACCACCGTCGCCCGCCCTGCGCTGCCGCGTCGTCGCAGCGTGGCGCAGGCGCACGCGGAGAAGCGTCCTCGCGTCGCCACCGTTCCAAAACCGTTCCATAGCTGAGCGTGCGCGACACATTGCAAACATCCGAGAAAGTGAAAACCCGCTGTTTCCAGCGGGTTCCCTGATGGAGCGTACCGGGATCGAACCGGTGACCTCCGGCTTGCAAAACTAGGCGACTTACGCTCAACCATCCGTGTTTGCACCGCTGCGCGCCATCTTGCGCGCCAGTCGATCGCCGCGTAATGTGAGACCGAGGACCTAAGACGCGCAGCTCCGATGCAGACCAAGCGAAACCACCCCGGGATCCGCATTCGACACTCGCGGTCGTGCCTGTCTCTCTCGGGCGGTGACTGCAGCGCCGGCCGGAAGGACGGCTGTCGCCCGTCGTTCGAGGCCTGGGTGTTCGACCGCCGCAGCGGCGCGAAGGTCCGCAAGACGTTTCCGACGCCCGCGGCGGCGAAGTCGTGGCGCTCAGACGCGCTTAGCCAGCTCAACCGCGGAAGGCTGGCGCCGACGACCCGGAAGACGCTGCGCGAGGCCGCTGAGGCGTGGCAGGTTGGGGCCGAGGCGGATCCGCCCGTGATCCTCACTCGCTCCGGCAGGCGCTACAAGCCTTCCGTGCTGCGCGGCTACGAGGCCGACCTGCGCAACTACGTGCTGCCCGAGCTCGGCGGCCTCCGGCTCGCGGACGTGCGTCGCGGCGATTTGCAGGCGCTCGTCGACCAGCTTCTCGGGCGAGGCCTCTCCGCGAGCAAGGTTAGGAACGTGCTGATGCCAGTGAGGGCGATCTACCGGCACGCCATCGAGCGCGACGAGATCATGGTCAACCCGACGTCGAACCTACGGCTACCGACCGATCTCGGCCGCCGCGACCGGGTGGCGGCCGCCGACGAGGCGGCGATGCTCCTCGCCGCGCTCCCGGAGCAGGACAGGGCGTTGTGGGCAACCGCCTTCTACGGCGGACTTCGCCTCGGCGAACTGCAGGCGCTCCGCTGGGACGATGTCGATCTCGCCTCCGGTGTCATCTGTGTCGAGCGAGGCTGGGACGCCAAGGAGGGCCCGATCGAACCGAAGAGTTGGAAGGGCACGCGCCGCGTCCCGATCACTGGCACGCTTCGGGACTATCTGACGGCGCATAAAGCGCTTTCCAGCCGCGACGGCGGGGACTTCGTATTCGGCTCGCGTGCCGACCGACCGTTCACGCCGTCGCACATCCGGAAGCGGGCGGCGAACGCGTGGCATACCGCGAACGCTGATCGGAAGGAGAAGGGGCTCGAGCTACTGAGGCGTATCGGGTTGCACGAGTGCCGGCACACGTTCGTCAGCCTCATGTTCGACGCCGGGCTCAGCCTTGAGCGCATCGGCGATTACGTCGGCCACTCGTCGAGCTACATGACCGACAGGTATCGACATCTGCTTGAGGGACACGAGGCCGAGGCGGCGCGGCTGCTCGACGACTACCTAGCTCGTGCCGACACGAGAGCGCGGGTGGAGCAACTCGAGGACTGAACGCCCGCCGCAGTGCGAACGGGCTACCGTCCCCCGGTCGAAGGCCTGTCCACCGGCTGTGTGTTCGCGCGCATGTCCTGCCCGTTGGGGAGGACGCGATTTGGTTGTCGCAGAAGAGCCGGACCGCGACACGCGGGTAAGTGTTCGCCAAACCAGCGAGGTTGGGTCGCCATCGCACTCAGCTGCTCCTGTTCGTGCGCCTCGGCCGAGTGGATAGACGCCTCGTGTGCCGCAGGTCGACCTTAACTCGCCCATTCGCGCACGTCGAGCCGCCCCGCTGCGAACCGAGCGCGGCTACGGGATGGTGCCGTCTTGGGCGTCTCCTTCGGCAGCATTGAAGTCGGTCGCGGTGTCGGTGCCGGATCCGCCGCTGACGGCAATGCATTGCTTGCAGAGAGCTTGCGGCTCGGCGACGACGGCGATCGGGGCTAGTTAAGTCGGGAGCCGGCGTCCCGCCCCGTTGTCCGCGACGCGAGTGTGGCAGCCATCATGCGCTCCGAGTCGTCAGGCCTCGTCTGGGAGCGGAATGAGGACGGCTGACGACTGCCTCGGCGAACGTAGACCTCGCGATCGCGTTCGCCCACATCCCCGTGACCCACGGGCGCCGGTACAACAGGCGGTCGTGATACGCAAGCGGCACCACGGCCGCTTGCTCGCCGATCCAGATCCGCTCGAACTCGCGGTACGTGCGCAGGCGCTCGTCCTGGTCGCGCAGCGCGGCGGCTCTTGCGAGCAGCTGCTCGAGCTGCTCGTCGCGGTACAGCCACGGGCCCAAGCGGAGGAACGGCTCGAGTAGGCCGCCGCCTGGATCCTGAAGCACGTAATTCGCGCCCGAGATGTGGGCATGGACGCGCTCCTCGATCGCGGCCTGCAGCTCGGCAACTGAGTGGGCGGGTAGACGTCGAACGCGAACGCCGACGGCCGCGAGTTGGGCGGCGATGACGGACGCCGCCTCCGCATAGATCCCGAGATGCGCCAGCACGATCTCGCCGAGACCCCGTCCGTCGGGGTAGCCCGCCTCTCCGAGCAGGGCACGGGCGCGATGCGGTTCGAACGCCGGGGCGACGCGGTGCGAGTGCCCCGGCATAGCTGGCGGGAGGAGGCCGCCCGTGGCGGCCGCGGTCCCTCCTGTGACCTGCGCCAGCCCCCGCCGGTCGATGGCATGTGCGAGGGCCCGGCGGACACGGGCGTCGTCGAGTGGGGACCGTCTCGCGTCGAAGCCGAGGTAGTGCGTGGGCCCGCCGGGGGCCCGCTGCACGACCGTCTCATCGTCCGCGGCGACGCCCGCGAGCGCGGCAAGCCCCTCGTAAAAGAGGTCAAACTGGCCGCTTCGCCACCGGTCGCCGGCCTCCTCAGGCGAGGCGCGCTCGATCGTCACCTCGTCGGCGTTTCCGCGCGCCCCGTACCAGGTACGGGCGGAGACGATCACGAGGCGGCTCGCCTCGCGGTGCGTGAGCACGAACGGACCGCTGCCGACGAGGGGGAGGTCTCTGTACCAGCCTCGCCCCCGCCGCTCGTACACGTGTCGCGGCCACGCGAACAGATCCGGCTGGCCGAGCAGATACAGGAAGTGGTTTCGCGGCTCGTCGAGCTGGATCTCGAGCGTGCGCTCGTCGACGGCAGTCGAGCTCACGCCGTCAAGCCAGAACGCGGATTCCACTTCGTCCTCGGCCATCTGGCCGAAGGTGAAGGCAAAGTCGTCCGCCGTGACCGGCGCGCCGTCGCTCCAGAGGGCGTCGCGGCGAAGCGTGAAGCGGTACAAGCGCCCGTCGTCCGAGACGGTGAAGCGCTCGGCGAGATCGGGCCGGATGTCGAAGTCAAATCCGATCGCGACCAGACCGCGGAAGAGATTGCGCCTGACCCAGTCCGCGATGTCGCTCCCAGCGAGGCCAGGTGCCACCTCTTCATGGGGCCAGGGTGTCCCCGTCGCCCACGTGAGCCGCTCGCTCGGCTCGAGACGGGTATGCGTGGGCGCAGGTCGGGCGAATGCCTCGCCGAACGCCTCGTTGGCGGCGCGGTAGTCGAAGGCCAGGTGGTGGGTGAGCGCGATCTTGAGCAGGATCTCGCGGCCAGAAGCCTCGTCCCCGGTCCGCTCCATGAAGCCGAGCGCGCGCCGGTAGAGCCTGATCGCCTCGTCCTCTGCGTAGACCGCCCGAGCCGCGTTGCCCGCCTTCAGCAGGTACTCGACCGCGCGCTCGGGCTCGTCCGCCTCGGCGAAGTGGTAGGCGAGCAGCCCGTACACCTCCGCGGGCGAGTCGCGGTGGAGCTCCAGGAGTGCCTCGCCCACCCGCAGGTGGAGCTCGCGCCGACGCGCTTCGACGAGCGTGCCGTAGGCGACCTCCTGCACGAGCCCGTGCACGAAACGGTACTCGGGCGCGACTCCGCTCCGCTCCTCGACCACAAGCTGGAGCCACTGGAGCTCGGAGAGGGTCGGCAGCAGTCGCGCCCGGGGAAGGAGCCGCTCGAGCAGAGGCAGGCCGAAGGAACGCCCGATCACAGCGGCGGTCGTGACCAGTTCGCGCGCCTCGCCGTCGAGCCGGTCAAGCCGCGCCTGCAACGCCTCCTGGAGCGCGGCCGGGATCGAGGCCTCGCCGACGAGCACGACGCGGCCGTTCTCCCGCTCGAGCACGCCCCGCTCGCGCAGATCGCGAATTGCCTCCCCGACGAAATACGGGTTTCCGCCCGCCCGCTCGGCGAGGAGCTGCGCGAGGTCCTCCGGCAGCTTCCCTCCAGCGTCCGCTTCTGCAAGCGCGTGCGCGTCCGCGTCCGGAAGCGGCTCCAGCCCGAGCTCGCAGAACAGGCGCCGGAAGCGCCTGCGGGCGCGATCGACGAGCTGCCAGGCCGGATGACCCGGGTCGCTGCGATGGATAAGCAGGAAGGCGACCGCGGCCTGCTCGGCCGCGGGAAGCAGCTCGTCGAGCAGCGAGAGCGTGGCCTCGTCCGACCAGTGGAGATCCTCGAGCACCAGACACAGCGGGCGCTCGGCTGCCAGCGTGCAGACGAGCTGGTAGAGCCAGTCGAACGTCTGGCTCTGGACAGCGTCGCGCGCGAAGTCGCGCATCCGCTGCTCCTGCTCCGGCTCGAGGGCCAAGCCGAGCAGGGTGGCGAGGAAGGGATAGGCCTCGTCTGCTTCGTCGGCCAGCGTGCGGGCGAGCTCCGCCCGAAGCTCCAGGCGGACGCGCGCCTCGGGATCGGACACGCCCAGGTCGAGCCAGCTGCGAAGCAGCTCGCGCACCGGCCAGTAGGCCATCGTGTCGGCGTAGGAGACGGCGTGACCGGCGACAAACCGCACGCGCCCGTCGAAGCGCTCCTCGACCTCGGCGACGAGGCGCGACTTGCCGATCCCCGGCTCGCCGGTGATGGAGACGATCGCGCCCCTTCCCTCGAGCAGCCCGCGGAGGGCGTCGGTCAGCGCCGCAAGCTCCTCCTCGCGTCCGACCAGCGGCGGTTCTGGGTATGCGGCCGCTTGCGCGCGGATCCCGGCCACGCGAAAGGCGGCGACCGTCTCGCTCTTTCCCTTCAGCTCCACGTCCCCAAGCTCCTCGAGTTCGAACAACTCGTCGACCTGGTGCGCCGTCGCCGGTCCCACGACGAGATCGCCAAGCGCTTGCAGGCGCGCGGCCACGTTGACGGTGTCCCCGAGCGCGTTGTAGAGGACGTGCGGCGGCGCGTCGCCGGCCGGAACCACGACCGGGCCCGTGTTGACGGCGACGCGCGCACGCAGCTCGAGGCCGTAGGCAGGCGCGACTTCCGCGGCGTAGGCCTCGAGCGCTTCGCGGATCGCGACTGCGGCGCGGACGGCGCGCTCGGAGTCGTCCTCGTGCGCGATAGGCGCGCCGAAGAGGGCCAAGATGCCGTCGCCGGTCAGCTGCGCGACCGTACCGCCGAAGCGCTCGACCTCCTCGCGCATCAGCCGCACGACGTCGTCGAAAAGGAACTTCGACCGCTCCGGGCCGAGCTTCTCGGCAATCGACGTCGAGCCGGCGACGTCGGCGACCAGCACAGAGACGATCCGCCGCTCGCCGGCGTTCACGGACATGCGGGAGTTATACGTCCGGCGAAGCCAGGCGCATATGTCCACACAAGGCCCCCAGCCGGAGGCGACCGCTTGAGCCTCGTCGCTGGCGGCTCGCCGCTACCAACGGACCGTTGCCGTCTCGAGCGTTTCGTACTTCGGCTCTCAAGTCGCGCGTCCCGCGTCCGCCTCCGCTAGCGGCTCGCACGGAAAAGGCCCGCAAAATGAGAGCCTTTGGAGTAGCGGGGGCAGGATTTTAACCCGGTGCCGGCACTGCGCCCCCAGCGAGACCCGAGTCGGGAACTCCCGGCTTGCGTCGCTTTTCCCGCAAAAGGCGACAAGCTCTGCCTTCTGCACATGAGGCAGAGGGTGAGCGGCGGCGAGCCGTGAAGCCCGCCGCCGCTCCGTGCCTCCCAGGCTGGATCAGGTCGCGGCTGGCTGCGAGCCTCGGCGCTCGGTCGGGGTCGTCAGAGACCCGGGCACGTGCCGGGGTCCGGCTCGTCGATTCGCGCGGACTCGCCCTGAGGCACACGCGGGAAGGTGACGAGAAGGATGTATGAAACCGTACCCGTGTTGACGACCTGGTCCACCTCGCCGGGTCGCTCGATGAATGCCTGCCCCGCGCTGTACGTGGCGGTCTGGCACTGGCTACCGATCGCTCGGTAAACGGTGAGCGCGCCCTGCTTGACGATGATGATCGCTCCTCCCGGATGGGAGTGCCAGCCAGAGGAGCCGCCCGGGACGACCGTGATCTGCGCCATGGCTACGTCCGTTCCGACTTGAAGCGGGATCGTCCCGTTTGACAGGTCTGTCCCACGCGCCAAGGGGACATTCGTCAGCCCAGACGGCGGCGTTGCCAGGACAGTTCCGGCGTACACGGCGGCACCCAGGAGACCAACGAGAAGAACCCAGACCCATTTCGATTTCACTTCTCCCCCTTCCCTCGTTCGAGGGCGCAGAGGGAACTGCCCGCCGCGCCCCCGACATGACTATGCCGCCATTCTTGTACGGGGGGCGAAGGCTGTCTAGTTGTCGCAGTTCCGCCAGATCGCGACATGCAGAACGCGAGATGCGACTTGCCGGCCTGCTGACGCTCGACAGGCAGGTGCCTTCCTAGGAGGGTTTTGGCGATTCGATTGGCGAAAACGCCGTAGACTCTTGAATCGAGCAGCCCGGCGATGGAGGGAGGAAAAACATGCTCGCTGTCA
This sequence comes from Thermoleophilia bacterium, assembly GCA_040005095.1. Lineage (GTDB taxonomy): Bacteria > Actinomycetota > Thermoleophilia > Gaiellales > Gaiellaceae > UBA5186. Next base: position 741 of record JBDTZN010000048.1, on the reverse strand, counting down.
CGGTCACGGTCGGTATACCCATCCTCATCATCGTGATCCTCGTAGTCATCGTGCTGTTGCTCATGAGGCGACGAGGGCGATAACCGAAGGGGAGAGGCCCCGTCGCTAACGAGGCGCTGCGACCGTCCAGGGGCGAGCAGCGCCCAACCCGTGAAGAGGCCTACGTGCGTGCTCCGTCGTGCAGCCTATGCACGCTATGCAAATGTGCACAGCCGTCGCCGAGAACCCTGAGTGCTCAAGGGTTTGCGCGGATTCGTCCTATGCAGGTAAACCGTGCAACATGCCCGCCGTGAAGATCACCCCCAAGGTGAAGGAGCGCGTGGCCGAGGTCGTCGGGCTCGGGCTCTCTCGCTCCCTTCACGTGCGGGTTTGCGCCCCGGGCGACGATCGCGAGCACTCCTGCTAGCCGCTCTCTGACAGAGCGCGGTCGTCTACACCGGGATCTCGACTCGCTCGAATCGCGTCTGGAAGCTCACGCCGACCGCGTGCACTGCTTCCAAACTGTCGCGTTTTGCGGGAAAGACGACGCGCGCGCGACAGGCGGGCAACAGCCCATTCCGGCCAAAACGGACCAGCCGAATGGGCTAGCCAGCATCCGCTCAACTCCTACAGCTACTGGCCTCGAACCGCCCAGACGACCCAACAGCCCAATCCGATACTGGTCGACAAGATCGGCTCGTGCCCAACGCTAGCACCACGCACCTCATAGCCGACCATGACTATCCTCGCGGCTGCGACTGG
>JBDTZN010000139.1:0-4388 GCA_040005095.1 Thermoleophilia bacterium | reverse complement strand
ACTCGAACGAGACGCCCTCGTAGCGTACGAGCCCGTCGCCCTCGGGAAGCTCGCGCGCGTCGGGCACATCCGCAACCTCTTCCGGCTCGTCGATCACCTGGAAGATTCGCTCGCCGGACGCGGTCGCGCGCTGCGCCTGCCCGATCCACATCCCGAGCTGGCGCAGCGGTATGACGAGCATGGTCACGTAGAGCGAGAAACGGACGAAGTTCGCGAGCCCGAGCTGGCCGTGCACGACCATGCGCCCGCCCACGAGCAGCACGGCCGCCTGCGCGAACATCGGCAGGAACGACATCAGCGGCACGTAGAACGCGCGCTGCCGGTTCGCCTTCACGCTGAGGTCGAAGACCGCCTCGGACCGGGCCTCGAACTTGTCCTGCTCGGCCTGTTCCTGGGCGAACGCCTTGACGACGTGGACGCCGACGATGTTCTCCTCGGCGACGGTGGCGACGTCGGCCATCTTCTGCTGCACGTCTCGGAGCAGCGGATGCGCGATGTGGCTGTAGCGGTACGCGAACGCGATCAGCAGGGGGAGGATCGCGAGCGCGACGAGCGAGAGCTTCACGCTCACGAAGAACATGACGATCGTCACGCCGACGATCGTGAAGATGTGCTGGAAGAAGAAGATCAGCCCGTAGCCGAGGAAGAACCGCACGGACTGCAGGTCGACCGTGGCGCGCGACATCAGCTGGCCGGTCTGGTGGCGGTCGTAGAACGAGAACGAGAGGCGCACCAGGCGTGCGTACAGGGCCGTTCGCATGTCCATCTCGACGGCGAGTGCCTGCCGGCCCGCGATCAGCCTCCGACCCATCATCGTCAGCGCACGGATCGCGCCGACTCCGAGCACCGCGGCAACGAGTGGGACGAGCTCGTGCCGGTGCCCCTGCCGGACGACGTTCACGACGTTTCCCGTCAGGTAGACGATCAGGAGCGCCGCAGCCTGCGAGGCGACCGCGAGGACGGTCGAGATCGCCATCGAGAGCTTGTACGGGCGCAGGAAGCCGAGCAGCCGGATGAAGGTGCGGCGATACGGCGTGCTCGACTGGCCGTCCACCCTGGAACTCTAGCCCCCGTCGAGGCGGGTCAGCTCGGCGCGGATGAGGTCGACCGCGCCCTCCACGAGGGTGCGATTCGCAGGCGAGTTCAGCCAGGCGCTCGCGCCGGAAGGGTGGGGCAGCGGGATCGCCGCCGCGCCGTCGTCGAGTTCGTAGCGGCGGCCGATGCACGACGCGAGGCCGCTCATCCCGAGCAGCCGTTTGATCGCCAGCCCGCCGACCGGGACGACGAGCCGCGGCTGTAGGAGCCGGAGCTCCCAACCGCGCCAAAACGAGCAGAGCTCCTGCTCGCGCGGGGTCGGCGTGCGGTCACCGCGGCCCGACGCGGGGCGGCCCGGATAGCAGCGCGTGACCGATGCGCAGTGGAACGTCGCGTAGAACGTGTCCTCGTCCATCGCAAGCCAGCGCCGCAGCGTCTTCCCGGCTCGGCCGCGCCAGGGCCGACGCTCCTGCCCCTCGACGATGCCGGGCGCCTGCCCGAACATGTAGGCGCGCTGGCCGGTGTAAGGCGAGACGACCGGCATCGACTCGAGCGGGTACCCGGCCTCGACGCATTCGCGGCATACCCGGTTGTCGCGCTGGAGCGAAGCGATCGAGCGGTACGACGAGCGGCGCCGCGTCACCGCGAGCGGACGACGACGAACCAGCGGCCCTCGTGCAGCACCTCGCCGCCGCCGAGCTCCGCGGCGAGCCCCGCACCCCTGAAGTAACGCTTGTAGACCTCCCAACGCGAGCCGTCGTTGAGGACGCGCTCCTGCCGCTCCTCGTCCCGCCGATCGGGTCGCACGGCCGAGTCCACGACGACGAGCTCCCCCGCGACGCGCCGCGCCTCCAGCAGGAAGGCCTCGCGGACGCGGGGCTCCAGATGACCATAGAAGTGCCCGGTGAAGACCCGGTCGAACGAGCCGTCCTCGACGGGAAGGGCGAGGGCATCGGCCTGGACGAACTCCGCTTCCGGGACACGCTCCGCGGCGATCGCGAGCATCGACTCGCTCTGGTCGAGACCGACAACTTCTCCCCGAAGGTGCCGCGTGAGGAAGCCGGTCCCGCAGGCCACGTCGAGCGTACGCAGCGGCGGCAACGCCGAGACGACCCGCTCGAGCTCGCGTACGTCCTCGTCCCACTGCGGCCTGTCGAGCCCGTCGAAGCGCCCGAGTCCTTCGTACCACTCGTCGTACTCGCAGGCCCGAGCGTCGTAGTACGTCTTCACGGCTCCTAGAGTAAGGCGCGTGGAACTGCCCCTGGAGTCGGTACCGAACTTCTCGGAAGGGCGCGACCAGACGACGATCGACGCCATCGCGGCCGCGCTCGCCGGGCCCGCGCGATTGCTCGACGTGCACTCGGATGTGGATCACAACCGCTCGGTGTTCACCCTCGTTGGGGCCGAGCCCGAGCTTCTCGGGGCGCTGGTCGCCGGGGTCGCGTGCGCGCGCGACCGCATCGACCTGCGCACACATGAGGGGGCTCACCCGCGCGTCGGCGTGGCAGACGTCGTCCCGGTCGTGCCGATCCGGCCGAGCGACATGGCGCGCGCGCGCAAGACCGCACTCGAGCTCGCGCGCAGGCTCGGCGACGCCGGGACGCCGGTATTCCTCTACGGCGAGTCGGGCGAGGAACGAGGCCCCGCGTTCTTCCGCCGCGGAGGGCTGGACGAGCTGCGGCGCCGGGTTGCCGCCGGCGAGCTCGCGCCCGACTTCGGCCCGCTGGAGATCGACGAGCGCGCGGGGGCGGCGATCGTAGGCGCGAGACGGCCGTTGATCGCCTTCAACGTCGATCTCCGGAACGCTTCGGTCGACGTCGCCAGAGAGATCGCCGGGGCGATCCGCGAGCGGGGCGGTGGCTTTCCCGGCGTCCGCGCTCTCGGCCTCGACCTGCCGCGTTCCGGGCGCGTCCAGGTGAGCATGAACGTCGAGGACTGGGAGGCTGCTGCGCTGCACGAGATCGTGGCGCGGGTCGCGTTCGAGGCCGCGCGTCGAGGCGCCGAGGTCGCCGCCTCGGAGCTCGTCGGCCTGATGCCCGCGGGAGCCGCCGCGGCTGCGGCCGGGCACGTGCTCGGAATCGACGGCTTCGACACGCGTCACGTCCTCGAGCTTCGCCTGCTGGACGACGGCCGGGACTAGACTGGCCGCGGAATGGCCCAGGCCACCGCGATCAGCCTGAGCGGCGAGCGCCTCACCGTGGCCGACGTGTGGATCGCCGCGTGCCAAGGCGCGCACGCCGAGCTGTCCGACGAGTCCCGCGGCAAGATGACCGCCGCGCGCGAGCTCGTCGAACGTGCCGCCCACGGAAGTCGCGAGCACACCTACGGCGTCAACACCGGCTTCGGACGCTTCGTCAACCGCTCGATTCCCGAGGAGCTCACGGAGGAGCTCCAACTCCGCCTGCTCCGCTCCCACGCCTGCGGGGTCGGCGATCCCTACCCGGACGAGATCGTCCGTGCGGCAATGCTTCTCCGCGCGAACGCGCTCGCGAAGGGCAACTCAGGCGCCCGCATCGAGACCGTGGAGCTCCTCGTCGAGCTGCTGAACCGAGGTGTGCTCCCATACGTTCCGAGCCGCGGCTCGGTCGGCGCGAGCGGCGATCTCGCCCCCTTGGCGCATCTCGCGCTCCCGCTCGTCGGCGAGGGGGAAGCGGTCGTCGACGGCGAGCGTGTCTCCGCCGCCGACGCGCTGGCGCGGGTCGGGCTCGAGCCGATCCGGCTCCAGGCGAAGGAAGGCCTTTCGCTCGTGAACGGGACGCAGTTCATGGCCGCGTTCGGAGCGCTCGGCCTCGTCCGCGCGCGCCGACTCGCCCGTGCGGCAGACATCGCCTGCGCGCTGTCGCTCGAGGCACTCCAGGGGTCCCGGAACAGCTTTCTCCCGCAGATCCAGGCCCTGCGCGGGCTCAAGGGCCAGGCGGAATCCGCGGCGAACGTCCTCCGCCTCCTTGAAGGCTCGGCGATCAACGAGGCCCATCGCTGGTGCGACAAGGTGCAGGACGCCTACTCGCTGCGGTGCGCACCCCAGGTGCACGGCGCCTCGCGCGACCTGCTCGACTACGTCGACTACACCGTCTCGGCCGAGCTGAACGCTGCGACCGACAACCCGCTCGTGCTCGTCGAGGACGAGCTGCTCGTCTCGAACGGGAACTTCCACGGCCAGCCGCTCGCCTTCGCACTCGACGCGCTCGCGATGGCCGTCGCTGAGTTCGCGAGCATCTCCGAACGCCGCGTGGAGCGACTGGTGAACCCGAATCTCTCCGACGGGCTGCCGGCGTTCCTCACCACGGACGGTGGGCTGAACTCAGGCTTCATGATCCCGCAGTACGTGGCGGCGGCACTCGTCAGCGAGAACA
>JBDTZN010000047.1:0-15059 GCA_040005095.1 Thermoleophilia bacterium | reverse complement strand
CCGCCGAAGCGCGCGGGCACGTCGTAGTGGCGAAGCTGCGCCCGGAAGACCTCGGCGATCCCCTGGAGGACGGCGTCGCCCGCGAGATGCCCGTACGTGTTGTTGATGTCGCGCAGGAGGTCGAGGTCGGCCATGATCAGCGACATCGGCCGCTCGAACCGGCTGGCGCGTCCCAGCTCCTCCGCGAGAGCCGCGGCGAAGTGGCGCGCGTTGAAGAGTCCCGTCTTCGGATCGACGCGTGCCTCGGCCTCGAGCTGCGGCACCGAGAGCGAGCGATGGATCAGGACGAGCGGGGCAAGCGCGAACGGGATCATCCACGGGTCGATCCGCCAGAAGATGAACATCGTCACGCCGAGTCCGGTGAGCACCAGGTCGGACGAGAGGTACTCATACGAGAAGAGGCCGGTTTCTTGGAACGACCAGTCGCGCTGGAAGTGGAGCATCGACGCGAGCAGGAAGTGATTGATCCCGACGAGCACGATGCACGCCGCGACCCCGGCGAGCGCCAGACGCAGGTCCGAGCTCAGCATGTTCGAGCCGCGAATCAGGTGTGCAACACCCCAGGTCGCCATGGCGGCGAGGGTGAACGAGCAGATGTTGAACGTCTGTACGTACCAGCGGTACCGGTACTTGAGCCAGTCGGGGACATGCTGGAAGGTCGCGATCAGCACGACCAGCTCCGGCGGTAGCAGCATCGCCGCGGGGATCAGATAGACGATCGACGTGTGGTACGAGTGGTCGCCGCGCGGCGTGAAGACGACGAACAGCTGCGAGAGAGCCGCAAGGGAGCCGAGAATGAAGAAGGTCGTCCAGTCGCTCCGGCTATCCCCCTGGGAGATCCGGCCGACGAGCGGGACGATGATCCCGACCGCGATCGCAACCGTGGCGAACAGGAAGAGCTTCGCCCGGATCGGCAGGTCGCGGTAGGCCTTGCCCGTCGAGCCCGACTCGCTCGTCGGCTCGGTGACATCGGTTTCTTCGACGCGAACGTCCGTCGGGAAGGCACTCATCGGTGACGCCTCATTGCCGCTCCAACTCCTTCTCCGCACGCGCGTGCGGCCGCAGATCTGAAGGTGAAGTCGAGACACCGGTCCGAACCGTCGACCCTCGGCTTCACAACAGAACCTTCGCCCACTTGCACCCCTAGGGCATCCCCCGTTCGGGGAGGGGCTGGAAATGGGCTTGCATCTCCCCCGAAAGGTGAGCCGGCGCCGTCGGTGGGTAATCTCGCCGGGTGCCGCCTCGCGTGCCCCTCGCTGCCGAGATCGCCGCCGCGCGGGTGGCCGGGACGCTGTCGCGCCTCGCCGGGGCCGGAGGAGGCACCACATTGCCCGGAAAGCTGCTCTGGAAGCTCGATCCGGGTGCGATCGACCGGCTGGCGGCGCGCCTGCCTCTCGGCTCGGCCTTGGTCTCCGCGACGAACGGCAAGACGACGACCGCGGCGATGGCGGCGTCGATCCTCGGCCCGCGGATCCGCCTTGCGCACAACAACTCAGGCGCGAACCTCGTCTCTGGCGTCGCGTCGACGTTGCTGGCCGCCCGCGACGCGCAGCTCGGGCTGCTCGAGGTCGATGAGGGCGCCCTCCCGGAGGTCGTGCGGCGCGTCCATCCGCGTGCGGTCTGCCTCGCGAACCTGTTCCGCGACCAGCTCGACCGCTACGGCGAGCTGGAGCACATCGCCGAGCGCTGGCGGGCTGCCGTGCGGGAGCTTGCCCCGAACGCGGTGCTCGTCGTCAACGGCGACGATCCGCAGATCGGGGACCTCGCCCGCGAGCGAGACGGGGCGGTCACCTTCGGCGTGGACGACCCGAGCCAGGCGAGGCCGTCGCTGCAGCACGCGGCGGACTCCAAGTACTGCGTGCGCTGCGGAACGCCCTACGAGTACGCGGCGGCCTATGTGGGCCACCTCGGGGATTACCGCTGCCCGTCGTGTGGGCACACACGCCCGCGGCTCGACATCGTGGCGCGGCGGATCGAGGTGGACGGGCTCGACGGCGTGTCGTTCGACCTCTGCACCCCGGGCGGCGAGCGCCGCGTCACGCTCGCGCTCCCGGGTCTCTACAACGTCTACAACGCGCTCGCCGCGAGCGCGCTCGCCCTGGCGCTCGGAGCCTCGCTCGAGGAGGTCGTCGGGGGCCTGGAGCGATTCACCGCCGCGTTCGGCCGCTTCGAGCGGATCGCCGTCGACGAGCGGCGGTTGCTCGTCCTCCTGATCAAGAATCCGGCAGGCGCGAACGAGGCCGTACGGACGCTCGTCGCCGGCGGCGCCCCCCGGGTGGCCGTGATCGCCCTGAACGACGCGATCGCCGACGGTCAGGACGTGTCGTGGATCTGGGACGTCGACTTCGAGCCGTTGTTCGACGGGCTCGAGCGGATCGTCGCCACGGGCGACCGCGCGGCGGAGCTCGCCCTGCGGGCGCGATACGCCGGCGTCGATCCGAGCGCGATCGAGGTCGAGCCGAGCCTGGAGCGGGCGCTGGACCGGGGACTCGCGCTCACCGAGGCCGGCGGCGAGCTCGTCGTCCTCCCCACCTACACGGCGATGCTCGGGCTGCGAAAGATCGCGGTCGACCGAGGTCTGGTCCGTCCATATTGGGAGCGTGCCGCGTGACGACCATCCGGGTCGGTCACCTCTATCCGGACTACCTCAACATCTACGCCGACCGCGGCAATATCGCGGTGCTCGAGCGACGGGCGGGGTGGCGCGGGCACGACCTCCACGTGCGGGCGATCGGCGTGGGCGACGAGATTCGCGCCGGAGAGCACGACCTGCTGTACGTCGGTGGCGGCCAGGACCGCGAGCAGGCGCTCGTCGCGCCGGACTTCGCGGCGAAAGCGGACGGGCTCCGAGGCGTGATCGACGCGGGCACCGCTGTCCTTGCCGTCTGTGGTGGGTACCAGCTGCTCGGGCGTTTCTATCGCGACCGCCACGGTGCTGAACTGCCCGGAGCGGGCGTGCTACCGCTCCAGACCCTCGCCGGCGAGACGCGGATGATCGGGGACGTGCTACTCGAATGCGAGCTCGAGCCCGGCTGGACGCAGACCCTCGCCGGGTTCGAAAACCATGCCGGACGGACCGTCCTCGACGCGGGTGCGGAGCCCCTCGGCCGGGTCGTCGCGGGTTTCGGGAACGACGGCGCGTCGGGGTTCGAGGGCTGCCGTGTCGGCAGGGTCGTCGGGACGTATCTGCACGGTCCGCTCCTCCCCCGCAACCCCTGGTTCGCCGACTGGGTGCTCGCGCAGGCACTTGCGCACGCCACCGGTGGTGACCCGCAGCGGCTCGAGCCGTTGCAGGACGACCTCGAGGCCGAGGCGCACAAGGTCGCCGCGCGCAGGGCACGCGAACGCGGCGGACGTCGCTAAGGCGTCCAGAGGGCGCCGAGATAGACGACCGGGTCGCCCGGCTGCCAGCGGCGTAGGAAGCGCTGGATCGGCGGATGCAGGACGACGCCGTCGAGCTCGTTCTGCGCGAACAGCCGGTGACCGCGTACCGCGGCGTCCGTCGACGTCACCGCCTCCAGCGACCGACCGCCGAGGTCGCCGGCGAAGATGATGTGGACGACGTGCTTGGTCGTCAGGCTGTGCCCCGGCGCGATCGAGTCTGCCACCGCGACCGGTCCCTCGACCGGCAGTTCCTCGTCGATCCCGATTTCCTCGGCAAGCTCACGGTGGAGCGCGTCGACGAGGCTCTCGCCTGAGTTGACCCCGCCACCGGGCAGCAGCCAGTACTCCTTCCCGGGCTTCTCGTGCCGGCAGAGCAGGAGGCTGTCGCGCCAGCGCAGAATCGCCGACACCCGGATCCGCGGCTCCGCCCCCACTACGCCGCCGACGACCCGAAACCGCGCGCGCCCCGCTCGCTCGCCGGGAGCTCCTCGACCTCGACGAGCTCCACCTCCGGGATCGGCAGCACGACGAGCTGGGCGATCCGCATCCCCGCCTCGACGACGAACGGCTCGCTGCGGTCAGTGTTCAGCAGTACGACCATCAGCTCGCCGCGGTAGCCCGAATCGACGAGGCCGGGTGTATTCACGATCGTGATCCCGTGCCGCGACGCCAGGCCGGAGCGCGGCTGCACGAAGCCGGCGTAGCCCTCCGGAATCGCCACAGCGAGGCCGGTCGGCACGACCGCGCGCTCCCCTGGGCCAAGCTCGATTCTCTCGGTCGCCGTGAGGTCGAGCCCGGCGTCGCCAGAGTACGCGCGTGCCGGAACCACCGCCCCGGGACGCACCTTCTGGATCGGCAGCTCGATCATCGCGCCGACGAGGCGGGCTCGGCCCGCGCCTCGGCCACGAGGTACCGCGCATACCGGCGCAGCTCGCTCCGGGGCAGGCGCGCGCGCACGAGCACGCCGTCCGGCCCATCCGAGCGCTCGTCGATCGGCGCGCCTAGGGCGTAGAGGTCGGCGAGCACCGAGCCCTCCGCGTACGGCACGAGGAGCTGCACCTGCTCGAACCGGTCGGCGAACCGCTCGGCGATGCGCGCGCGCAGTTCGTCGAGGCCGGCGCCTCTGCGCGCGGACACCTGCAGGGCTCCGGGGAAGCGGTTCGCAAGCCGGCGCCGGTGCAGCGCGTCGACGGCGTCGATCTTGTTCACGACGAGCTCGATCGGGATGTCGGAGGCGCCGATCTCGACGAGCACGGTCTCGACAGCCGCGATCGTCTCATCGAGGGCCTCGTCGGAGGCGGAGCCGTCGACGACGTGGAGCAGGAGGTCTGCCACGAGCGTCTCCTCCAGCGTCGCGGCGAAGCCCTGGACGAGCTGCGTGGGCAGGCGACGGATGAACCCGACCGTGTCGGTCACCAGGTAGCGCCGACCGTCGTGGACGAAGCCGCGCGTGGTCGGATCGAGAGTCTCGAAGAGGCGGTCGTCGACCGAGACGTCGGCGTTGGTGAGCGCGTTCAAGAGCGTCGACTTGCCGACGTTCGTATACCCGGCGAGTGCGACGATGGGCGTGGAAGAGCGCTGCCGCTCGCGCCGGCGGATCTGCCGCTGCTTCGACAGCTCGGCGAGGCGGCGCCGCAGCAGCGTGATCCGGCGCCGGGCGATCCGGCGGTCGGTCTCGAGCTGGCTCTCTCCTGGCCCCCGCGTGCCGACCCCTGCGCCGAGCGCGCCCGTACCGCCGCCCAGACGCTCGAGGTGCTGCCACATCCCGCGCATCCGGGGGAGGTTGTATTCGAGCTGGGCAAGCTCGACCTGGAGCTTTCCCTCGGCCGTGACTGCGTGCTGAGCGAAGATGTCGAGGATCAGCTGCGTGCGGTCGACCACGCGCGCCTGCAAGGCGTTCTCGAGCGTGCGTTGCTGGGTGGGGTCGAGCTCGCCGTCGACGAGGAGCACCTCGGCGCGGGCCTCGCCGTACGTGCGTTTCAACTCCTCGAGCTTGCCCTTGCCGACGTACGTCCTCCGGTCCGCGTGCGGCCGGTACTGGACGAGCTCGCCGACCGGGTCGACCACAGCCGTACGGGCAAGCTCCTGGAGCTCGCCGAGCTCCTCGCCGGGGTCGATTCCCTGTGGGAGCACCGCAACGATGAACCCGCGCTCGGGGGCGGGGTCGGTCGAGCGCTCCATCACGAGCGAAGATTACGCGCTCGCAGTCAGAATCGGTTCGTGCCGGCCGAACGACTCGCGCAACGCGCGCTCGACCTCGTGAACATCCACTCGCCCAGCCGGGGCGAGGCGGAGGCCATGGCCTACGTTGCCGACGCGATCGCCCTCCCGCGCATCCACGCAACCGACGACGTCCTGTTCGCCGGGCATCGGCGCCCAGGGCGGCCGCTCGTCGTGCTCGCGGGTCATCTAGACACCGTGCCGGCACAGGACAACTTCCCGGGCAAGCTCGAAGACGGCGCGGTCATCGGCCTCGGCGCGAGCGACATGAAGGGCGGGGTCGCCGTGATGATCGAGCTGGCGCGGACGCTGGCCCACTCGGAGCTCGACCTCGCCTACCTCTTCTTCACGCGGGAGGAGCTCGCGGCGGGAGAAAGCGCTCTGCCACGGTTCTTCGAGGACTGCCCCGAGATCGCGGGCGCGGAGCTGGTCGTGATGATGGAGCCGACGGACAACACGATCCAGGCGGGCTGCCTCGGCAACCTGAACGCCCGGCTCGTCTATGCGGGCATCAGCGCCCATTCGGCCCGGCCATGGCTCGGGGACAACGCAATCCACCGCGCGATTCGCGGCCTTGCCGACCTCGCCGCGCTCGAGCCTCTGGACGTCGAAGTCGCAGGCCTCGTTTTCCGCGAGGTGGTGAGCGTCGTGGGGATCCGTGGCGGCATCGCGCAGAACGTCGTGCCGGACCGCGTGGAGGCGGAGGTCAACTACCGCTATGCCCCGGACAGGTCTCCAGCGGACGCGGAAGCGCGCCTGCGGGAGCTCGCAGGCGAGGCGGCGGTCGAGGATCTGGCGAACTCGCCGCCCGCCCACGTCGCCGCGGACACGCCGCTCGTCAATCGCCTGCGTGACGCAGGAGACTTTGCGCTCGAACCCAAGCAGGCGTGGACGCCGGTGGCGGAGTTTGCGGCACGCGGCCTCGACGCCGTCAACTTCGGCCCGGGCGCGACGAGGTACGCCCACCGGCGGGATGAGCGCGTGGATGTGTCGGCGCTCGTCCTCAGCTACCAGGCGCTCGCCCGCTTCGCCGGCGGTAGCGTCTAGGCCGCGATGCGACTCTCCCCCGTCCTGACCGCGACCGGCGAGTACCCGTTCGTCAAGCTCGACCAGGCCAAGCGGCGGCTCGCGGCCGAGGGCGTCGAGCTGATCGACTTCGGCAAGGGCGACCCGCGCGAGGCCACCGATCCGCTGATTCGCGCCGCGCTGGTCAACTCGCTGACCGAGACGTCCACGTATCCACTTGCCGAAGGGCTCCCGGAGCTCCGCGAGGCAATCGCCGCCTGGTGCGCCCGCCGGTTCGGGGTCGAGCTCGATCCCGACGCCGAGATCGTCCCGACCTACGGGAGCAAGGAGGCGATCTTCAGCCTCGCGCAGGTGGTTGACCTCACCGGCGACAAGCGGCTGGTGCTCACGACCGAGCCGGGCTATCCCGTTCCCGATCGCGGAGCCGCTTTCGCCGGCGCGGAGTTAGTGCAGCTTTCCCTGCTCGAGGCGAACGGCTTTCTCCCGGATCTCGATGCGCTCGACGAGGACACGCTCGCCCGGACCGCGATCTTCTGGATCAACTATCCGAACAATCCGACCGGTGCGGTCGCGCCGCTCGCGTTCCTCGAACGGCTCTCGCGACTGGCCGTCGAGTACGACTTCCTCCTGGCTTCGGACGAGGCGTACACCGAGCTCTGGTTCGACGCGCCTCCCCACTCCGCGCTCGAGGTCGCCGACCGCACCAACATCGCAGTGTTCAACACGCTCAGCAAGCGCTCGTCGATGACCGGGTACCGCTCCGGGTTCGTCGCAGCGGCGCCCGAGCTGATCGCGGCGCTCAAGCAGTTCAGGCCGACCGTCGGCACTGCGCCGCAGGAGTTCGTCCAGCACGCTTCGATCGCGGCCTGGAACGACGAGGAGCACGTCGAGCGCACGCGCGACATCTACCGGCGCAAGCGCGAGATCCTGCTCGCTGTGCTCGGACGGAAGGGGATCCGGGTCGCGGGCAGCGAGGCCACGATGTACCTCTGGCTCGAGGTTCCCGGCGGTGCGAGCTCGGAGGTGTTCGCCGCACGGTTGCTCGAGCGCGGCCTGATCGTCTCGCCCGGGTCGTTCTTCGGCGCCGCTGGCGAGGGATACTGGCGCATGGCGCTCGTTCCGACCGAGGCGGAGTGTCGCCGCGCGGCCGGGATCCTCGAGGAAGCGCTCTAGTGGAGCCGGACCGCGTCGAGGAGGTCGTGGCCGCGCTCGACCGCGGCGAGCTGCGCGTCGCCGAGCCTGTCGACGGCGACTGGCGCGTCAACGAGGAGGCGCAGGAGGCGATCCTCGCGTACTTCCGGCTGAGGCAGATGGAGCCGATGGAGGTTGGCCCGTTCGAGTATCACGACAAGATCCCGCTCAAGCGCGACTACGAGTCGCTCGGCGTGCGGGTGGTTCCCCCCGCGGTCGCGCGCTACGGTTCGTTCCTGTCGCGTGGGGTCGTGATGATGCCGAGCTACGTGAACATCGGTGCCTGGGTCGGTCCGAACACGATGGTGGACACCTGGGCGACCGTGGGCTCGGGAGCCCAGATCGGCGCCGACGTCCACCTCGCCGGCGGAGTCGGCATCGGCGGAGTGCTCGAGCCGCGCGGCGCGCGACCGGTGATCGTCGAGGACGGCGCGTTCATCGGATCGCGCTGCATCCTCACCGAGGGAGTGGTGATCGGCGAGCAGGCCGTGCTCGCGCCGAACGTGAGCTTGACCGCGTCGGTGCCGATCATCGACGTGACCGGACCCGAGCCCGTCGAGCATCGAGGCTACGTCCCTCCGCGTTCGGTCGTCGTTCCGGGGACGAGACCGCGCGACTTCCCGGCGGGGACGTATCAGCTCGCCTGCGCCCTGATCATCGGCACGCGGCGCGAGTCGACCGACCTGCGCACCGGCCTGAACGAGGCGCTCCGCGAGTTCGGGATCGGCTCCTAGCCCTCGTCCATCTCGATCCGCCGCGCGCCGGAACGACAGATGGCGTGATTCGTGTAGCTGAAGGCCCTGCCGTAGCGTCCGTCCCAGTACGCAAGGCAGGTGAATCGATACGCGAGACAGCGCGTGCGGGTTATGCAGGCCGACGAGAAGACCTTCGCCTCGACCTTTCGTGCCGTGCTGCAAGAGACGCTCGGCGACGCGCCAAGGTAGTCGCCCGCCAGGCCGGGGCGTTTGCAATACCGCAGTCCAGGCGGCAGGGCCGACCCTTGGGCGGCGAGGCCGAGAACGCTCACGCAAGCGACGAAGGCGGCCAGAAAGCAGCGCATTTGCCCAAACGTAGGCTTGAGTTAGCGCTCGGTCAATCGCTCAGCCGGGCCGACGAGAGTCGCGCGGTTCTCGGCGTCGAGCGTCACGCCAAGGTCACCGCCCGGCATGTGCACCGTGATCGGCGACTCGCTCCAGCCGTTCGCGACGGCCGCGGCCGCGGCCGCGACGGCGCTCGTCCCGGATGCGCTCGTCTCGCCGGCGCCACGCTCCCACACGCCGACGGTCAGGTCGTGGAGGTCGTCGACTCGTACGAGCTGGACGTTCGTCCGCTCCGGGAAGCGCGGGTGGTTCTCGACCAGCGGGCCAATTCGTAAGAGCTCGCCGCGCTCGGGCTCGCGCCGGATCACGGCGTGTGGGTTCCCGACCGAAACCGGTGTGAGCTCCACCAGCTCCGAGCCGAGGTCGAGCGTTTCCATCTCCCCCACCTCGACCGTGCCGAGGCTCGTCTCGACGTCGGCGCCGCCGAGCATGCGCGCGTGGATCTCGCGGTCGCCCACGCGGATCCGCACGTCCTGTGCACCCGTCCGCTCCGCGAGCCAGCGCGCCGCGATCCTCGTCCCGTTCCCGGACAACTCGGCGGTCGACCCGTCGGGGTTCCAGATCACCACCTCGGCCGTGTCCTCGTTTGCGGAGAGCACCTCCAAGATCCCGTCGGCGGTGCCATCGCAAGTAGCGCGGACTTGGTCGGCCGTGAGCGGGCCGCCGAGCTCCGCGCGCTCAGCCAGCAGGTACGTGTTGCCGAGCGCGTGCCATTTCGAGAAGCTCATCCGCCACCTCGTCCGTGGGACGACCCGCGGCGACGCTAACAAGGCCGGGGATCCGCCGCATCCACTTGCGCTGGTATGCCGCATACCGGCGCGTTCGCCGGACAAGCGCATCGAGGGCCTCGGCGTCGGGGAGCTCGGCCAGCTCGCGCAGACCGAGTGCGCGACTGGCGGTCAAGGAGATCGGACCGGCGAGGGCGCGTCTCGCCTCCTCCACGACGCCTGCGTCGAGCATCGCCTGGGCACGCGCGTGGATGCGTGCATCGAGGATCGGCCTGGGAACGTCGAGCCCGAAGATCACCGTCGGGTGCCGTGCGCGCTCGCTCCAGAGCTCGTCCTCGGCGGGCTGGAGCGACCCGCCGACCTCGAGCAACTCGAGCGCCCGCACGACACGGCGGCGGTCGTTCGGGTGGATGGCGGCCGCGGCACCGGGATCCCGCGCGGAGAGCAGCTCGTGTGCGCGCGCCGGGCCGAGGCGGTCGTACAAGCGCTGCGCATGTTGCCGGATCGCAGGATCGACCTTCGGGGGGAGGGACAGCTCGCCGATTGCCGCACGGAGGTAAAGACCCGTCCCGCCGGCGAGTACCGGAGTGCGACCCGCGGCGAGCAGCTCGTCGACCGCAGCGTGCGCAAGCTGGGCGAACTCGGCGACAGAGCCTTCGTGGTCGAGCGGCCAGACGCCGACGAGCCGCGTCGGTCGCTCGGGCTGGTTCGTGAGGATCGGCAGGCCACGGTACGCCTGCATCGAGTCACAGGAGACGACCTCGCCACCGATCGCGTCGGCCACCGTTTCCGCGACAGCGGTCTTTCCGGATCCGGTAGGCCCGAAGATCGCGACCACTTGGGCCGTGCCCTCGCCCGACACGCCCATTTCTCCCGGGGCGCCCCCCGCTGTAAACGGTACGCGAGATTTCGTCACGCCTGTGTGCCGCGGCGTGTCGGAAGTGTGACGATCACGCTACTGGCACTGCGACGCGCGTCCCACGCAGCGTCGTGGACGTCCCGTCGTCGATGCGGACGTCGACGAGGTCACCCGCCTCGCCCCCGCCGCTGAAGTTCACCGTCGTGTTCCGACGCGTCCGACCGCGCAGCACCGTCGGATCGGTCCGGCTCGGGCCCTCGACGAGCACCTCCTCGACCGCGCCGATGCGAGCCCAGTTGCGGTCGTGGGCCACCCGCTGGCAGAGCTCGATCAGCCGCTCGATTCGGTCTTGCTTGACCTCCTCGGGCACCTGATCCGGGAGCGTTGCGGCCTCCGTCCCCGCCCGCGGCGAGTAGACGAACGTGTAGGCGCTGTCGAACCCCACCTCCTCGACGACCTCCATGGTCTCGGCGAAGTCGCTTTCGGTCTCGCCCGGGAACCCGACGATCAGGTCGGTCGTCAGCGCGAGATCGGGAATCGCAGCGCGCATCTCGTCGACGAGCTGCAGGTAGCGCTCGCGGCCGTACGTGCGACGCATCGCCTTCAGGATCCGCGTCGAGCCCGACTGAAGGGGCAGATGCGCGTGCTCACAGACCGAGTCGCATTCGGCCATCGCCGCGATCACCGGCGCGCGGAAGTCCTTCGGATGCGGGCTCGTGAAGCGGATCCGGTCGATCCCCTCGACCAAATCGCAGCCGCGCAGCAGCTCGGCGAAGTCGATCCGCGCCTCCACCGGGAGATCGCGCCCGTACGAGTTGACGTTCTGGCCGAGCAGGGTGATCTCGCGCACGCCGGAGTCAGCCAGCTGCGCGAGCTCGGCGACCACGTCTCCAGGGCGCCGGCTCTGCTCCCGGCCGCGGACCGCCGGGACGATGCAGTACGAGCACTTCGAGTTGCAGCCCATCGAGATCTGCACCCACGCCTGGAAGGCGCGCTCGCGTTTCTGCGGCAGGTCGCCGGCAAACGAGCGCCACTCGGCAAAGCGGCCGCGGGGCGCCTCGCCGCCGGCGCCGATCCACTCGCCGAGGTGCGGGATCGAGCCGGGGCCGAACGCGACGTCGACGTACGGATAGAGGTCGAAGAGCCGTTCGCGCTGCGCCTCCGCGTAGCAGCCACCGACCGCGATCACCTTGTCCGGGTCGGCGCGCTTGAGGGCCGCGGCCTGGGCGAGATGAGCGGCAAAACGCTGATCGGGCTTCTCGCGCACCGTGCAAGTGTTGAAGACGATCACGTCTGCGTCCGCTTGCGTGATCGCCTCCCCCAGGCCGAGCGACTCGAGCATCCCTTTGATGCGCTCGGAGTCGTGCGCGTTCATCTGGCACCCGAACGTGGTGACGTGGTACCGCTTCATCGCCGCGAATTCTGCCTACGCGCGGAGGGGTCGACTTGGCGACGCCGCTCCAGGACACGCGGCTCTGCCGCGTATCCGTCTGCGCTCCCTTACCACGAGGCCGTCGGACGACCTAGGCCGCATGATCCGTCGCCACGTTGCGGCCGTTCGTGTGGTGCTTGGCGACCTCGACGGCGCGGCTCTCGCGGATCACCGTCACCTTGACCTGGCCCGGATATTCGAGCTGGTCCTCGATCTCGCGGGCGATCTCGTGCGACAGCAGGACGGCCGCGTCGTCGTCGATCTCCGCCGGCTTGACGATCACGCGAATTTCCCGGCCCGCCTGCAGCGCGTAGACCTTCTCGACGCCCGCCTTCTGCGAGGCGATCGCTTCGAGCGCCTCGAGCCGCTTGATGTAGTTCTGCAGGCTCTCACCGCGAGCGCCAGGCCGGGCGGCGGAAATCGCGTCTGCGGAGATGATCAGGACTGCCTCCACCGTCTGCGGCTGCACCTCGTAATGGTGCGCCTCGATCGCGTGGACGACGTGCTGCGACTCGCCGTAGCGCTTCGCGTATTGCGCAGAGATGAGCGCGTGCGACCCTTCGACCTCGTGTGTCATCGCCTTGCCGAGGTCGTGGAGCAGCGCGGCGCGCTTGGCCGTCTTGATCCCCGCCCCGAGCTCGGTGGCCATGATTCCAGCCAGGTGGACGACCTCGAGCGAGTGCTTGAGGACGTTCTGGCCGTAGCTCGTGCGGAACTTGAGCCGCCCAAGGATCTTGACGAGCTCCTCGTGGAACTCGCCGCAGTTCGCCTCGAACACCGCCTGCTCGCCGGCTTGCTGGATGTGGTCCTCGAGCTCCGCTTTCGACTGGTAGTACATCTCCTCGATCCGGGCTGGATGGATCCGGCCGTCCTCGATCAGCTTCTGGAGCGTGAGCTTCGCGATCTCCCGGCGGATGCCGTCGAACGACGACAGCACGACGGCCTGCGGCGTGTCGTCGATGATCAGATCGACGCCGGTCAGTGCCTCGATGGCGCGAATGTTGCGGCCCTCGCGTCCGATGATGCGCCCTTTCATGTCGTCGGACGGGAGCTCGACCAGCGAGACGGTGGTTTCCGCCGCATGGCTCGCCGCGACGCGCTGGAGGGCGTCGGCGACGAGGTTCCGCGCCCGTCGCTTCGCCTCGCTGCGGGCTTCCTCCTCCATCTGCCGCACGGAGCGCGCGAGCTCGTGACGCACGAGATCCTGCGAGCGCTCGAGCAAATGCTGTTTGGCCACGTTGACGGTCATCCCGGAGATGCGCTCGAGCTCGGCGAGCTCATTGTGCTTGACCTGCTTCAGCTCGTCCTGGAGCTGGCGGAGGTGGACTTCGCGGTCGGCCAGGCCTTGCTCGCGACGGATCAGGTCGGTCAGCTTCTCGCCGACCTCTACCTCCTTGGCGACGGCGCGCTCCTCGATCTTGACGATCTGGTCGCGCCGGTCCTGCAGCTCGTCCTCGATCTCCGCCCGCAGCCGAACGGACTGCTCACGCGCGTCGATCTCCGCCTCGCGCCGTAGCGTCTCGGCCTCCCGCTTCGCGTCGGAGAGCAACTGCTGGCGCTTGCGTTCGGCCTCACCGAGCCTCGACGCGCCGAATGCGCCGACTGCGACCGCGCCCACGCTGAGTCCGACAACGAGCCCGATCGCTATGCCGATGATCAGATGCACCCTCGTCCCCGTCCTGAGCTTCGATCGATTGTCTGGACGCCGAAGCCGCACCCGGCACCAGGCCCGGACAGGAGAGATCCCGAATCAAGGGCGGCGAGGACCACGCCTCGCCGGTAGAGCGCACTACCGTGCCTCTAGCAGTGGCCTTTCTGGAGTCGGAGTTTGATCAGAGGCAAGGTCACGAAAGATCGATTGCGATTCGGAAAATGCTCTTGTGCAGGTAAATGTCGGGTGAAGCACCTGCATCCTAACCCGGCCTAGGTGTCGGCCGCAACAGACCCGGCCAGAGCGGCCTCGACGGCCTCCTCCCCAAACCCCTTCGCCGCGAGATAGCGCGCCGTTTTCGGCCCAGCCCCACGCCGGGCGACGATCGCCAGCGCACGGCTGGTTTCGGCGGGTAGGGCGACCACCGCGCGCTCGCGGAGCTCAGCTGGCACGCCCTGCTGGTCGAGGTCGTGGCGGATCGCCTCGTCGCCGAATCCGCGCTCTGCGAGCGAATCCGCGCGGCGCTCGGCGAAGCGCGCGTCGTCGACGAGCCCGGCCCGCTCGAGCACGTCCAGCGCCTCCGCGCGGGCGGCCGGCGCCACCGACGCCGCCTCGAGGCGCTGCCTCAGGCGCTCGGCCGATGCGTCGCGATACCGCAGTGCCTTCGTGGCGGACGCCAGCGCCTCGAAACGGCGCAACGCGCGCCGCAGTTCGCGCAGAGCCGACCGGTCGAGCTCGCGCCCAACGGCGAGCCCGACCGTGGCGGCAACGTCCACCGGAAGCGTGCGCCAGCGCTTGCCGTCGAGGTCGACGACGACGCGCCCACGACGCTCGGGCCGAAGCGCGGTGACCCTCGGCGGCACTTACGTCGCTGCGGCGACCTCTTCGGGGACTTCTTCGGGAGTCTCCTCGGCGGGCGCCTTCCCATTCGTCGCGGCCTTCGCCGCATCGGCCTTGTCGGCCGCCGGCAGAAGCCGAGCAGACACGACTTGGTCAGGCCCGATCTCGACCTGGATGCGCGCCAGGATCTGCTGCGTGACGTCTGGGTGCTCGCGCAGGAACGCGGTCGCGTTCTGCCGGCCCTGGCCGAGCCGCTCGTCGCCGAAGCTGAAGTAGGAGCCCGACTTCTGCACGACCTTCCGCTCGATTCCCGTGTCGAGGACCGTGCCCTCCCAGGAGATCCCGGTGCCGTAGATGATGTCGAACTCGGCCTGCTTGAAGGGTGGCGCGACCTTGTTCTTCACGACCTTGACTCGCACCCGGTTGCCGATCGCCTCGACGCCTTCCTTCAGGGTCTCGATGCGGCGGATGTCGAGCCGCACGGACGAGTAGAACTTGAGCGCCCGGCCACCCGGAGTCGTCTCGGGGCTGCCGAACATGACGCCGATCTTCTCGCGCAGCTGGTTCGTGAAGAGGCAGATCGTGTCGGTGCGGTTGAGCGTGCCGGCGAGCTTGCGCAGCGCCTGGC
>JBDTZN010000138.1:0-4446 GCA_040005095.1 Thermoleophilia bacterium | reverse complement strand
CTGCGCGGGATCAAGACGCTCGCGGTGCGGATGCGGCAGCACTGCCGAAACGCGCACGCAATCGCCGGGTTCCTCGATCGGCACGCGAGCGTCGAGAAGGTGCTCTACCCCGGGCTGCCGACGCATCCCGGCCACGAGATCGCAGCGCGCCAGATGCGCGACTTCGGCGGGATGATCTCGTTCCTCGTCGAGTCCGAGGCCGAAGCGGTCGAGCTCGTCGCGCGCACGAAGATCTGGAAGTTGGCCGAGTCGCTCGGCGGAGTCGAGAGCCTGATCGAGCATCCAGCGCGGATGACGCACGCGTCGACTGCCGACGCGCCCTTCGCCGCGCCGAGGAACCTCATCCGCCTTTCGGTCGGGATCGAGTCGGCGGAGGATCTGCTCGAGGACCTCGAGGTTGCGATCGGGGCCGCGGTGGGAACGCCCGGCAGCCGAGCGGTGTAGTTCCGGCACCAACGTCGGAAAGGACATCGCAATGAGGAAAACAGTGCTCTTGCTCGTCGCCGCGGGCGCGCTCGCGCTCCCGGCGAGCGCGTTCGCCAAGGGCGCCTCGGAGGCGTCGATCCAGGGGCCTGGGCTCGGCAAGACCGTGATCACCGGAAACGGAGAGACGAGCGGCGACAAGCTCGGGAATCTCGGGCAGGCCGCCGGCTTCTTCCCCGCCGTCTTCAGCCAGTCGCCCGATCCGATGACCAACGAGCGACCGGCCGGAAAGCTCAGAGCGCGTTACCGGATCGTCTGGACGGTTCCCGGCCCGAACGGGGAGTCGAAGATCAGCCAGGATGCCTACCCGTACGCGCAACCGCAGCCGGTGACGTACATGAAGCCAGGCCAGGTCTTCTGGGACGGTCAGCACACGCGCGGCGGTTGGTACGTGGGCGATTCGCAGCTGAGCGCGAGCCTATTCGCGGTCGGCGTGCCGAAGAGCATGGCCTCGGCCGACAGCTTCGACTGGGTTAAGTGGACGTGGATCGGAGCGGCCGGCGCGGCGCTCCTGCTCGCGCTCGCGTTCGCGCTCACGCGCGCACGACGACTCCGTCCAGAACCGGCCGTCTAGCGCCGAGCTTAGGATCGGGGGGTGGCGGAGCTCGCCCCCCTCGATCTCGGGTTTCAGGGTCGCGACCGCGTCATCGGCGCGTACGTCCTCGACACGGAGGATGGCCCGGCGCTGTTCGACTGCGGGCCGGCCTCGAGCATTCCGCGTCTGAAGGATGGCCTCGCCGGGCGGGGCCTCGCGCTCGCCGACGTCCGGCACCTTCTGCTCAGCCACATCCACCTCGACCACGCTGGCGCGGCTGGCTCGCTGGTGCGTGAGCATCCCGGACTCCGGGTGCACGTCTCGGAGATCGGCGCGCCCCACCTCGTCGATCCGGGCCGGCTCGAGGCGAGCGCACGGCGGCTGTACGGCGACGCCTTCGACTCCCTCTGGGGCGAGCTCGCACCCGTGCCGGAAGCGAACGTGCACGTCGTCGGGCCGAACGTGCTCGGGCTCGAGTGCTTTCCCGCGCCGGGCCACGCCTCACACCACGTCTGCTACCTCGAGCCCGGCGGCACGCTGTACGCGGGCGACGCGGCTGGGGTCCGGATCCCGCCCCACACCGTGGCCTTGCCGCCCACGCCGCCGCCCGAGTTCGAGCTGGAGGCCTGGTTCGCCGCACTCGACGAGATCGAGGCTCGCGATCCACAGCGGCTCGCGCTGATCCACTTCGACGTCGTCGACGATCCAAAGCCGCACCTGGCCGAGCTGCGCCTGCGACTCGCCGAGTGGGTTGACATCGTCGAGGCCGGAGCCGACGAAGAGACGTTCGCGCAGCACGTCCGCCGGGAGCTCGACGAGGGCGCCGACGACTACGAGCACGCGATGCCGTTCTGGCAGTCCTACGCGGGGCTCAAGCGCTACGTCGAGAAGCGGGCCGCCGCGTGACCGGCCCACTGCGAGAGCGCAACTTCCGCTTGCTGTTCTCCGCGAGGACGATCTCGTTCTTCGGGACGAACCTCGCACCGATCGCCGTCGCCTTCGGCATCCTCGGAATCGGCGGCTCCGCGACTGCGGTTGGGCTCGCCTTCGCTGCGTGGACGCTCGCACAGGTCTCGACACTCCTCGTCGGGGGAGTTGTCGCCGACCGTTTGCCACGCCGGCTCGTGATGATCGGCTCCGACATCGCGAACTTCGTTGTCCGCGCGGCCATGGGTGCGCTGCTCGTGAGCGGGCACGCGCAGGTCTGGGAGCTCATCGCACTGCAGGGCATCGGCGGCGCCGCGGCGGCCTTCTACTCTCCGGCGTCCACAGGCCTCGTCCCCGAGACCGTCCCGGCGCCGCTGCTCCAGCAGGCAAACGGCCTCATGACCATCGCCCGCTACGCGGCGTTCCCGTTCGGGGCCGCGGCGGGCGCGCGCTCGTCGCGACACTCGGCCCGGGCTACGCGCTCCTCCTCGACGCCGGGACGTATGCGACGAGCGCACTTCTCCTCTCCGCCATGAGGCTCGCTCGAAGTGCGCGCACGGCCGAGGCGCCGAACTTCGTCCGTGAGCTGCGCGAAGGCTGGCGGGCGTTCCGCGAGCACACGTGGGTCTGGCTGCTGACCGGCTGGATCTCGCTCTACTTCCTGATCACCTACGCGCCGTTCTTCGTGCTCGGCCCCTTCATCGCCAAGGAGTCCATGGGAGGTGCTGCGGCCTGGGCGACGATCGTGACGGGCGAGGCGATCGGAGCGCTGATCGGAGGCATCGTCGGGCTCAGGGTCCGGCCACGGCACGCGATGTTCGTGATCGGCGCTCTCTTCATGGTCACGGCACTTCAATCGGCGCTGCTCGCACTGCGGGCGCCGTACCTCGCGATCGCGCCGGCGGCTCTGCTCGCCGGGTTCGCCTTCTCGTACGCCACCGTCGTCTGGGACACGTCGTTGCAGCGCAGGATCGCCCCGGAGAAGCTCTTCCGCGTCAGCGCCTATAACTGGATGGGGGCCATGGCCTTCCTGCCGGCCGGGTACGCGCTCGCCGGGCCGATCTCGCAGCTCGTCGGGATGTCGACGTACCTCTGGTTCGGAGCGGTCTGGGTATTGCTCTCGACGGCCGTGGTGCTCTGCGTGCCCGAGGTACGCGGGTTTCGCGACGAGGAACCGCTCGTCATGCCCGCCGTTGCCCAGGCGTGAAGTCGACGCCTCTTTTCCGGGAGTCGCAGTTCCGGCTGCTCTTCCTCGGGCGCACGGTGTCGTTCCTCGGCAACGCGGTCGCGCCGGTCGCGCTCGCGTTCGCCGTGCTCGACCTCACGGGATCCAAGTCCGATCTCGGGTTGCTGCTGGCCGCCCGCTCGCTGCCGCAGGTTTTCTTCGTGCTGGTCGGCGGGGCACTGTCGGACCGGCTCCCGCGCCACCACGTGATGGTGGCGTCGAGCATCGTCTCGGGGCTCAGCCAGGCGGCGATCGCACTCCTCCTGCTCAGCCATCACGCGCAGCTCTGGCACCTGATCGTGCTTTCCGTCGTGAACGGCTCGGCGAGCGCATTCTTCTTTCCCGCTTCGTCCGGCGTGATCCCGCAGACGGTCTCTCGGGAGCTCTTACAGCAGGCGAACGCGCTCCTGCGCCTCGTCCAGAACGGGACTCTCATCGTCGGCGCCGCCGTCGGCGGGATCGCGGTCGCGGCCGTCGGCCCGGGCTGGGCGATCGCCTTCGACGGCGTCACGTTCCTGTCGGGCGCGATCTTCATCGGCGCGATGTCGGTGCAAGCCGCGCAGCGCGAGGAGGTGACGACGTTCATCGGCGAGCTCCGCGAAGGCTGGCGCGAGTTCCGGGGCCGCACGTGGCTCTGGGCGATCGTCCTGCAGTTCTCGTTCGTGAACGCCGCGTCGAGCGGAGGCCAGAACGTCCTCGGCCCGGTCGTCGCCAAGGAGAAGCTCGGGGGTGCCGCGGCCTGGGGAGCGATCCTGGCCGCGGAGTCGGTAGGGCTGGTGCTGGGCGGAGTGGTCGCGCTTCGGTTCCGGCCGCGCCGGATGCTGCTCGTGGCGACCTTCGGGATCCTGCTCCTGCCGATCGTTTTGATCGCCCTCGCGGTACCCGCGCCGGTACCGGTGATCATGGCGACGGCGTTCGTCGCAGGCATCGGCATCGAGACCTTCGGCGTCCTCTGGGATACGACGATGCAGCAGGAGATCCCGCAGGCGAAGCTGTCGCGCGTCTACGCCTACGACATGTTCGGCTCGATCATGTTCGTCCCGATCGGACTCGCGGTTGCCGGGCCGCTCGCCCAGGCGATCGGCGTGCGGAACACGCTCTGGGCGGCATTTGCAGGCATCGAGGTCGTGACGCTGGCGGTGCTCGCGGTGCCGGAGGTGCGGAACCTGACGAGGCGCTAGGCCGCGCGCTCGATCGCCGTCTCGTACGCGGCGACGTAGTCCGAGACCATTCGCTCCGGCGAGAAGTGCTCCTCGGCGAAGCGCCGGAGCTCGAG
>JBDTZN010000137.1:0-4475 GCA_040005095.1 Thermoleophilia bacterium | reverse complement strand
TCGTTCGCGAACGCGGTAATCGCTCGTCGAAACAGAAAGGGCCCGCCGAAGGCGGGCCCTTTCGCGTTCTTACCCTGAAGCCGCACTCAGCAGAGCGTGGCGACGACCTTCCCAGTGCCTGCGTGGCCGGGGTTCGCGTCGTAGCCGGGGTTCGTCTGCACGATCACGATGTGCGGACTGTTGCCCGAGATCGTCGAGCCCGACTTCGAGATCGAGCTGGAGACGATCACCGCCATGAACGGCGGTAGTGGTCCGGCCGGCGGCGGTGCGCTGTTGCCCGGATCCGTGCTCCAGCCGCTGCCGCAGCTGGGCGACGCCGGATCCTTCGCGAACCCCTTGAACGCGGCCGGTGCAGCGCCGCCGGTCAGGGAGTTCAGCTTCCACCACTGCGCGCCCCAGAACGTGACGTTCGTCCCGACGGAGCTGTTCAGGTTCCCGATCACGAACGAGCCACCGCCGGCCGCGAAGCTGCCGACGAGCACCTTGCAGGCGGTCGTCGTCTGGCTTCCGCCGACGTCGCTCGTGGTGGTGGTGATCGTGTACGAGCCGGTCGCGGCGTAGACGTGGGTGCCACTGACCGTGAACTGGGCCCCGCTCGGTGCGATCGTGCCTGGCGAACTGGAGGAATCACCCCAGTTGATCGTCGCCGAGTAGTCGGTGACGGTCACGTTCGGGTCGGCGTCGGAGAAGGTCTGCACGACACCGTTGAACACCATCAGCGACGTGCTGTCGGTGCAGCTTCCGGTGAGGGGCGCGTCGGCCACGGTCGCATGCGACTCGGCAGTGGCGGTGTTGCTCGCCGTGTCCTTGTCGGTGATCACGACCGTGATCGTGTACGAGCCCTCTTCGAGGTACGTGTGCGACCCGCTGACGTTGAACGGTCCCCCTGTGGGGCCGCTGATCGTTCCGATGGACAGCGGCGTGCCGTCGCCCCAGTCGATCGTCGCCGAGTACTCAGCGGCGGTTGCGGCTGTGTCGGGGTCCGTGAACGACGCGACGACGCCGCTGAACGGGGCACCTTCGGTCGCGTTGATGCTCTTGCCCGTCGCGGTGATCGCAGGATCGTTGACCGTCGCCTTCGCCGTGATGTCGATCACCGCGAGGAACAGGTTGTCGTTGTTCGAAGGATTCGCGGTCTGCAAGACAGCGCTGGTGTCCCCCTGGTGCAGGAACCCGGCGATGTTGTACAGCTCGTCGTCGACCCCGGCCTGAATGTTCGGGTTGACCGGGTTGTCGGTCAAGTCCCCTACGCCGCCGACGGTGATCAGGCCGCCATCGTTGCCCTGGCCGTCGTCGTAGTTGCCCGCGCAGGAGGTCAGCCGCGCACCGTTCACGTCAACAGTCGAGAACTGGAACGGCGCGCAAACGTGCGTCCCCGGCCCCGAGCCGCCCTGGAACGAGAAGCCGCTCCCAAGCGACATCGTCGCCGAGAAGCCCGGGATCGTCTTGTCGAGCGGTGCGGCGAAGTTGAACGTCGTCGTGTCCCCACCCGGCTGCGAGCTGCCGTCGAGAACCGCGACGGTCGACTCGGGGAGAGCCGCGTTCGAGTACACGACCACGAGAGAGACGCCATCGAGGCCGACGGGGTCGTTGTTGACGGTGAAGTTGGTGATCCCGCCGCCAGCGCCTACCTTGGCGGCGACCTGCGCCGTCACGTCGGCTTCGGCTGTCTTCAGGAAGCCGCAGCCTGCGCAGACGATGGAGCTGATCTGAACCAGCTGAACATTCGTTCCGTCGAAGTCGATCAGGCGCTGCGCATCGCTCGTCGACGAGCTGGCGCCGAAGTACGTTCCTAGGAGAAATGCCTTCTCCACTGTAGAGCCGGCCGGAACCTCAGCCTGGATCGAGCCGCCGCCGCCGTTCTGTCCGAGCCCGTCGGCCGAGTAGCCGCCGTGCCCGTTGAACACGTAGACGACGTTGAGCCCTGCGCTCGCCACGCCAGCAAACGCAAGGGCAGTCACTACGGAGGCGGCCGCAGCGAAGAACAGTCGAACCTTCATGGCCCCTCCTGTTTTGGATGAAGCTCCCAACGTACTAGGCGTGGTGGGCTGAGGGAAGGGCGCGAAACCCGAGCGACGACCCGCTTTAGGCTTCTCCGGCTAGCTCTTCGGCGAGGAACGCGAGGGCGAGCGTCCGCAGCGCGAGGTCATCGTCGGCGACCATGACCTCGATCACCGCCCCCGTCAAAGGCCATCGCGGCGGGTCGGTAAGCGCGGTCAGCGCCCGGGTGAGATCGGCGCGGAGCTCAACCGAGTCGAGGTCGCGCGCAAGCGACTCGACCGCAGGCGACGCGGCGCTCAGCTCCCGGTGCGGATCGCCGCCGGCCGCGAGGACGAACATCGCGCGGCGCCGGGCGGCCGCGAGCTCCGCTTCGTCAAGGGTGAGGAGTTGCGCGGCGACAAAGGCGAGCGAGACCGTGCCCTCGGTCGTCCCGCCGGCGGCGAGCAGGGCCTCGATTCCGTCCAGCGCCAGCCGGAAGCCGTCGTCGCTCATTGCGGGCATTTTGTAGGCTGACGGCCATGCGGTTCCTGAAGACCGAAGAAGAGCGGGGCGACCGGATCCAGGCGCTCGAGGACCGGATGGCGCGCGACGCCAACCCGACGCGGCGCTGGGAGTACCACGTGCTCCGCGTGGGACCGAAGGCTCGAGCCGAGCATCAGCTGAACGAGCTCGGCGCGAAGGGCTGGCAGCTCGTCCAGGCGATCGAGACCGACGGCCACCTCGCCTTCTACCTCGAGCGCGAGCTGCCGGAGACCGAGGGCACCGCCGACGAGCAGGTTCCGAACGAGCTCGACGAGTCCGGCCCGGACACGTTCGGTCCCTAAGCCCCGAACTCGTCGAGCAGGATCGTGATCTCGGCGACCTGCCGGAAGCCGAGGCGTTCCAGGATCGGCTTCGACATCGCGCCCGCTTGCGTGACCAGGGAGGGCGTGCCGCGCTCGACCGCGTCGGCCCAGCGCGCCGCGACGAGCGCGCGGTAGGCGCCGCGCCTGCGCGCGTCGGGCAGGACCGCGCCGCCGTTCAGCGTCACAGCCCCCTCCAGATAGGTCGAGCTCGCCGACCCGACGATCTCGCCGTCGACTAGCGCGACGAACGTCTTCCAGCCGCCCGTCGCGAGCTTCTCCTCGTAGCGTGCGAGCAACTGGTCGTCGTCCATGCCGACCCCGCCGCCGAAGGCCTCCTCCGCGACACGCTGCGCCGCTCTGAACTCCTCAAAGTCCCGCACGGGGCGCGCCTCGACGTCCTCGGACGTCGCGGGCGGCGGGTCGGCGAGCACCATCCCGACTACGTACGGGTCGCTGTCGTCGACGAGGCCCCTCGCGCGCAGCCGGTCGACCAGGTCGCTTGGTGTCGCGGAGCTGCCGACTTCCCAGGTGCAGGCCGAGCGGCCGCGGTCCCGCAGCAGCGCGTGCACCTCCTCGAGCGTGCTGTCGATCGTCTCCGGCGCGAGCCGCAGGCGTTGCGCAACGTTCCAACTCGGGTGCGCGCTCGGGCCCATCCAAAGGACGAAGCGGTCGTTCTCGATCCGCTCGTCGCGCGGCCCGAGCGGCTGGTGCGTGTTCGCGTTCTCCGCGACCGACAGGAGATGCGGCGAGATGCTCAGCGGAAGTCGTCCCCGACCAGGACGTCGAGCTGGGCAACGGCGACGAAGCCGAGCCGTTCGAGGATCGGCCGCGACATCCGGCCGGCGTTGACGACGAGCGCGGGGGTGCCGCGCGCGACGGCGGCATCCCAGCGCGCGCGCACGAGCGCGCGATATGCGCCGCGTCCTCGCGCCCACTCGTAGGTTGCGCCGCCGAGGCACAACCCGCCGAGCGGCGACCAGACCACGCTCGCCGAAGCCGCGGGCCGGCCGTCGATCCAGGCCAGGAATCTCGCCCCGCTGCCGGTCTCGCGTTGCTCCCGGAAGCGTTTCTCGGCGTCTCTCCGCTGCGCTTCACGCTCGTCTGCGGAAGCCTCGAACACCTCGTTCGCGACCTCGCCGCCCTGTGACCATTCCTCCAAGGTCTCGACCTCCCGCGCAGTCACGTCCTCGACGGCCGGCGGCTCGACGATCAGCGCCAGACCGGTCGCGTGTGGCTCCAGCCGCGGCTCCTCGCCGCGACGCAAGCCGAGTGCCAGCAGGCGCTGGGTGAGATCCGGCGGCGTCGCGCGATCGTCGATCCACCAGGCCGTCGAGTAGTGGTTGCGGTCGGCCACAAGTCCGCGGATCTCCTCGTAGGTCGACTCGACCTCGTCCTCGGCGAGCCGGAGCCGCTGCACGAAGGTCAGCCCCTGCCACGACCCGAGGTTCAAGACGTAACGCTCGTTCTCGAAGCGCTCCCAGCCCGGAGGAAGAGCCGTGAAGACGCCGGCGAACGCGGCGAAGTCGCGGATCTCGTCGGGGACGTTCAGGCCGTGAACTCGTCGGCGACCGACAGCGCCTCGTCGAGCGCCGCTATGCCCTCGTCGATCTCCTCGCGCGTGATCGTCAG
>JBDTZN010000136.1:0-4481 GCA_040005095.1 Thermoleophilia bacterium | reverse complement strand
GGGCTCGAACCTGCACAAAGGGCTTTACGACCCGGGGCCCTACGCAGCGCTGATCCACCGGTACGCCGACACCGGCGACACGCCGGCCCTGTGGAAGGACGTCATGCGTTTCGTCGCCGATCACGCGCCCGTCGCCTCGAAGCTCCAGCTCGTGACCGAACTCGCCTTCGGCCTGCTACTCGTGCTCGGGCTGGGGACGCGGGTGGTCGGCGTCGCCGCCGGCGTCTTCCTCTCGAGTCTGTGGGTGAGCGAGATCGGCGTGCCCCACGAGTGGATCTGGGCGCTGGTCTTCCCGGCGCTCGTCGCCTTCTACCTGGCGCTCGTCTCAGCCGGCCGCTTGATGGGGCTCGATGCAATCGCGCTCGAACGGCCACCGCTCTCACGTTTCCCCCGGTGGGCGACTGGGTGACCGCGGCGGCCCGCGTGGCGGGCGTGCTCGCCCTCGGCAGTAGCCTCGTCGCGCTCGAGCTGTGGCTACGGGGTCAGACAGACGTGGATACGCAGGTGAATGGCCAGCTCGTCGCCTTCGCGCTGTTCCTGCCGCTCGCCTTCCTGTGCTGGCGCGGGCTCGGCGCCGGCCTGCTCGGGGTCGGGCTCGTGCTCGCCCTCGCCGCCGGCATGAGGGCGGCCGCGTTCGAGCCGCGCGCCGCGCCGCCACTCTCCACCGACCTCAACCGGTACGCCTGGGACGCCCGCGTGCAGGCCCACGGGATCAATCCGTACCGCTACGCACCGACCGACGAGCGCCTCACACCGTTACGCGACCGTGTGATCTGGCCGGCCATCGACTTGCCGCACTGGAACACGATCTATCCGCCGGGAGCAGAGGGCGGCTTTCTGCTCGCCCGCGCAACCTTCGGCGGCGGCCTGCGTGCGACGACATGGCTCTTTCTCGCAGCGGAGGCGTTGACGGTGGCATTGCTCCTACTCGTGCTTGCGCGCGCCTCGCTACCCCTCGAACGGGTCAGCATCTATGCGCTGCATCCGCTCGCAGTCTCCGAGATCGCCGCGAACGGGCACGTCGATGCTCTGGTCGCCACGGCCCTCGCCGCCCTGTTGGCGCTCTGGCAGGCGCGCCGGTTCGGGCTGGCAGGAGTCGCCGTCGCCGCAGCGGCGCTTGTGAAGCTCGGGCCGGTGCTCTTCGTGCCGGCGCTCGCTCGCCGCGGCCGCGAACGCTTCGCCGTTGTCGCAATGGGCGTCGTCGTGCTCGCTTACGTGCCGTTCCTTTCGGTCGGCACGGGCGTCTTCGGCTCGCTGTGGAAGCTCGAGGAGCGGCTGCACTTCGGTAGCCTCTCGCCTCCCCTCGCCACGCTCGTCGGCCGGCCTGCGGCACAGATCCTGCTCGGGCTCACGCTTGCAGTCGTCCTCGCCTCGGTCGCCGTGCGCGAGCACGACACCGTCATCCAGGTTGCACGCTCCGGCCTGCTCGTCCTCGGGACGCTCCTGCTCGTCCAGGACTATCTCCAGCCCTGGTATGGGCTCGCGCTGCTGCCGCTCCTTGTCCTGGTGTCCGCACCGGGCTGGCTCTGGCTGTCTGGCGCACTGCCGCTCCTTTATCTGTACAACGCCGGCGAGCTGCCGGCCTGGGTGCGCCCGGTCCTGTTCGGCCCGCTCTTCGCCGCCGCACTTGTCGCGCTCGCCCGGCGACGGCGGCCGCGCGCCTGCGAGCTGCCGGCGCTCGGGCGGGAGCCGCGCGTGGCGCTCGTCGTGCCCGTGCTGGATGAAGAGAAAGCCCTGCCTGCGCTGCTCGCCGAAATCCCCGCGGGGGTCGTCGACGAAGTGATCGTCGTCGACGGAGGCTCGCGCGACCGCACGCCCGCACTCGCGCGAGCCGCGGGCGCGGAGGTCATTTCGGAGTTCCGGCGTGGGTACGGACGCGCCTGCGCTGCGGGTGCCGCGGCGACCGACGCAGAGATCATCGTCTTCATGGACGGCGACGGCAGCGACGACCCCGCCGAGCTGCGTGCAGTCCTCGCGCCCGTGCGTGCAGGCCGGACGGCGCTCTCGCTCGGCGCCCGCGCCGAGCTGGAGGCAGGAGCGCTCCTACCCCACCAGCGACTCGGCAACGCCGTCATCGCCGGCGTGCTCCGGCTCGTGTACGGCATCCCGTTGCACGACGTGCCCCCGATGCGTGCGATTCGGCGGGACACGCTCGAGGCGCTGTCGCTGTCCGAGATGACCTATGGCTGGCCCACGGAGATGATCGTCAAGACCGCTCGCGCCGGTCTGCCGATCGGCGAGGTTCCCGTCCGCTGGCGGGCTCGCCGGGGCGGCTCCTCGAAGATCGCCGGTCGCGCCTGGCCGTCCGCACGCGCCGGCGCAATCATGCTCGCCGTCGTCGTGCGCCACGCATGACCGAGACGGTTCTCATCGTCGCGAAGGCGCCTGTACCCGGACGTTCGAAGACGCGACTCGCGCCGCCGCTGACGCCGGACGAGGCGGCCGACCTACAGCGCGCGTTGCTGCTCGACACGCTTGCCGGCTGCCGTGCCGAGTTCCCACAGACCGCGCTGCTCTACAGTGCGCCGGATGACGTGCGCGTGCTTTCAGCCCTTGCCGGCCCGGCCACGCGGCTCGTGCCGCAGGAGGGCGAGGGCCTGGCGGCCGCACTGCAGTACGGCGTCGCCCGCCATCAGACCGAGGGTCCCGTCGCGCTCGTCTCGTCGGACATCCCCGGCATTCCGGCTGGCGCGCTACGGCGGGCGTTCGGCGGGCTCGAGTCCGGCGCAGACGTCGTGCTCGGCCCGGCGCTCGACGGCGGCTATTGGCTGATCGCGATGCGCGCCTTCGACGGGGCGCCGTTCAGGGACATTCCGTGGTCTACTCCCGCCGTGCTCGCGGTGACGATCGAGCGCTGTCGCGCGGCGGGACTCAGCACGATCCTGCTTGAGCGCTGGCGCGACATCGACACGCCTGCCGACCTTGCCGCGCTCGTCCGAGAGACGCCGCCCGCAGCGACGAGAACACTCGACGTCGTCGCCAGACTCGCCGCCACGCATGCGCTCGCGTGCGAGCAGACGCCCGCGCTCGTCGAGAGTGCCCTGCTCTCCGGCTCGCCGTGGCGCGCCGTCATCCGCGACCGCCTGACTGCGAACGGGCACGAGAGCGAGTACACCTATCTCGCTGTCCCGCGCGCCGTCTTCGTCGCGGCGGTGACCGACTCCCGCGAGATCCTGCTCGTCCGCCAGTACCGCCATCCCGTGCGTGACTGGACGCTCGAAGTGCCTGCCGGCTCACTCCTCGACGGCGAATCGCCCGCCGACGCTGCCCTGCGGGAGCTCGCGGAAGAGACAGGCGGCCGCGCCCGCGAGCTGATGCACTTGACGACCTTCTACTCCTCGAGCGCGCATCTGAGCCTGCGCTCGGACGTGTTCCTCGCGACGGGTGTCGAAGTCGGCGAGGCGACGCCCGACGAGAACGAGGACGTCACGACGGTGCGGATGCCGCTCGCGGAGGCGGTCGCACGCGCGCGGAAAGGAGGGTTTGTCGAGGGCCAGACCGCGCTCGCAATCCTGCTCGCGGCCGAGCGACTCGAAGGGAGAAGCCGAACAGCGAACGAAAGGAGCACACATGGCCGGTAAGGTCGTGGTCATCCTGAGCGCGGAGGGCGGCGAGGCGGACGATCGGCCGGTCGTGGAGCACGCGCGCCAGCTTGCGAAAGCGAGAGGCGTCTTCACCTACTGATGATCGGGATCATCGGCGGCTCCGGTTTCTACTCGTTCCTCGAGGAGGTCGAGGAGGTCGAGCTCGACACCCCGTACGGCAGGCCGTCGGCACCGATCGCGCTCAGCGAAGTCGACGGCACGCGGGTCGCGTTTCTCCCACGCCACGGACGGAAACACGAGCTGCCCCCGGGCCGAATCAACTACCGGGCGAACATCTGGGCGCTACGCGAGGTTGGTGTCCGTCGCATCCTCGGCCCCAACGCATCGGGAGCCCTCCGCGCCGACCTTACCCTCGGTGACTTCGTCGTGTGCGACCAGTTCGTCGACCGCACCAAAACCCGTGCCGACAGCTTCTACGAGGGCCCCGAGACGATACACGTGTCCGCAGCCGACCCGTACTGCCCCGAGCTGCGCGTGCTAGTCGTCGCGACCGCCCGCGAGCTCGGGATCCCGGTTCGCGACGGCGGCACCGTCGTCACGATCGAGGGGCCTCGATTCTCCACCCGCGCCGAATCGCACTGGTTCGCTGCCATGGGTTGGGACGTCGTCAACATGACCGCCTACCCCGAAGGCCAGCTCGCGCGGGAGCTCGAACTCTGTTACGCCAACATCTCCATGGTCACCGATCACGACGTCGGCGTCGAGGACACCGAGCCCGTCTCTCAAGAGGAGGTCGCCAGAGTCTTCGCCCAGAACAACGAGCGGCTGAAGCAACTTCTCCACGCCGTCATCCCTCGCATCGGCCCGCAGCCGCGCGACGTCTGCGCGACCGCTCTCGAGCACGCGCGTTTCTAGGCGAGCAGCTCGGAGCGAACC
>JBDTZN010000135.1:0-4527 GCA_040005095.1 Thermoleophilia bacterium | reverse complement strand
GTGCTCCCCGGCCGGCCCGACCTCTCCTACCTCCTCACCCACGTGCCCGATCCCTCGCGGCGGCACTTGCTGTCCGGCGCCGAGCGGCGCCTGCTAGCGCGCTGGATCGAGCAGGGAGCGAAGGACAATTGAGCCGCCTACCGCTTCTCTCGCCCACCGAAGCGCCGCCGCTCGCCCGCGTCTGGTACCGCGAAGACGGCAGCGCGTCGGCGCTGACCCGGTCGCTCGCGAGCGCTCCCGACCTACTCGAGACGCTGATGCCGTACCTCGGCCAGGTGATGGGCGAGAGCTCGATCGACCTGCAAACGAAAGAGCTCGTGATCGTGCGGGTCTCACAGCTGAACGGCTGCAGCTACTGCCTCGCCGCGCACCGCCCGGTCGCCGGCGAGGTCGGCGTGCCTGACGAGCAGCTCGCCGCGGTCTGCGACGACGTTCCGCTCGACCGGCTGCCGCCGCGCGAGCGGGCGCTCGTCGAGTGGGTCGACCGCCAGACGCTCGACCCGGGCGGGATCGACGACGAGCTCGTCGTGCGCACGCTCAAGCACCTGCGCCGCGACGAACTGATCGAGCTGACGCTGCTCGCGGGGACGATCACGATGCTGAACCAGTACTGCACCGCCTTCCGGATCCCGCCTCCCCGATGAGAGAGCCGTTCGAGCAAGCCGTCGCCGAGGGGCGCGCCGGCGACCGCCTCTGGCTGTACGCCACCTATCACTGCAACCTCGCTTGCAGGTACTGCCTGACGGAATCCGCGCCCGGGATCCTCAACCGGCGCACTCTGGGCGCCGAGACGATGATCCGGGCCGTGCGCGAGGCTCGCGAGCTCGGGTTCGAGAAAGTCGGCGTCACGGGTGGCGAGGTCTTCATGCTGCCCGACTTCGCCGAGACGCTGCGCCGGATCGCCGAACTGCTCCCGGTCGTCGCGCTCACGAACGGCACCCTGTTCACCGAGCGCCGCCTGCGAGAGCTCGAGGCGCTCGCCGGGCTCGACGTCGCGCTCCAGCTCTCGCTCGACTCCGCCGACGCCGCCCAGAACGACAAGCTGCGTGGCCGCGGGAACTTCGACAGCGTGCTCGCGACGATCCCGCGGTTGATCGAGCGCGAGATCCCTGTCCGGATCGCAACGACGGTCGAGGACCAGACTCCGGACGAGCTCGCGGCGCTCTGCGAGCTTCACCGCTCGCTCGGCGTACCCGATACCGATCACATCGTTCGTCCGGTCGTGCGCCGCGGCCGCGCTGTCACCGAGCGGCTCGGCGTCGAGCTCGGCCCGCACGACGTGCTCCCGGAGTTGACGCTGACCGCCGACGGAGCGTTCATGCATCCCTTCGCCGCGACGGTGCGGGGCGGCGAGACCGACCTCGACCTTCTCGTCAGCAGGCAGATCCTTCCCCTGGAAGCGCCGCTCCGCCGCTTCCTCGCACTCGTCGGCGACCAGCCCGTCGGCGACGACGTTGTCAGGAGCCTCAGGTGAGCGTGACGCCGGCTCCCCGGTCGGGGAGCGCGCAACCGCTCGTCGCCGCGGCGCTGCGGGTGACGCTGGGCGTGCTCTTCCTCAGCGTCTGGGCGTCGAACCTGCACAAGGGCCTTTACTCGACGCACGGGTATCAGGGGCTGATCCACCGCTACGTGGATACGGGCAGCGCGCCCGAGCCGTGGAAGGCGCTGATGCGTGCGGTCGCCGACGCCGCCGTCGTCACCTCGAAGGCACAGCTCGTTACCGAGCTCGCCTTCGGCCTGTTCCTGCTCGCCGGGGTAGCGACCCGGCTCGTCGCGCTCGGGGCCGCGTTTTTTCTGGGCTCGCTCTGGCTAAGCGAGATCGGCGTCCCGCACGAATGGGTTTGGTCGCTCGTCTTCCCCACGCTCGTCGCCTTCGCGGTCTCGCTGCTCTCTGCCGGACGCGCCTTCGGCCTCGACCGCTGGCTGCTCGAGCGCGAGCCTCTTCGTCGGCTGCCGCCTTGGGCCCGCGGATGAACCGACGCGCCCGCGGAGCGTCACTCTTGCTGCTCGGGCTGCTGCTGCTCGCGCTGCAACTCGTCCTGCGGGGCCGAAGCTCCATCACGGCACAGGTCGCAGGGCAACTGACCGCGTTCGCACTCTTCCTTCCGGCGGCGTGGCTCTGCTGGCGCGGGCTCGGCCTCGGCCGGCTAGGACTGGCGCTCGTGCTCGTCCTCGCCGTCGGCTTCCGCGCGGCCGCCTTCGAGCCGGGAACGTCGGCGCCGCTTTCGACCGACCTGCACCGCTACGCCTGGGATGCCCGCGTC
Organism: Thermoleophilia bacterium; assembly: GCA_040005095.1. GTDB lineage: Bacteria > Actinomycetota > Thermoleophilia > Gaiellales > Gaiellaceae > UBA5186. The sequence continues at coordinate 2,263 of JBDTZN010000135.1, read as the reverse complement.
GCGGCACACGGGATCAACCCCTATCGCTACACCCCCGGGAGCAGCGTCCTCGTTCCTCTGCGCGACTCGACCGTATGGGGAGGCGTCAACGAGCGAACGTTCCACACCATCTATCCGCCGGGCGCCGAGGGCGCCTTCCAGCTGGCCCGCGGCGTCTTCGGGCACGGGCTGCGCGCGACCACCTGGCTATTCCTGCTTGCCGAGGGCGCTGCCGTCGCGCTGCTGATCGGGGTGCTGCACCGCCGCGGCGATCCGCTCGAGCGGATCGCTCTCTACGCCTGGCACCCCCTCGCGGTGAGCGAGATCGCCGCGAACGGCCACGTCGACGCGCTCGCCGTGCTCGCGCTCGCCGCCCTGCTCGCGACCTGGCAGCGCCGCCGCTTCGCGCTCGCAGGCGCCGCGCTCGCCGGCGCGATCCTCGCCAAGCTCGCACCGATCCTGCTCCTGCCCGCCCTCCTGCGCCGCGGCCGGGGCCGCTTCGCGCTGACGTGCGTGGCACTGACAGCCGTCGCCTATCTACCGTTCCTCTCAGTCGGAGTCCCGAAGGTGTTCGGATCGGCTCTCGCCCTCGCCCGCAGACGGAACTTCGGCAGCCTCGAGCCGCTGCTCGCCTCGGTCACGGGCAGGCCGGTGGCGATCGCGCTGCTGCTCGCCGCGCTCACGCTGCTCGTCGCGTTCGTCGCGCTGCGCGAGCACGAGACGGTGGACGAGCTGGCCCGCACGCTCCTGCTCCTGCTCGGGGCAACGCTGCTCGTCGCGACCCTGCTCGAGCCCTGGTACGCGCTCTGGCTGCTGCCGGCCTTGGTGATCGTCCCCGCGCCCGGCTGGCTGTATCTGACCGGCGTGCTGCCGCTCCTCTACCTGAACGGGCTGCACGACCGGCTGCCCGGCTGGGTGCCCGCCGTGCTCTACCTCCCGCTCGCGGGCTGGGCGATCTGGCGTGTCGTCGGGCAGCGGCAACTCCCCCGGGCCCCGCTCCCCTCGCTCCCCGAGCCGCCCAGGATCGTCGCGATCGTCCCGGCGCTGAACGAGGCGGACGCCCTCCCGGGTGTGCTCGAGGAACTGTCCCGCCAGGGACTCGACGAGGTGATCGTCGTCGACGGCGGCTCGACCGACGCCACGGCGGCCGTGGCCGAGCGGGCAGGCGCACGCGTCGTACTCGAGGGCGGCCGCGGCTACGGCCGCGCGTGCGCCGCAGGCGCCGCGGCCTGCGACGCCGACGTGCTCGTCTTCCTCGACGGCGACGGCAGCGACGATCCGGCCTGCATTCCCAAGGTGCTCGCTCCGGTACTCACGAGTTCGGCGGCTCTCTCGCTCGGCGCGCGCCTCGACCTCGAGCCCGGTGCGATGCTGCCGCATCAACGGGCCGGAAACCGGCTGGTCGCGGCGCTCGTCCGGCTCGTCTTCGGCCTGCGGCTGCGCGACATCCCCCCGCTGCGCGCGATCCGGCGCGACGCACTCGACCGGCTCGCGCTGCGCGAGATGACCTACGGCTGGCCGACCGAGATGATCGTCAAGTGCGCCCGCGCCGGGCTAGAGGTCGCCGAGGTTCCCGTGCGCTCGCGTAAGCGCCGCGGCGGCGAGTCGAAGATCGCGGGTCGCGCGTGGCCCTCCGCCCGGGCAGGGGCCCTGATGCTCGCCGTAGTGATCCGCCACGCATGAACCAGGTCTTGATCGCCGCCAAAGCGCCTGCGCCGCGCCGGAGCAAGACGCGCCTGGTGCCGCCGCTCGATCACGAACAGGCGGCCGAACTGCAACGCGCGCTGCTCCTCGACACGCTCGCCGGCTGCCGGGCCGAGGCGGAGGACGTCGCGCTCCTATACGCCGACCCCGAGGAGCGAGCCACGCTGGCCGCGGTCGCCGGGCCCGAGACGGAGCTCGTACTCCAGCAGGGCCAGGGTCTGCACGATGCTCTGCGACTCGGCCTCGCCACGCGACTCTCCCGCGGGCCGACCGCGATCGTCTCCTCCGACATCCCAGGTATCCCGCCCGGCGCGATCGGACAGGCGTTCGCGGAGCTCGAGCGAGGCGCCGACGTCGTCCTCGGCCCTGCCGACGACGGCGGCTACTGGCTGATCGCGATGTGCGAGCGGAACGACGCCCCTTTCCATGAGATCCCCTGGTCGACCCCGGCGGTGCTCCCCGTCACGCGCAGCCGCTGCCGGGAGGCCGGCATGCGCCTCGTCGAGCTCGCGCCATGGCGCGACATCGATACGGCCGTCGACCTCGCCTTCGTCGCGCGCGACCGCGAGACCCTGCCCGC
>JBDTZN010000134.1:0-4539 GCA_040005095.1 Thermoleophilia bacterium | reverse complement strand
CTCGTGGTCGAAGCGAAAGGGCGTCGCCGCTAGCACGTTCACGCGTACTGCGTCGTCCTGCAGGGGAACGGTGGTTCGCTCCGAGCTGCTCGCCTAGAAACGCGCGTGTTCAAGAGCAGTCGCGCAGACGTCGCGCGGCTGCGGGCAGATGCGAGGGATGACGGTGCGTAGAAGATGCTTCAGCCGCTCGTTGTTTCGGGCAAAGACTCTCGCGACGTCCTCCTGAGAGACGGGCTCGGTGCCCTCGACGCCGACGTCGTGATCGGTGACCATGGAGATGTTGGCGTAACAGAGCTCGAGCTCCCGCGCGAGGTGGCCTTCGGGGTACGCGGTCATGTTGACGACGTCCCAACCCATGGCGGCGAACCAGCGCGATTCGGCGCGCGTAGAGAATCGCGGCCCCTCGATCGTGACGACGGTGCCGCCGTCGCGGACCGGGATCTCGAGCTCGCGCGCGGTCGCGACGACGAGGGCGCGCAGCCCGGGGCAGTAAGGGTCGGCTGCGGAAACGTGTGTCGTCTCGGGGCCTTCGTAGAAACTGTCGGCGCGGGCCTTGGTGCGGTCGACGAACTGGTCGCACACGACGAAGTCGCCGAGTGCAAGGTCGGCGCGCAGGGCTCCCGAGGCGTTTGGACCAAGGATGCGACGCGCGCCTGCCTCGCGCAGCGCCCAGATGTTCGCCCGGTAGTTGATGAGGCTCGGGGGTAGCTCGTGCCTCCGTCCGTGGCGTGGGAGAAACGCAACTCGCGTGCCGTCCACTTCGCCGAGCGCGATCGGTGCCGAAGGCATGCCGTAGGGCGTGTCGAGCTCGACCTCCTCGACCTCCTCGAGGAACGAGTAGAAACCGGAGCCGCCGACGATGCCGATCATCAGTTGGTGAAGACGTTCGCCGCGGCGATGAGGAAGGCGGCGGCGGCCTCACCGTCCGCGGGGTCCGCGGTCGGGTCGATCACGATCTTTCCGGCCACGCGTGCTCCCTTCGTCCGCTATTCGCTCTCCGCCGCTCGAGTCGCTCACCTGCGAGCAGGATTGCGAGGGCGGTCTGTCCCTCGACGAAGCGCCCCTCCCGCGCCAGCGCGACAGCCTCCGCGAGCGGCAGCCGCACAGTCGTGACCTCCTCGTCTTCGTCTGGCGCCGCTTCGCCGACTTCGACACCCGTGGCGAGGAATGCGTCCGAACGCAGGCTCAGATGCGCGCTCGAGGAGTAGAAACTCGTCAGGTGCATCAGCTCGCGGGCGCGGCCGCCCGTCTCTTCCGCGAGCTCCCGGAGGGCGGCGTCGGCGGGCGATTCGCCGTCGAGGACAGAGCCGGCAGGCACCTCGAGCGTCCACTCACGCACCGGATGGCGGTACTGGCGGACGAGCAGGATCTCGCCGGAGTCGGTCACCGCCGCGACGAAAACGGCGTCCGGAACAGCGAGGTAGGTGTACTCGCTCTCGCTCCCGTTCGCCGTCAGGCGGTCGCGGATGACGGCGCGCCACGGCGAGCTAGACAGCAGGGTAGTCTCGACGAGCGCGGGCGCCTGCTCGCATTCGAGCTCGTGCGTTGCGGCGAGGCCGGCGACGACGTCGCGTGTTCTCGTCGCCGCGGCGGGCGTCTCTCGGGCGAGCGCGGCAAGGTCCGCGGGCGTATCGATGTCACGCCAGCGCTCGAGCAGGACCGTGCTGAGTCGAGCCTCGCGAGCGCGCTCGATCGTCACTGCGAGCACGGCTGGAGTCGACCACGGAATGTCCCTGAACGGCGCCGCGTCCAAGGCGCGCATCGCGATCAGCCAGTAGCCGCCGTCGAGCGCCGGGCCGAGCACAAGGTCTGCGCCGGACTCGAGCTCGCGAAACGCCCGCAGGAGGGCGCCCGCCGGGACTCCCGGGATGTCCGACGAGACGAGCGCGACCGGGCCATCGGCCTGATGCAGGGAGATACCGTACTGCAACGCGGAGGCGAGACCCTCGCCCTCCTGCGGCACGAGCGGTGTGTCCGGACCGGCGAGGGCGGCGAGTACGCGGACGTCATCCGGAGCGCGGTAAAGCAGTGCAGTCTGGGGGAAATCGGCGCGACAGCCGTCAAGCGTGTCGAGCAGCAGCGCACGCTGCAGGTCGACGGCCTCGTCCGGCGTCAGCGGCGGTGCGAGGCGCGTCTTCGAGTGCCCGGGAACGGGAGCCTTCGCGACGATGAGAACTGTCTCGCTCATGCGTGGCGCACGACGACCGCGAGCATCAGCGCGCCGGCGCGCGCCGACGGCCAGGCGCGACCGGCGATCTTCGAGGAGCCGCCGCGGCGGGCCCGCCAGTGGACCGGGACCTCGCTGATCGGCAGACCGGCGCGAGCGGCCTTGACGATCATCTCGGTGGGCCAGCCGTAGGTCATCTCGGATAGACACAGCCCCTCGAGCGCCTCGCGCCGAATCGCACGCATCGGGGGCACGTCGTTCAGTCGGATGCCGTACACGAGCCGGAGCAGGCCGACAACGACGGCGTTGCCCAGCCGCTGGTGGGGGAGGAGCGCTCCCGCCTCCAGGTCGGCGCGGGCGCCGAGGGAAAGGGCCGCCCGGCCCGCGAGCAGGGGCTCGAGTACCCTGAACAGCTCGGCGGGGTCGTCGCTGCCGTCGCCGTCCATGAAGACGATGATCTCTGCGTCCGTCGCCGCGGCGCCCGCAGCGCAGGCGCGTCCGTACCCGCGCCTGGGCTCGGAGATGAGGCTCGCGCCTGCGGCTCGCGCGAGTGCAGGCGTGCGGTCGCGCGAGCCGCCGTCGACGACGATCACTTCGTCGACGACGCGCGCGGGGACCTCTCTGAGTAACGCAGGCAGCGCCTCCTCTTCATCCAGCACGGGCACTACGAGCGCGACACGCGGCTCCGGCGCGAGAGCAGGCAGCTCGCACGTGCGAGGCCGCCGTCGTCGGGCGAGCGCCACAAGTGCGGCGCCGAGGAGCGGGCCGAACATCACCGGGCGCACCCACACCGGCAGCTCGCCGGCGTTGTACAGATAAAGGAGCGGCAGCGCGCCCGACAGCCAGAGCCAACCCGGTGCGGGCGCCAGAGCAAGCAGCGGAAGCAGCGCGAGCCCATACCAGGGCTGGAGATAGTTCTGGACGAGCAGCAGCGTCCCGAGAACCAGCAGGCCGGAGCGTGCAACCTGGGTGACCGTGTCGTGTTCGCGGACGGCTACCGAGACAAGCACGACTCCAAGCGTGAGACCGAGCAGGATCTGTGCCGCCGGCCGGCCGACGAGCGTGCCGAGAGGCGGCGCGAGGCTACCGAAGTGCAGCCGCTCGTTTAACCTCCACAGTGAGCCGAAGACAGCCGTCCCAACCGACAGGAACGGCAGGTAAGCAAGCACAACGACGCCCAGTGCGACAAGGGCGAAGCGCTCGCGGCCGCGGCGAGCGAGCCCCACCACGAGGAGCACCGGCCCGAGCTTCACAAGCGCTGCGGCGGCGACGGCGACTCCTGCCAGCGCGAACCGGCGCGCCTGCCAGAGCGCCAGCAGGGCGGCGAGGGCCGTGGCGACAAGAGCATCGACGTGCCCGTTCGCGGCGATCTCGGAGACCGCGAGCGGATGCAGCGCGTAGATGCCCACGCGTTCGAGCGGCAGCGAGTCACGCGCAAGCACGAGCAGGAGCAATGCGGCAGTCAGCGCCTCCGCAGCGAGAAAGAGCCACGTCGTGGCACGCAGCCCGCCGCCGAAGATCCTGCGGGCGAGCAGAAAGCTGCCCTCTGCTCCCGGTGGGTAGATCGTCTTCCAGTGCGGCAGGTTGATGCCACGCCAGATCTCTCGGTCGCGCAACGGTGTGAGGCGCCGGTCGGTCGGTGCGTAGCGGTACGGATTGATCCCGTGGACACCCACGCGGGCGTCCCAGGCGTAGCGGTTGAGGTCGTTGGAGAGTGGCGGCGCGGTGTCCGGCTCGAACGCGGCCACCCTCATGCAGGCGGCGAGGGCGAGCACGAGCCCGACCCCGAGCAGGCCGACGCCGAGCCCGCGCCAGCACAGGACGGCGAGCGGCAGGAACAGCGCGAAGGCGACGAGCTGCCCCTTCACCTGCGTATCCACGTCTGTCTCACCCCGTAGCCACAGCTCGAGCGCGAGGAGGCTGCTGCCGAGGACGAGCACGCCCGCCACGCGGGCCGCCCCGCTCACCCAGTCGCCCACCGGGGGAGGCGTGAGAGCGGCGGCCGGTCGAGCGCGATCGCATCGAGCCCGAGCACTCGGCCGGCCGAGACAAGCGCCAGATAGAACGCGACGAGCGCCGGGAAAACCAGCGCCCAGATCCATTCGTGAGGCACGCCGATCTCGCTCACCCACAGGCTCGAGAGGAAGACGCCGGCGGCGACACCCACAGCCCGCGTCCCCAGCCCGAGCGCAAGCAGCAGGCCAAAGACGAGCTCGGTCGCGAGCTGGAGCTTCGAGGCGACCGGCGCGTGATCGGCGACGAAGCGCATGACGTCCTTCCACACGGCCGGCGCGTCGCCAGTGTCGGCGTACCGGTTGATCAGCGCTGCGTAGGGCCCCGGGTCGTAAAGCCCTTTGTGCAGGTTCGAGCCC
>JBDTZN010000133.1:0-4539 GCA_040005095.1 Thermoleophilia bacterium | reverse complement strand
GTGATCCCCGTGGCCTCCGCTCTGCGCGAACCACGCGAAATCGAGCGCGATCGCGTCGGCCACCTCCGGCCAGTCGGCCTGGACGGCGATTCGCAGCCCGTAAACGTCGATTCTCGTCGCAGCCTCGACGGCCGTCTCACCCAACATACGAGCGCGCTCTCTCGAGGCGAGCGCTCCGGGCGCGCCGACCTGAGTGGCGCGACCAGAGTCGATAGCCGCCGATCGCGGCCACCGCGCTCACAGCTGCCGCCGCGCCGACCCCGAACGACGTCGGCAGATACCTGGCGGCCACTCCGAGACCCGCAGCCACGGCACCAAGAATCCAGAACACGAGCGTCGCCCGTCCCCGAGAGCCGAGCGCGGCTGCGAACAAGTCGTACGAATGGAGCCGGTCGCCGACCGACAACGACCTCGATCCGAGCCGGCGGACGACGGTGAACGCAAGCTCGAACGCGAAGATTCCGAGGCAGAGCGTGGCGGCGAAGAATCCGCGCCATCCGTCCGCGTCGATCGCGCCGATCGCGAGCACAGCGAGGATCGTCCCGAGCGCGTGCGCGCCGCCGTTGCCGAGAAAGATCCGGGCCGGCGATCGATTCCAGAAGAGGAACGCGGCCAGGCCGCCGGCGACCGCCAAGGCAAGCGGAGCGCCACCTGCAGCCACACCCGCCAGGCCGAGACACGCGATCGCGACGAGCCCGCCGGCCAGACCGTCCTGTCCGTCGATGAAGTTGACGCTGTTCGCGCCTGCGACGACGAGCGCGAGCACGGTCGGAGGCCCGAACGCGCCGAGTCCGCCGAGGTCGATCCCGCCGACCACGAGGACGAGGCCGGCGGCGATCTGCAGCGCGGCCTGCACGGCGGGCGGGAGTCGGCGGACGTCGTCGACGAGGCCGGCGGCGAGCGCGATCCCCGCGGCGGCGATCACCACGAAACGCGGTTCGTGGCCGGTGAGCGCGAGCGCACCGAGGGCGGCCACCACGACCGCGAGCCCGCCCAGCACGGGCACCTGACGGCGATGAATCTTCAGCTCGTCTCCCGTCGGGTCGTCGACGAAGCCAAGCCGCAGGCCGACGACGCGCGCCACCGCGGTCAGCGGCAGGGCGATCGCGAACGCGATCAGGAAGGAAATTCCGCGATCCAAGCAGTGCTCGGCACGCCGCGATGTACGGCGATCTGGGTCAACGGACGGAAGCCCAGGTTGGAGATGAAGCGGCGCACGTCGTCGTTCGCATCCGCGGTGAAGAACGTGACCTCTTTCGCGCCGAGGTCGTTGAGCCAGGCGAGAGTCTCCACGGCCAGGAGATGTCCGGCGCCGGTCCCCCGCTCCGACGGAGCGACGGCGATCGAGATGAACTCCGCGTCGGGTAGACCATCGGTGCGGCTAGCGTACTTCCCCGTCTCGAGCGCGCCACGAGCCATCCCCGTACGAAACAGGACGCCCCCGGCGGCCAGAGCCGCAGGGACACCGTGACGAAGGTAGAAGCGGCGCGAGAACGCGCGCATGGAGCCGGCACCGGCTGAGAATCCCAGCACCGCGCCACCGCGATCCGCCACAAGGAGGCACGCGCGGTCATCCTCGAGCAAGGCCCGGTAGAAGCGGCGGAGGAAGCCCTCCCCGAGCCGGGACATGAAGGCTGCGGGCAGCGCCTCCCGGTGGAGCCTGGCGATTTCGGGCAGCTCGTCGGGGGTCGCCGGCCGTACGCGGAACGAGCCCTGCGGCGCGGGCACCAGGCCCTTTTGGCCGAGCAACCCCCGATACTCGCCGACGATCAGGTCGAGAACGTGGCGCCGGTCGAAGTGCTCGACGGCTCGGGCCCGGGCCGCTGCTCCAAGCCGCCCCCGAAGCCCCGGATCGGCGACGAGACGGCCGATCGCCTCGGTCAGCCGCTCGGCGTCACGCGGCGGCACGAATACGCCCTCGACGCCGTCGCGAGCCACTTCGCGCGAGCCGCGGATGTCGGTGAGGACGAGCGGCCTCCCCATCGCCAGCGCTTCGATCGCGACACCCGGCAGGCCTTCCCGCCAGGAGGCCAGGACGAAGACGTCCATGACGGCGTACAGGTCGCGCGTGTCCTCCCGCAGGCCGGTAAAGACGACGCCCGCCTCGGTCGCCCGCACGAGCTCGTCGGCGCCGATCGCGTCCGGCTTGCTCTGGTCGACGGGTCCGACGACGAGAAAGCGGACGCCGTCCGATCCCAGCGCAGACGCCGCTTGGAGCAGCTCGCGAATTCCCTTCTCGGCGACTAGGCGACTCACCGTTCCGACCACGACGGCGTCCGCGGAAATTCCCAGCTCGGTACGCAACGCCGCGCGCCGCTCCGGGCCGACGCGCTCGGGGTCGAACTCCGCCAGGTCGATGCCGCCGCCGACGTGGACGCGGCGCGCCGAGTCGCCGATCCGCAGCCGGCGCGCCCAGTCCCGATCCTCGGCGCTCTGGTAGAGCTCGAGGTCGGAGGAGCGCGCGGCGATTCGCTCGAGCCCGAGTACGGCGAGCTTCTTCGCGGGCCGGTCGTCCGGCTGGGCGTAGAAGCCGTGAACCGTGTTGACCACGCACGGAACGCCCGCGCGACGCGCCGCGACACGTCCGAGAAACGCCGCCTTCGGTGTGTGCGTGTGCACGAGGTCGAAGCGCTCGCGGCGCAGGATCGCGAGCAACTCTCGGAAGGCCCTCAGATCAGAGCGGGGGTCCCAGGCGCGCGTGGCGTGCCGCCAGGGGAGATGGCGGATTCCCGCGGCCTCGAGCTGCTCGACCCAGGGGCCCGGAGCGCTGATCGCGGTCACGTCGAAGCCTTCCTCGCGCAGACGGAGCAGCTCCGGCAGCAGCAGAAAGCGCACCGTGAGGTCGACGGTGGAGACGTGAGCGACCCGAATCACGTGGGCCGCCGTCGTAATGCGATCGGAACGAAGTAGAAGGGGAGCAGCTGCGTGCGGTGGAGGACGAGCAGGCCGAAGTTCCCAACGCCGGAGTACGCGAGCGTGAACAGTCCGCTGAAGGTGAGTGCCACGCGCGCGTACGGGCTCGCCGGCGCCCCCGCGAACGAGCGCAGCCGCGCGACGGTCAGGGCCAGCAGGAACATGCTCTCGAGCGATGCGACCCGCACGCCCGCGCTCTGGGCTTCCAGGGGGTGCGGCCGGAAGAGCACCGTCGCGACGGCGAGCGGCACGTCCCGCAGCCTCGCCGGGGTCGCTGGTGTGAACGCGGAGCCGCCGTAGTTGCTCTTCGCTCCCGCTTGTCTGAGCAGCGAGGCGAGGCCGCCCCTCGGCTCGACTCCCCAACGGTGCACGTACTTCGCGGCAAGCGCGACGAGGGCCGCCGTGGAGGACAGCGCAGCGTTCCGAAGCGCCGGCCGCCCCTGCAGCAGCCGCGCGGAGCCGACAGCCAGCGAGACGGCGAACATCGCCGCGATGTGCGGCCGGACGATTGCAGCAAGCGCGATCCCGGCGCCGGCGAGCGCGAGCCCTCTGCGCTCCTCTCCGGTGACGAGGTGCGCGGCGCCGAGCGACGCGAGCCCAAGCGTGAACAACATCCACGCCTGCTTCGAGATCAGCGACGGGAGCAGCACGAGAGTCGGCAGGAAACAGAGCAGGAGCAGGTACAGCCGCGCGTCTCCGTCGGGGACACCGATGAGGAACGCCCGGTAGAAGAAGAAGAGGCCCCAGAAGCCGAGGGACGAGTAGACGAGGAACGCGGCCAGCCTCGACGGGCCGATGAGGAGCTGGACGATCCCCGCCTGGACTCGCATCGCTCCCTCGCCCGGCTTCGAGCCGAGGCGCAGGTCGAAGTTCCCGCTTCGAATCCGGCGCGCCAGCTCCAGTCCGGCGCGGTGGTAGTTCTCCGCATCGCTCTTACCGCTGTAGATCCGGTAGCCGATGGAGTGGTTGGCCACGCCGCTGACGAGGCGCAGTTGGTGTGCGGCGAACAGGATCCAGAACAGCTCGGGGTCGCGCTGCCGGCGGGCCTCGCGGATGAGCGCCGGCAGCGACACGGCGGTCAGCGACACGGCGACGATGGCGGGCCGCTCGCGCAGATCCTTCCTGCGCAGCGTGTGCACGGCAGCCAACGCGGCGACCGCGACGCCCAGCGCGGCGCTCGCGCGCGCCCCACTCACGACGCCGCCAGCACGCGGGTGGGCGCGAGCTCCGACGCCGGCAGGTCGTCGAGCAGGCTGCTGAGCCGCGGTGGGCCGCTGTCCCCGACCACGACGCAGGTTCCGGCCCGGTACGGATCGTCGTGTGGCGGCAACGTCGGCCAGTTCGGCGAGACGCTCCAGCTCCCGGCGTTGATCAGCGTGCTCCCGCCGGCGCGGTGGGTGTGCCCGAACACGACGTAGCCGGCATCGAGCTCGAGCCGAGAGACGACCTCCTCCATGGCCGCGACCGCAGCCCGGCCGAGCTCGGCTGCGGACAGGTCGGAGTGGAACGGCCCGAGCCCCACGCGGTTCAACGCGGCCACCGCCGTCGCGACGACGAGGCCGTTGGCCTTACGGCTCGCGCCGCCGCTGCGGCTGTCGAAGACCCGCCAGCCGGAGACCTTGAGCG
>JBDTZN010000046.1:0-15485 GCA_040005095.1 Thermoleophilia bacterium | reverse complement strand
CCTCGTACGGTCTTCGCGAGCGGTTTCGACCTACTTCCGCTCCGTGCTCGACGCAGTTCGCAATCTAGAAGGTCGCCACGGTCCGCGCAAGGCCGTTTCGGAATTGTTTGTCGCAATTTGCGCCCGAAGATCTGTCCACAATTCCACAATCAAGGCGAATACCTGTGGATAATTCGAAGACAGAAGGCAGGTCCCGCCCACGCCGGCGTGCCGCTTCTCTAGGATCCCCGCGATGCACTTGCGCCCGCCGTCCATCGCTCGTGGGGTCACGTCGTTCCTGTGGGCGTTCGGGCTCGCGCTCTACATCTGGATCGGGCTGCTCGCGATCGGGATCGACCACGCGACCGCGTTCATCGTCGGCGCCCTGTCCTTCGGCGCGATCTTCCTGTTCGTCCGGACGTTCGGCGACTAGGAGCCGACTACGCCGCGGCGCGTGCGCTGCGGTCGCGGACGAGCGCGGCAAGGAGGAAGCGGGCGAGCTCTCCGCCGATCAGCGTCTCGAGGCGATCGGCGGCCGGCTGCTGCGGGTCCTCACCAATGTTGAGGGCCGAGCAGTGTTGGTAGAGCAGCGCCATTCCACGTGCCTTCTGCGGCTGAAGGACGTCCATGACCCGAGTATCGGAATACCCGGGCCATGAACTAATCCCTCTCGCCAGGGAGCGAGGTTTCGCTCCTAAGTGTCCGACGGGTCGCCGGCGCGTGGCGGCGGCTCCGGCGCGGGCTCCCTCGCGGTCGGGGTGGTCGTCGTGGCCGCGTAGTCGCCGTCCCGTACGGGCGTCGTGGCGGTGGTTGCCCGCTCCGCCGTGAGCGGCTCGTCGGAGGCTCGAGCGTCCGCCGTCGTCGTTGTCCCGACGGCATCGGCCGGGATCGGGCGAACGGTCTCGCCCTCGTCGACCACCGTGGGGGTGCGCGGCCCGGTCGTGTCGAACGTGAGCCCGAACACGAGTCCGGTCCCGAACGCGAGCACCGGGATCGCCTTCAGCATGTCGCCCAGCAACCCGCCGAGACCGATGTCACCGGCCCACGACGTCGCGTGCCGGCTGAACCAGTTCGGCACGGTCTGCCCGGCGAGGATCACCCAGCCGGCCGCGATCAGAACGGGAATGAACGCGACCAGGAAGACGCTCCCGGAGATCCGCGGCCAGCCCCACTTCGTCCAGCCGCCCAGGATCTGCGAGAACGCCATCGTCAGTCCGGCGGCGGCGAGCAGGCCCACGATCGTCCAGTAGGTGCCGTTTGTGCCGCCGTTCGACTGCGTCGCGAGCCAGATCAAGACGCCCGCGATTGCCGCTCCGATCAGCGTGATCGTTCCTCTTGTCAATCCGTACATGTGCATCACCTCTTCCGTTTCGTACCCCTGAAACGGAAATCGATGCGTTTTGGGCGCGGGTCGCCCTACAACCCGAGGCGCCGCGCGTCGAAATGCGCGGAATAGAGCTCGGTGCGGAACTCTTCGATCATCCGGGCCGCGTCACCGTCGAAGACGTGCTCGACGACGCCGATTTCGCGATCGTTGTGAAACGGGAGGTCGACGTGCTGGTGCGAGACGAGGTTGACGGAAACCTGCTCGCACGCCGGGCAGCGAACTGCCAGCCCGAGCGAGCCGTCTCCGGGCGCCAGCAGGAAGAACGACGACGGATACACGGGCCGCGGTCGGTCCTCCGGGTAGCAGAAGAAGCTCCACGGCCATTCGCCCGACTGGATCCGGCGGCTCGCGACGTCGCCCAGCTCGTCCGCGAGCGCGTCGAGGCGCGCGGTCATGAGATTGAAGAAGACGCCGTCGGCGAGACCGAGCGGCGCCCAGTCGAGCTCGTCGTGGCTGACGAGCCCCTCGTGCTCCCCGCCGCACGTGCACTCGAAGCGAACCTGGTACACGACCGGATGCGCGGCTCCGGGCAGCCGCTCGAGCGTTCGGAACGACGACAGCGAGACGTTCGCGGCCCCGCGGCTCGGACACGCGAACGTATAGCGGCTCGTCAGCGCGTCGTACATGGCCCCGTTCTAATCGGCACACCGGACGGCCAAACCGTCCCCCATTGTGCGTATCAGTACGTGATCAGCGCGTGCACGGGAAAGTCGCCGAGCTTCTCGCGACCGTTCAGGAATGTCAGCTCGATGATGAACGCGGCACCCACGACCTCCGCGCCCAGCTGCTCGAGCAGGCCGCCGAGTGCGCCGACCGTGCCACCGGTGGCGAGCACATCGTCGTGGATCACGACGCGCGTGCCCTTGGCGATCAGGGCCGGGTTCAGCTCGAGCGAATTCTGGCCGTACTCGAGCGCGTAGTTCACGCTCACCGTCTCGGGCGGCAGCTTCCCGGGCCGCCGCGCCGGCAGGAAGCCGCAACCGACCTCCCGCGCGATGGCCGCGCCCAGGATGAAGCCGCGCGCCTCCGCGCCGAGGACGAGATCCGGCTCCTGGTCCTTGACCCAGTCGGCCAGACTGCGGATCGACTCCTCGAGCGCCTCGGCGTCGGCAAGGAGCGGTGAGATGTCCTTGAACCCGACCCCGGGCGTCGGCCAGTCGGGAACCTCGCGGATCTTGCTGCGCAGGTCGACCGCGGTCACGAGCCGGCGAGCTCCCGCAGGTCGCGCCAGAAGAGGAGCTGCGAGAGCTCCTGGGCCAGCTCGGCGAGGTTCTTGAGGTCTTCCAGGCCCGACTGGCGGCGCTCCTGGTTGCGTGAGCGCAGCGCCGGAGACACGATCGCCTCGAGCAGGCCTGCCTCGCGGTCCGCAGAGGTGCGAAAGGCCCGCAGGTGGCGCGGCGCGATTCCGTAGCGCGAGAGCTTCCCGCAGGCCGCCGCGATGTCCGCGTCGCCCTCGCGGTAGAGCTTCTCGCCGTCCTCGACGCGCGGGGCGAGCAAGCCGTAATCCTCGAGCTCCTTGGCGAGCTCGGGCGCGATCTCGGCGCGGTCGCACAGCTCGATGAGGCTCAGGTCGTGCTCGACGGCCGAGAGCCCGGCACGCCGCCGCTTGCGCTCCTTGGTACCCGTCGCAGAGGCCAGTTCCTGCCGGATCACGCGCAGCGGGAGGAACTCGTCGCGCTGCAGGCGCAGGATCGTCTCGAGCCGCTCGACGTCCTCCTCGTTGAACAGCCGGTAGCCGCCCTGGGTGCGCCGCGGCGCGAGCAGGCCCTGATCCTCGAGGTAGCGGATCTTCGAGATCGAGATGTCGGGGAACTCGGTCTTGAGACGGGTGCAGACCGTCCCGATCGTGAGCATCCGCTGCGCGCGCTGGGCTTCGGCCGTGCTCATCTCACCCCGCCCCTGAACGTGAGGCGATATTTCCCGACCTGCACCTCGTCGCCGTCGGAGAGCTCGCTGCTTTCGATCCGGCTCCGGTTCAGGAACGTCCCGTTGAGGCTGCCCTGATCTTCGATGCGGAAGCCCTCGGGCGTGCGTACGAGCACCGCGTGCTTTCGCGACACCGTGACGTCGTCGAGGAAGATCTCGCATTCCGGGGAGCGGCCGATCGTCGTCCGGTCGCCCTCGGGGACGAAGGTCTCCCCCGCTCTGCCGCCGCCGGACCGAACGACGAGCGCCGGGCCCTTGATCCCCGCGTCCTCGAGACCTGGGGCCGTGTCGAGGTCGCCCTCCTCGGGTGTGAACTGCATCGTCGTCTCGACCGGCTCGTCCTTCGTGAGGAGCGCGCCGCACTTCGAGCAGTAAGTCGCCGCCTCCGGGTTCTGGAAGCCGCACTCGGGGCAGTAGACATGGGACATTTCGGGCCCTCCCGCCGCCTCAGGACGGCGGCGGCGCCTTCGACGCGAGGATGTCGGTCAGCGCGTCGACGTTGACGCGGTCGAGCACGCTCTGCCCCCCGGTCTTCTGCAGTCGCGCCACGAGCTCGGCGCGCAGGAGGTCGATCTGACCGTGCAGGATCCGGCGCCGGTACGAGACCTCGCGCTCTTCCTTGGTGAGGTCGGTGATCAGCTGCTCGAGATCCTCGTCGGAGAGATTCGGAAGATCGGGGAACGATTCCACGTGGGCCTTTCGCTCGCTGGACGCTGCCTTCTTCAGTAAAGCAGTCGAGCCCGCAAGGGGTCAACCTCTACTTTACCCTTCAACTTCGGACGGCCGCTTCCTCCCCCGCCATGATCTCCTCCACGAGGCCCTGGAGTTCGGCCAGCATCTCCTCGGAGGCTTCCGGGGTTTCGCCCTCCGCGTAGAGGTGGACGACCGGTTCGTCGGGATCCGGAAGCACCTGCGTCCACCCGCGTTCGTCGAAGACCTTGATCCCGTCGAGCGTGTCGATTTCCCGGCCCTGGGCTCGCTCGGCGAGCACGCGCATGACGAGCCCTTTCAGCGCCCACGGGCACGGAAGGTCGCGCTTGACGAGCGCCGGTTGCGGCAGGTCGGCCACGAGCTCCGAGAGCGCCTTCTGGACCGGCGCGAGGAGCTCCAGGAGCTTGCAGAGGCTCGCGACGGCATCGTAGGCCGGCAGGAACTCCGAGAAGACGTAGCCGCCGCCCACAGCGCCACCGAACACGAACCCCTCGCCGGCGGCGACCTTCGTCAGCTCGGGCAGCGAGGCGCCGGTGCGGACGATCTCCAGGTCGCTGCCCTCGAGCACCGTGTCGGCCTGGCTCGTGGTCGTGATCGGGAGCGCGACCTTGCCGGTGCGGCCACTCGAGGCGAGCAGGCTCAGGAACAGCAGGAGCGTCTGCTCGACCGGAATCGTGTTGGCCCCCTCGTCGATGAGGTAGAGCCGTTCGCCCGCGCGGTCGAACACGATGCCAAGATCGGCGCCAATCGCGCGCACCAGCCGCTTCGCCTGGTCGATCGACTCGTCGATGCTGAGCACGCCTCCGCCGCCGCGATCGGTGAACGAATGCGCGGAGACCTCCTCGACGCCGAGCGGGCCGAGCACGAGCGGGAGCACGAAAGAGGCCGCCGAGTGCGAGTAGTCGACGACGATCCGGAAATTGCGGGCGCGGACGGCGTCCACGTCGATCCCCGAGAGCAGATCCTGTGCGTAGCTCTCGCGGACGCGGGCCGGGTACGTGACCGCGCCCACGTCCGCGTACGGGACGCGGCGCAACTCGTGGCGGGTGAAGTGCTTTTCGATCTCCTTCTGCAGGCCCGGAGTCAGCGGGATCCCGGGCTGCTCGAAGAAGCGGATCTGCACGACCTCGGGGTCGCTCTCGGACGTGCCCACGTGGAAGCCGGCGTCGTACCCGTGGGTCTTCAGCAGGTGCCTGCTGATCGCGGCGGGCAGAACGCGCAGGTCGGCGCAGTCGACGCCCGTGGAGTTGACGCCCGAGACCATCGCGCGCTTGATCATCCGGCAGGCCGCCGGCGACTCCCGGCTCGCGACCACGCGTGCGCCGCGCTTCAGCGCGGTCCCCAGGGCCGCCGCGAGCCGAACGGCCATCTCGGGCGTGACGTCGACCTGCACGAGCCCCGCGACCCCGTCCTTCCCGAAGGTGCGCGACGTGGCGCGCGACTCCCAGATCAGGCTCTCGTGGATGTGCGCGCCGCTCTCGACCTCCTTGTACGGGTAGATCCGGACGCCCGGCATGACGACCGCCTCGGAGCCAATCGTCACCTCGTCGCCGATCGCGACGCCTTCGTGGATGCGGACGTGCGCGCGCAGGTCGCAGTTGCGGCCGATGACCGCGCCTTCGACGATCGCGCTGCGCCCGAGATGGGTCGACGAGTCGATCACCGCGCGGCTCGTGCGCGCCCCGTCGCGCAGCGTGACGCTGTTGCCAAGCACTGAGTACGGCTCGACCGTCGCCTCCGGGGAGATCCGGCAGTAGTTGCCGATGTATGCCGGCCCCTCGACCGCGTCGAGATCAAACTCGACGCCCTCTCCGGCGAAGACGTTCCCCCGCAGGCGCACCCCGGGGATCGACAGGTTCACGCGGCCGTCGAGCGCGTCGAAGTTCGCCTGGCGGTACTGGTCGAGATCGCCGATGTCCTGCCAGTAGCCCTCGAGCGGGAGCCCGTAGATCGGTCGGCCCATCTCGAGCAAGAGCGGAAAGAGCTCCTTTGAGAAATCGTACGGCCGGTCGGTCGGCACGTGGTTCAGCACTTCGGGCTCGAGTACGTAGATCCCCGTGTTGATCGTGTCGGAGAAGACCTGTCCCCACGACGGCTTCTCGAGGAAGCGCTCGACCCGGCCTTCGGAATCGGTGACGACGATCCCGAACTCGAGCGGATTGGGGACCGACTTGAGTCCGATCGTCACCGAGGCCTCACGTTCCTTGTGGAACTCGACGAGCTTCGTCAGGTCGACGTCGCAGAGCGCGTCGCCCGAGATGACAAGGAACGTGTCGTCGAGCTTCCCCGCCGCGAGCCGCACCGAGCCGGCCGTGCCGAGCGGTGACTCCTCGACCGAGTACTCGATGTTCAACCCCATGCTCTCGCCGTCACCGAAGTAGCTGCGAATCGCCTGCGGGAGGAACGCCACGGTCACGACCACGTCCTCGAATCCATGGGTTTGGAGCAGCTCGATGATGTGCTCCATGCACGGCTTGCCGCAGACCGGGACCATCGGCTTCGGCTGGTTCGACGTCAGCGGCCGGAGGCGCGTTCCCTCCCCGCCGGCCATCACGACGCCTCTCATATGGCGACCTCCCGGCGGGCCTTCACGGCGTACTGAGCCGCGGCCAGCGCGGCGAGGGCGAAGCCGACCCAGAAGAGCCAGCGCGGCCACGCGGTCGACTGCGCGGTGACCATCGTGAAGCCGAGCGAGGCGTAGAGGAGCCACGTCGCGGCCTTGCCGGTCAGGTTGACCTCGAAGTCGTAGCCGCGCCCGGCGAGCAGCGGATAGCCGGCCATCAGGACGACGTCGCGCGCCGGAATCGCGAGCGCGAGCCACGGCAGCCGTCCCGCGTGCCACAGGAGGATGACCGCGGCGTCGATCATCAGGCGATCGGCCAGCGGGTCGGCGATCTTTCCGAAGGCGGACTCGACCCGCCACCGGCGCGCAAGGAACCCATCGATCTGGTCGGTGGCTCCGGCGACGGCAAAGACGCTCGCCGCCGGCCAGCTGTGTCCACCGTCGGAGACGAGGACAAGCGCGACGAACACCGGGATCAGCCCGAGACGCAGCAGCGTGAGGGCGTTCGGCAGCTGCTGGAGCGGAGCGGGAACGGCGCGGGCGGCCACGGTGGAAGGATACGCGGGGTGACCGAGCTGCTTCCCCTCCCCGGCTTCGTCAACGCGCACAGCCACACGTTCCAGCGCGCGCTGCGCGGACGGACCGAGGGCGGCGACTTCTGGGCCTGGCGCGAGACGATGCTCGCGGAGGCCGAACAGCAGACGGTCGAGAGCGTCCGGCGCGACTACGCGGCGACCTACGAGGAGATGCTCGCGGCGGGCTACACGGCGGTGGGCGAGTTCCACTACCTCGGGCTGGCGGAGGCGCGCGCGGCGGCCGCGGCCGCGCAGGAAGCCGGGATCGAGCTCGTCGTCCTGTACGCCGCGTATGGGCGCGGCGGAATCGACCGTTTCCGCCAGGACAGCGTCGCGGAGTACCTGCGCGGGCTCGAGGAGCTGCGGGCGGACGGGATCGCGGTCGGCCTCGCCCCCCACTCCGTCCGCGCCTGCCCGGCGGATTGGCTCGAGGAGCTCGGGCGCTACGCGGAGCGCGAACGCCTGCCGCTGCACATCCACGCCGACGAGCAGCCGCGCGAGATCGAGGAATGCCTCGCCGAGCACCGCGTGCGGCCGATCGAGCTGCTCGCGCGGACCGGCTGCCTTGGAAAGCGGACGACCGTCGTGCACGCGACGCACGCCTCGGACGCCGAGCTCGACTTGCTCGCCGACGCTGACGCGCGAGTCTGCGTGTGCCCGACCACCGAAGCGAACCTCGGCGACGGGTTCGCCCCCGCTGAGCGGCTCTGCGAGCGTGGGATCGGGATCTGCATCGGCTCCGACTCGAACGTTCGCATCGACCCGCTCGAGGAGCTGCGGGACCTGGAGGGCATCGCCCGGCGCTCGTCAGGCCGCCGGAACGTGCTCTCGGCGGAGCGCCTGCTCTGTTACGGCGCCGACGAGGGAGCGGGCGCGATCGGCCTCGAGTCGTGGCCCGACATCTCGGTGGATCTCGAGCACCGCTCGCTCCGCGGCGTCGAAGGGGATGTCTTCAGCGCCCTGGTCTGGGGCTGCGGCGCCGACGTGCTCGTCAGGACTTGAAGGTCGCGCTCCACATAGCCGTGCGCCAGAGGTACGCGTTCTCTGCGGCCCGACCGTGCCGGCCCCACGCGCCTTCGTAGCTCGCATAGCCCGCCCAGGGCGGCTCGACGCTTGCGGGCTCGATCTGCGTCCCTTCGTGCCATTCGTTGTAGCTCGTTACGGTGACCATGTCCGGTGCCGCGTCGAGGGCTGCGTGCCACATCCGGTCGTACGTCTGACCGCGCCGGCGGGGCTCCACCGTGGTCGAGCCCGTCGAGCGACGGGCGTCGAAGCCCGGCCCGACCGACGGCGCGCAGAGGAGATGTTGAACGCGGGCCTGTGCGCACAGTCGTCCGAAGGACGAGGACCGGTACCTGACGATGTCGTACGTGTAGACGCCCGTGAAGCGTCCGGTGGCTGCGAACCCCGCCAGGCCGGTGCCCGCGAAGATCCTGACCCCCACGAGGCCGGTATTGGCGACCGCCCAGTCGATCGCGGGAGACAGGAGCGGCTCGTAGACGTAGAAGTCCGTGATCCCGAGCGGGCGGAAGCGAGCGATGTCCACGGCTACGCTCGCAGGACTGCGTCCGACGTAGGGCTCGACATGGAGGGCCACCGCGAGATGCTCGGCCCGAGCCGCCCTGAGCACCGCCGGGAGGCGCTGGTCCTCGACCGAGCCAGTCCCCCACCAGGAGACGATCACCTCGTCGACGCCTGCGCCGCGGATCTCGCGCATCTGCGCGCGAAGCACGACCGGGTCGCTGCTCGAATAGACCCCGCGCGCCGGAAAGAAGTTCGACGCGATCTGGAACGGCGCCGGACGGTTGTTCTGCGTCCAGTGTCCGTACGCGCCGTCGCGCGGCTCGGTGCTGTACCACGAGTAGTAGAAGATCCCCACCCGCGGTGTGCGCGCGGCAGCCCCGGGCGAAGCGGGCGCCAGCAGGCAGAGAAACAGCGTGAGGAAAAGAAGTCGACGCATCCGAGGCCGCGGGGTGCGGCGCCTAGTGTCGCATTCGGTGCTGACGACTTCCAGCCTCCCGCGCGGTCGATCTGGCTGTTCAAGCCGAAAATGCTCCGGAGCAGTCCCTCAGCAGGAGGATTGCCCTAGTCCAAATAGCGCCCGATGATGTGGAACGAGAGACGCATTGCGGCCGTCTCACACCTGCGGACACTGCGGAGAGAACCGATGACAAACCTACTTGTTGCGCCCGGCGAGGCGACGACCGATTCGGCACTATCCGAGCCCCTCGACCTGGATTCGTTCAGGGACGACGACGTGCGTTGGCGTCCGATCGGCGAGGTGCTCGTTGCCGCCGGCGCGATCACACGGGAAGAGCTCCAGGAAGCGCTGCAGGAGCAGCGGCGCTCCGGAAAGCGGCTCGGAGAGGTTTTGATCGAGGCGGGCCGGATCTCCTGGCTCTCGCTTGCACAAGCGATCGCCGACCAGACCAGCGAGAGCGAGGCCGGGCCGGAGCAGTTCGTCGACGTCTCAGCATTTGCCCCACCGACGACGACGCCCGAGTTCCCCTCCGTCGCCGAGGCTGTCGGGACCGAGGATCCCGAGGCGAAGCTGCGTGCGGTCGAGTCTCTCCTCCGCGAGCGGCAGCGGGCGTTCATCGAGCTCGTGACGACGACCGAGACTCTTCGGCGGCGCGTCTCCGACCTCGAGGGCACCCTCAACGAGTGCAACGTCGAGCTGGCACAGCTCAAGCGCGCGGCCCGGGAAGTGGCATAACCACGGTGGTCGCCGCCGTCCGCATCGAGCTCAAGGATCCCGGTCGCGCCGATCAGGTGCGCGACTTCTTCCGCCGGCTCGGCGCCGAGGCGAGCGTGGCAGCCGACGGGGTCGTGGATGCGCGATTCCCCGAAGATGCGCTGAACGACGAGATCAACGCCGAGGAGTGCCTTCAGAGCTGGGCGGCGGTCAACCGCACCGGCGCGCACGTCGTCCTGGGAGTTGCGGCGAGCCCGGCCAATCCGGCAGCGGACATCTTCGAGATCCTTCCCCGAGAGCATCCGCGGCAGGGCGCTCCGCCCCCTCGGCTCGGGGATCTCCTGGTCGGCAAGGGCTACATCACCGAGGAGCAGCTCGCGGCCGCGCTCGTCGAGAGCCGGTCGACCGGTGAGCGGCTCGGACGCGTGCTGGTTCGGAACGGCTGGGCGTACGAGCAGGATCTTGCTCGGGCGCTTTCCGAGCAGTGGGCGCTGCCCTTCGTGAACATCGCGCTGATCGGTGTCGACGGTTCTGCGCTCCGGCTTCTGCCTCGCGAAGTCGGGATGACGGCCAATGCGATCCCGGTGCGATTCATCGACGGCGCCGTCCAGGTGGCCTTCGCCGATCCGTCCGACTCGAGCAGCCTCGCCGCGGTAAGAGACCACATCACGTCGATTGCGCCTGCGGTGGCCGAGTACTCGGACATCGAGATGGCCTGGCGCTCCGCCCGCACGGCGTAAACCGCCGCGCGACTTCCTCCGTAGTTCGGTCGACACGACCAGAGGGGGAAGACAAATGAAACGAGTGGGTCTCCTGATCGCCGTCGTCGCGATCGCCGGCGCTGCGCTCACGACCGCGAGCGCTCGCACCGACGCCCGCAAGACGACGATCTGCCACCGCACGACCTCGAAGAGCAAGTCGTACGTGAAGGTCAAGGTCACCGCGAAGGCGCTCCAGGGACACCTTCGCCATGCAGCGGACATCATTCCGGCGCCGAGCGGCGGCTGCCCGCGCAGCGTCCTGACGCCGAGTTCGGGCGGACGGGCGTTCAACGTCGCCCTGACGGGGGAATCGGAGAGTCCCGCCGGCGATCCTGTCGCCACCGGCACCGCGACCGTTCGCCTTCGGGCCGGGCAGGGACAGCTCTGCTACCGGCTCGCAGCGGACAACCTGCCGGCGGCCAGCGCCTCGCACATCCACCGCGGAGCAGCCGGGGCCTCGGGCCCGGTCGTCGTCCCGCTCTTCACCCCGAATGCGTCAGGGAACGCGAGCGGCTGCATCGGAGCATCACGCTCCGTCGTCAACGCCATCCTCGCTACCCCGGGCAACTACTACGTGAATGTCCACAACGCCGAGTTCGCAGGCGGAGCGATCCGCGGACAGCTGACCGGTACGTCGACCGACGACTTCGGCTGGGTCCGAGCGGTGACCCTGCAGGGGTCGACCGAGCCGAACGCGACCGGCACGGCGGTGGTCCGCATCCGCAAGGCCGCCGGCCTCGTCTGCTACCGCCTCCATGCGGCGAACGTGACGCTGCCGACGACGGCGGCGCACATCCATCGCGGCGGAGCGGGCGTCAACGGCCCCGTGGTCGTCCCGTTCAGCGCTCCGGGCGCCGACGGGAACTCGAGCGGCTGCCAGACCTCGACGCCGGCCTTGATCGACGAGATCATCGGCAATCCGGCCGGGTTCTACGTGAACGTCCACACGAAGGAGCACCCGGGCGGCGCGATCCGCGCGCAGCTCGGCTAGCAGCAGGCGTGAGGAGCGCGCGACGGCGCGCCCCTCGACCGCCTCGGTCCGGTCACGAACCGCGCAAGCGACGTCGGGATGGCTGTCCTGAACCAAGAGGTAGGGAGTTGCACAATGCACTAGACCAAGCGGAGCCACGACGGCGGCGGAACCTCGCGCTCGCTGAAGCGGATCCTTCTCTTGACGAGCCTGATCGTCGGGCTCGCCGCCGTCAGCGCGTTGTTTGCCGCCGCGGCGAAGGCCGATTCGATCGGCCCGATCACGTTCGAGCCGCCGTACGTCCTCGGCGACATCGGCGGCCAGCAAGATTGGATGAAGCTCAACCCACTCTTCGACGTGAAGGTGGCAAGCGTTTCAAGCTACCCGGCTGCCTCCGGCTATGGCTTCGGAACCCAGTCGCTACGACTGTCGGACGCGTATACGAGCGGAACCTTCGGCGACCAGACGTTCTCGCCCGGGCTCTCGAGCCCGGCCGGTGAGACCGGCGCGTCGCATTTCGATGCGAGCCTCTCGATCGGTACAGCGCTGGCGACCGAGCAGATCGGACTGCACACGTCCGTCAGCCCGGATGACGGCAACGGTGCCCGGATGAGCTATCTGCGCTTCGAGGATCAGTCCAACGGAGTCCATGTCTTCTTCGACGACGTGACCGACCCGGGCCCGCTGGGCATCGTGGCCAACTTCAACGAGACCGACATCGCGACGCTGAGCCGGACGACATCCCACACGGCCAGGTTCTCGATCGACTTCAAGCCCGGCCCCGGCAACGACGTGGTCAAGATCTACATCGACGGCGCGCTGAAGATCACCGGCACGACGTGGGAGGACTACTACCGCTACGACCCCGAGGCGGCCGGCAGCCTCAATCAAGTCCCGCCCACCCGGAAGCTGATCTTCCGCGAGAGCGGCACGCCGAATCCCAATCTCGGCAAAGGCTTCCTGGTCGACGGTGTCTCACTGTCGTCCTCCTCGCCCGCGAACTCGCCGACGAGCAAGGACCAGTGCAAGAACGGTGGCTGGATGACGTTCGACAGCCCGAGCTTCAAGAACCAGGGCGACTGCATCCAGTTCGTCAACACCGGCAAGTAAGCGGCTAACGCACTTCGCATCCCGGGGTCCAGTCAACCGGCTGGGCCCCGGCGACCGCTCTCGGTGCGTTGCTAGTCGGGGCGCCCGGATTTGAACCGGGGACCTCTTGTCCCCCAGACACATTCAGGCGAGTGGCGGGCTTTGTCGGCGAGTGGCGGGAAGTGGCTCAGGTGCAGGGCTTTCGAGCGACTAATTGGACACTGGGCCGCATCCATCCACGAGCGTGTTCTCAGACGTTTAGGCGCGGAATGGGCGCGGACTACCTAGAATCCGCCGCATGGTGTTCATCGACAACTTCCGCGACGCCGAGCAGAATGTGGGCCACAGCTTTCCCGCGCAAGCGCGATTTCAAGCTGATCTGACAATGGTTGGACGCGGTGGCGGTGGTGTAAGAGGCCTGGCCGGAGTGACAAGCGGAGGCGTTCTTCGAGCCCGTTTGCGCCACGCGCTAGGCGGGGCGCTGCCGTTGACGGAAGAGCCCGAATAAGGGATAGTCGTCGCGACAAACGACGCAAGGAGGCGGTATGTCTATCCGCGCGGTCGTGACTACTTTGGCTACGTGCGCAGTCGCAACCCTCGGTCTTTGTGGGAGCGCCGTCGCAAGCCATGCGGGCGCAGCAGTGACGTGCGACAACGGTGCGTCGTTCACACTCCGGGCGACTGATAACGGGACGGGTTTCCAGTCTCCGAGTCCGTTCACCGTCCTATTGTTCGAGGAGGGGGGCGTGCTGACCATCCACAGCGTTCGCGTCGACGGCAATCCCTTGTTCAGCCACGCGGACACCGGATTGGCGCAGAACGCCCTGACGGAGGTCACCTGCTCCTTCACAATCGGCGCGGGTGCCTTCTTCGAAGTCACTGGGATTCTGAACGCGCGGTAGCGAACGCCCTCCCATTTTTTGCGCCGCGCGCTCGCGGGGTGTGGCCTTCCGCCCGTCAAGGAACCGGCGTCACGGCACTCTTGTCTGCGCCGTGCGGCTGGCCTACGGCCGCGAGGCTTTCCCGCCGCCGCCGTGCCATGCTGCGCCGCTCGGCCTCGGCGTCCTGCAGGAAGTAGAACCCGTCCTCAGCCGCGCGGGCCGCGTTCCCGATTACTACGAACCGCATCCCGACAGGCTGCCCCGGGCTCGGGCTTGTGACTACGGAGTTGTCTTTACCCCTGACTGCAGCAGCACGCCCAGGCGGGCCTCTCTTGCGAGCGCATCGACCTCGCGGTTGTAACGGGCGTCGTCGCTCGTGTCCCTCTTCGGCCGGTGGCCGGGCACGTGGCGCCAGGTGACGGCGAGGCAGCCCGCCAGTTCGAGGAGCCGCTCCCAGAGGTCACGATTCTTTAGGGGCTTCCCGCGTGCGCTGCGCCACTCGCGCGCCGCGGCGGCGTGCGCCCAGCCGGTGCAGCCGATGCAGCCGGTGGCGCTCATCCCGCCGACGACGTGTCGGCTGTCGGAGAGCAGCTCGACCTCCCGTACGCCGGACGCCACCAGGTAGGTAAGCCCTTCGATCGCCGCGATCACCTCGCACTGCTGATGGTTCGACGGGCCTAGCGTCACGCCCGAGTCGGAGCCTACGGCGTGCTCGTTGACGAGGATCCAGGCCCACCCGCCCATGGTGCCCGGTGGATGGCAGCTGCCGTCCGTGTAGAGCCGGAGTGCGGTCATCGACAGAACTAGTAGCGGTTCTGCAACGACGCACGTAAGCCTGCCGTACATGTCGCGCGCGAGCCTCGAGCACACGGCCGTCAAGCTAACGCTTCGCGAGGACGACCTCCGACCGCTACGGTATAAATAAGACTTATGGAAGAGATAGGAACTCCTGCGCCGCAGCTTATGACCGTTCGGGAGGTTGCGAAGGCCGCGAACGTCTCGAAGCCGACGGCGTATCGGCTCGTCCACTCCGGCCAGTTCCCAGCCGTCCGCGTCGGCACTGGCCGAGCGGCGTTGCGCGTCCCACGCGAGCCGTTCCTGGCGTGGCTCTACGGCACCCCTGAGGACGCGGCGTGAGCGCCCCGTGGTGTGAGTGGTGGGGCGACGACGAGCCGCCGGCGAGCACAGGTGCCCGCCCGCTCGAGCCGCCCGACAGCATCGGCGTCTGCGCGGAGTGCGACCTCGACACGCCGGCCGAGGAGCGCCACTGCGGCCTCGACTGCCCGCTGTCCGTGATCGAGGCTCGAGCGCGCGCCCGCTACGGCGCTGACGCAATCCCCCGTTACCCCCGAATCGTGCGCCTCGGCGTGCCGACCCCTTAGAGAGGAACCTGGAATGAGCCCGCGTTTGACACCGAAATCACCCGAGTACGCTGACGTGCTCCGCGCACGCGAGCGCGACAAGGCTGCCGCAAAAGACTACGCCCGCGGCAAAGACGAGACGCTGGCGAAGGTGGTGCGCGAGTACGGGATCGCGGACACGGGGATTCGCGGCTCAGGTCCGTACGGGCCCGGCTCGGAGCGCTCCTGGTTCTTGGATTTGGCTTGGGCTAGCGGCGCTGAGGGGGCGCTCCGCGACGAGCTGCCGCCGGCGCTCGTCGGCGACGTCGGAGAGGCGCGGGGGCGGCTCGGCAAGGTGTCCGGCGCTGAGTACCGCGACCTGTCTACGGGCGCGACCACGGGCGGCGGGTTCGTTCCGTCCGGGCCCCCGGGCTTTATCGGCGACGCCTTCGCGGCCTCCGCACGCGCCACGAGCGTCCTGGGAACCGAGCTGCCGCAGGAAGTTTTGCCAGACAAGGGCATGACCTTGAAGTCGCCGCGGATCACGACCGGCGCCGCCGTCGCCGTCCAAACCTCCGAGAACGCAGCCGTGCAGGAAACCGACCTCG
>JBDTZN010000132.1:0-4578 GCA_040005095.1 Thermoleophilia bacterium | reverse complement strand
CTCGGCGCGTTCGCTGCAGTTTTCGGCTGGTTCGTGTCGCTCATCAGGGGACGGATGCCGCAAGGTTTCCGTGACCTGCTTGCCTACGGTTTCCGCTACGAGGCGCAGGTCGGCGGCTACGTCCTGCTGCTCACCGACCGCTATCCGTCCAGCAATCCGCTCGACCCCGTTCCTGCGCCACCGCCGCCGATGGGTGTACGCATGCACGTCAAGGACGACCTTCAGCGCTCGCGGCTGACCGTCTTCTTCCGGCTCCTGCTTGCGCTACCGCACCTTGTGTGGCTCACGCTCTGGGGCATTCCCGCGGCGCTCGCGATCCTCGCGAACTGGATCGCGACCCTGATTCTCGGGCGCCCGCCCGCGCTGCTCCACCGGTTCCTGAGCGCGTATCTGCGCTACCGGAACCACGTGTCCGCCTACCTCTTCCTGCTCGCCAACCCCTTCCCCGGCTTCGTGGGCGCTCCGAGGATCTACCCCGTCGACCTCGAAATCGCCGGCCCGGATCGACAGAACCGGCTGGTCACTCTCTTCCGGTTCCTCCTGGCTGTGCCGGCCCTTTTCTTCAGCGTCGGGTTCGCCGTCGTCCTCTTCGTGGTCGGCTTCTACCTTTGGATCGTCGCACTCGTGCTTGGGCGAGTCCCGCTCGGGCTGCGCAATCTGGGGCTGTACGCGCTGCGCTACACCGACCAGGCCAACGGCTACATCTACCTCCTGACCGATCGCTATCCGTACACCGGCCCGATCGCGACCGACACGCACGAGCCGCCACCGGCGGTCGAGCCGCCCGTTCCAGAGCCAGAGCCACTGCCTGCGTGAGCGTGCGCCGGGGTCTGGCGCTCGCGCTCGCCGCCGCAATCTGGATCGTCGCCGTCGTTCTGCTCTGGCGCACGCGCGTTCCGAGCGGGCTCCACATGTCGGGGCTCGACGTGCACCGGTACTTCAGCGACGCGGAGCTGCGTCGGTCGGATCGCTACGGGCGCATCGGGTTTCTGCTCTTCCTCGGCTCCCAGCTCACGCTCGTGCTCGTGCTCGCCGGCTACGCGCGCTGGGGAGCCCGGCTGACCCGCGAGTCGGCCGCGGGGCGGATCGGCACCGGAATGATGCTGGGGATGCTTGGCCTGGCGATCGTCTGGCTCGCCGAGCTGCCGTTCACGGTGCTCCAGCTCTGGTGGGAGCGGCGACACGGGCTGCTCAAGGTCGACTACTTCTCTGGGATCTTCGGCGGCTGGCTGGCGCTCGGCGGCGAGTTCCTGTCGATTTGCCTCGCGCTCTTGATCGTGATGGGCTTCGCGAAGCTGCTCGGCGAGCGCTGGTGGCTGGCCGGCGCGCCCGTGTTCGTGGGCATCGCTCTCCTCTTCGCCTTCATTTATCCGTACCTGGCGCAGACCCGCCCGCTGCGCGATCCCGGGCTGGTCTCGGCCGCTCGGCGCTTCGAGCGCGCGGAACGCGTGCCGCGCACCCCCGTGCGCATCCAGGAGGTGCGATCGTTCACGAGCGCGCCGAACGCCGAGGCGACCGGGCTCGGAGTCAGCCGGCGCGTGATTCTCTGGGACACGCTGACGGACGGCCGCTTCAGACCCGCCGAGATCCGCTTCGTGCTCGCGCACGAGATCGGGCACCTCGCCCGGGACCACATCTGGAAGAGCGTCGCCTGGTACGCGCTGTTCGCGTTTCCCGGCGCGTTCCTCATCGCGCGGCTGACGCGGCGCCGCGGCGGAATGGCAGACCCGCGCGCCGTGCCGCTTTCGCTCTTCCTGCTCGTCACGCTCAGCCTGCTCGCCCTGCCGGTGCAGAACGCGATCACGCGGCACCTCGAGGGTGAAGCGGACTGGATGGCTCTGGAGACGACTCGCGACCCGGCGGCCGGACGCACGCTCTTCCACCGCTTCACGACGACCACGCTCGACGAGCCCAACCCCTCGACGTTCGAGTACTTGCTGCTCGAGAACCATCCGACGATCGCCCAGCGCATTGCGATGGCGAATGCGTGGGAGAAGCGTCAGGCCACGTCGGCGGCCCAGTCGCCGTAGAGCGACAGGTACAGGCCGGCCCGGGCGAGCAACTCGTCGTGCGTTCCCTGCTCGACGATTCGCCCGTGCTCGAGCACGACGATCAGGTCGGCGTCTCGGATTGTCGAGAGGCGGTGCGCGATGATGAACGCGGTCCGGTCGCGCAGGAGCACGCGGAGCGCCTCCTCGATCTTCCGCTCCGTCCCGATGTCGACCGAGGACGTCGCCTCGTCCAGGATGAGCACGCGCGGGTCGGCGAGGAGCGCGCGGGCGAACGCGACGAGCTGACGCTGACCGAGCGAGAGCCTCGTGCCTCGCTCCTGCAGCTCGGTTTCGTAGCCGTCCTCGAGGCGGAGGATGAACTCGTGCGCGCCGACCGTTCGCGCGGCGCTAACGATGTCTTCCGGCGTCGCACTGGGACGCGCAAACGCGATGTTCTCGCTCACGGTGCCGGCGAAGAGGAAGCCCTCCTGCGGGACGATTCCGAGCTGACGGCGCAGCGACTCCTGTTTCACGGCCCGGAGATCGACGTCGTCGAAGGTGACCGCGCCCTGCTGAGGGTCGTAAAACCGCGCCAACAGCTTCGCGATCGTTGACTTGCCCGCGCCAGTGTGGCCTACGAGAGCAACGGTCGTTCCCGCGGGGACGTCGAGCGAGATCCCGTGCAGCACCTCCGGGCCCGTGCCGTAGGAGAAGTGAACGTCGTCGAAGCGGACATGTCCCTCGATCCGACCGAGCTCGCTCGCGTCGGGTGCGTCCTCCACGTTCGGCGTCTCGTCGAGTACGTCCTGGATCTTGTCGAGCGCGGCCACGGCCGAAAGGAACGTGTTGTAGAGCTGCGACAGCTGCTGCACCGGGTCGAAGAAGTTCGTCAGGTACCCGAGGAAGGCGACCAGCGTCCCGATCGTGATCGAGCCGCCGAAGACGAGATACCCGCCGTACCCGAGGACGATTGCTGTCGCGACCGCCGAGAGGAAGTCGACGAAGGGGAAGTAGAGGCCGTTCAGGACGACGGTCTGCTGGTTCGAATCGCGGTAAGCCTCGCTGACCTCGCGGAAATGCCGCTGGTTCGCCTCCTCGCGCGTGAACGCCTGCACGACGCGCATCCCTGCGATGTCCTCCGCCAGCGTGGCCGTAACGGCGCCTAGCGTCTCGCGCACCGCGCGGTAGGCGCGGCCCGAGCGCTTGCGGAAGATCGCGGTCGCGATCGTCATCCCCGGCATGACCGTCAGCGTCGCGAGCGCGAGGCGCCAGTCGAGGAAGAAGAGGACGATCGCCGACCCGACGAGCGTCAGCGTGTTCTGGACGAGGCTCGTGACGCCGTCGGTGACGAGTTGGTCGAGAGCCTCGACGTCGTTCGTCAGGCGGCTGATGATCACGCCCGCACGGTTCCGTTCGTAAAAACCCAGCGAAAGCCGTTGCAGGTGACGGAAGAGATGGTTGCGGAGGTCGGCCAGCATCCGCTCGCCCGTCCAGCCGGTGAAGTAGGTCTGCGCGTACGAGAACACGAGCCCGAGTACGCCGACGACGAGGAAGGCGATCACGATCAGCTCGAGCCGGTGGAGCTGGCGGTGGCGGATGCCCTCGTCGATCGCGAGCTTGATCAGGTACGGCGGCGCCAGCGAGACGAAGGTCGCAGCGAGCAGCGCCCCCAGCGCGAGCGCCGTCCGCGCCTTGTACGGGCGGATCAGGCGAACGAGCGTGGTCAGCCGGCGCTTCGTCTGATCCCAGGACCAGTCCTGGACCTCTGCGCCTCGCTGCTGCGAGAGATGGCTCCCGGGCTGCCAGACTCTCACGCGACTTCCTCCGCCTCGGCGACGACGCGCTCGAGCAGGCCGTGCTCGTAGATCTCGCGGTAGACGTCGCTGATGCCCAGGAGTTCGTCCTGCGTTCCGCGAGCCGCGATGCGTCCGTCCTCGAGCACGACGATCTCGTCGGCAAGCGCGATCGTCGAGAGCCGGTGGGCGATGATGATCGTCGTCCGGCCGCGCATCGCCTCGGTGAGACCGGTCCGGATCCTCGCCTCCGTCGTCGCGTCGACTGAGGCGGTCGCGTCGTCCAGGATCAGGATCCGCGGATCCATCACGAGGGCGCGCGCAATCGCGATCCGCTGGCGCTGCCCACCGGAAAGGGTGATTCCCCGCTCACCGATCACGGTGTCGTAGCCCTCCGGAAGCGCCTCGACGAACTCGTGCGCCTGCGCGAGTCGTGCCGCCCGCTCGATCTCCTCGTCCGTCGCCTGCGGGGTGCCGAAGGCGATGTTCTCGCGCACCGTCGTCGAGAAGAGGAACGGATCCTGCGCAATTACGCCGATCGCGCGGCGTAGCGAGCCGAGCCGTACACCGCGAACATCGATCCCGTCGAGCGTGACGCGTCCAGCCGAAACGTCGTAGAAGCGCGGCAGAAGCGAGGCGAGCGTCGTCTTTCCGGAACCGGTATGCCCCACGAGCGCGATCGTGCGGCCGGGCGGGATCTCCAGGTCGATCTCGTGCAACACCGGCCGGCCGGGGGCGTACTCGAACGAGACGCCCTCGTAGCGTACGAGCCCGTCGCCCTCGGGAAGCTCGCG
>JBDTZN010000045.1:0-15685 GCA_040005095.1 Thermoleophilia bacterium | reverse complement strand
GCGCCTCGTCGAGCGCCGCTATGCCCTCGTCGATCTCCTCGCGCGTGATCGTCAGAGGCGGGCAGACCATGACCACGTTCCAGTGCGTCATCAGGTACAGGCCTCGCTCGAGCGCCGCTTTCGCCAGCGCGGTGACGGGCTTCGCCGCCTCGCCGGTGCCGTTGAACGGAACGAGCGGCTCGCGCGTCTCGCGATTCTTGACGAGCTCCAGTCCCCAGAAGCAGCCGAGCCCGCGCACCTCGCCGATGCACGGATGGCGCTCGGCCAGGCCGCGCAGCTCCTCGGCGAAGACCTCGCCCATCGCCGCCGCGTTCTCGACGATGCCCTCCTCCTGGAAGGCCTCGATCGACGCGACGGCCGACGCGCACGCGAGCGGGTGGCCGCTGTAGGTCAGCCCGCCGGCGAACGGCTTGTCGCGCACCCAATCGGCGAGCTTCTGCGAAATGACCATCGCGCCGAGCGGCACATAGCCGGAGTTGATCCCCTTGGCGACCGTGAGGATGTCCGGCACGACGTCCCAGTTCTCGCAGGCGAACCACTTGCCGGTGCGGCCGAAGCCGGCCATCACCTCGTCGCAGATCAGCAGGATCCCGTGGTGGTCGCAGACCTCGCGGATCGACTGGAGATAGCCGTCCGGCGGCACGATCACACCGTTCGTCCCTGTGACCGTCTCGAGGATCACCGCGGCGACGGTCTGCGGGCCCTCGTACTGGAGGATCTCCTCGAGGTGCGGCGCGCCCGTGCAGACCGGGCACGGATCGGGATGGCCGGCGGGGCAGCGGTAGGTGTACGGGTCGAGGATGCGCACGACGCCGGGAATCCCGGGCTCGGCCGCCCAGCGGCGCGGGTCGCCCGTGAGTGTGATCCCGCCCGCGGTCGCGCCGTGGTAGGAGCGGTAGCGCGCGACGATCTTGTGCCGGCCGGTCGCCCAGCGCGCGAGCTTGATCGCGTTCTCATTCGCCTCGGCGCCGCCGTTCGTGAAGAAGGACATGGAGAGGTCGCCGGGCGTGACCTCGGCGAGCAGCTTTCCGAGGCGCGAGCGCGATTCCGTCGCCATCGGCGGCCCGATCGTCGCGAGTTGCTCGGCCTGCTCCTTGATCGCGGCGATCACCTTCGGATGCTGGTGACCGATCGAGACGTTGACGAGCTGAGAGGCGAAGTCGAGGTAGCGCTTCCCGTCGTAGTCCCAGAAATGGCGCCCCTCGGCGCCCGCGACGGCGATCGGGTTGATCTGGTCCTGCACCGACCAGGAGTAGAGGACGTAGCGCTTCGC
This sequence comes from Thermoleophilia bacterium, assembly GCA_040005095.1. Classification (GTDB taxonomy): domain Bacteria; phylum Actinomycetota; class Thermoleophilia; order Gaiellales; family Gaiellaceae; genus UBA5186. The sequence continues at coordinate 14,412 of JBDTZN010000045.1, read as the reverse complement.
ATCCTCGACGATCTGCCGGCCCAGCTGCGAGTTCGTCTCGGTCGTCGCCATGGGACGGATTCTACGCCGTGAGGGAGGCGAGTCGTTCGATCCCGACGCCGCTGATCAGGCACCGCTCCTTGCGGTCGCTCAGCAGGCGCTGCGTCCAGTCGACGAAGCCGCCGTCGGCCACGTTCGCGCCGCCGATGTCGATCGAGAACCACCCGCCGGAGTAGTACGGGCGCTCCTGCGCATCCTTCCTCGCCGCGACTTCGAGCTCGAGGGCGCCCCCGAGCCGGATCTCGGCGCCGGTCACGCCGAGCTGCGCGAGGAGCTTCCAGTAGAAGGCGAGGTGCTCGGTGGCGTTTCGCGTCTCCCAATCCTGCCAGCTCTCACCGCGGCCGGCTGTGCACAGGCCGAGCAGCCGGAAGTGCGCAAACCGGCCCGGATTATCCGATTTCTGGGGGCGGACGACGCGCTCGCACGCGAAAAGCTTCGTCTCGTCGCGCGAGCTGCGGCGCGAGAGCGCGGCTTCCAGCGCGAGAACGCTCGTCACGTCGGCCACCACCTCGCTGCCGCGGCTGGTCGCCACGGCCCAGTCCTGGCTCACGCCGGCGAGCACCGACCCCGTGCCGAACGGCGCGAGCGGCGACAGGTCGACGCGCTCGAAATCCTCAGGGACAAGGGACAGCGCCACGCGCTCGGTCTCCGACGTGTCGCTTTCCGACGGCCGCACGAACCGGTCGCGCTCGTACTGACGCAGGAGGCCAGCCGGCTCGAGGTGCGCTGCGCGCAACCGCGCGACCTCGAGCAGAAGCGACGTCAGGTCGCTCGGCACGAGCCGCTCGGCCAGGAGCTGCGCGAGGTCGGGCACGCCGGTAGCGCGCTCGATCCGCGCGAGCGGATCGGTCACGCGGGCTGCGGAGGAGCCCCGGAGCGTCCGATGGCGCGGCCGCTCCCGAGATCGAAGAAGTGCAGTCGCTGGGTGCTGACGTGCAGCTCGACCGGCTGGCCTTCGCGGGCCTTCGACTCGCGGTCGATGCGCGCAACGAAAGGCGTCCCGCCGCGCGCCGCCTCGGCCCGTGTGATCTCGATCGCCGTCGGATCCTCTGCCGCCTCCTGCACCTCCGCGGTCGTGACCGGTGCCGCGTCGACACGGAAGTGAAGGTAGATCTCCGAGCCCATGTCCTCGCGGATGTCGGCCGTTGCGGCGATGGTCTCGCCTTCCGGCGCCCCGCCCGCGAGCCGCGCGTCCTCGAAGTCCTCCGGCCGGATTCCGAGCGCGAGCTTCTTGCCGACGTAGGCGTCGAGCTCGGGGCGCCTTGCGTCGGCCGGCAGTCGCAGCGACTTGCTGCCGAACCGCACCGATGTGTGCCCGTTGTCGCGTGCCAGCTCGGCCTCGACGAGGTTCATCGCCGGCGAGCCGATGAACTCCGCGACGAAGAGGTTGGCGGGCTCGCGGTAGAGCGTCTGCGGCACGTCGAGCTGCTGCAGCTCGCCCCGGCGCATCACCGCAACGCGGTCGCCGAGCGTCATCGCCTCGCTCTGGTCGTGCGTGACGTAGATCGTCGTCACCTCGAGCGAACGCTGAATCCTCGCGATCTCGGCGCGCATCTGCACGCGCAGCTTGGCGTCGAGGTTCGACAGCGGCTCGTCCATCAGGAACGCCTGCGGCTCGCGGACGATCGCGCGTCCCATCGCGACGCGCTGCCGCTGGCCGCCGGAAAGCGTTCGCGGCTTCTTGGCGAGCACGTCGGTCAACCCGAGCACCTGGGCGGCATCGCGAACCCGCCGCTCGCGCTCGCTCTTGCGCAGGTTCCGCAGCTTGAGCGCGAACGCCATGTTGTCGAACGCGCTCATGTGCGGGTAGAGCGCGTAGTTCTGGAAGATCATCGCGACATCGCGGTCCTTGGGCGGGAGGTCGTTGACCACCTCGTCGCCGATCCGGATCGTCCCCTCCGAGATCTCCTCGAGCCCGGCGACCATCCGCAGCGCCGACGTTTTTCCGCAGCCGGACGGGCCGACGAAGACGACGAGCTCCCCGTCGGCGATCTCGAGGCTGAGCGAGTGGACGGCCCGCGTTCCGTCCGGGTAGACCTTCGAAACGTCCTCGAGTTGGATCGCGGCCATCGAAGCCGAGAGCGTACTGCGGCTTCGTGTTGTTTTCCACTTGGTCTACAGGGGAGTTATATTTTCGTATGGCGGTCGCCGCGCAAGCGAGGCCCAGACCTCGTCGTCGCCGGAACCTGCTCGAACAGAGGCGCTTCCTCGCGCCTTTGCTGATTGCGCCTGCCGTCCTCTTCATCGCGCTGCTCGTGGGCGGGCCGCTCGTCCTCGCGGTCTACCTGAGCCTGACCAACGCGACCGCGGGCGCCCTGCACGGTGACTGGGTCGGCCTCCACAACTACACCGCCGAGTGGAGCGACCCGAACTTCCAGACGGCGTTCAAGAACACGCTGATCTTCACCGTGCTCGCGAATGCGGTGATCGTCGTCGGCGCCGCCTTCCTCTCGCACTTCCTCGTCCGCGAGTTCCGCGGGAAATGGTTCGTGCGCTTTCTCGTCCTTCTCCCCTGGGCCGCGCCGGTGGCGCTGAGCACGATCGGCTGGTTGTGGATCTTCGACTCGCTGTTCAGCGTCCTGAACTGGATGCTGATCCACGCTCACCTCGTGGACAAGTTCAATCCGCCGCAGTGGCTCGGCCAGCCGCGCCTGTCGATGGCCGCGATCATCACCGTCCACGCTTGGCGGTTGCTGCCCTTCGCGACCGTGATCATGATCGCCGGGCTCGCGTCCATTCCGGACGAGGTCAACGATGCCGCGCGGATCGACGGCGCGGTCGGCCTGCGCAAGCTCTGGTACGTCACGCTGCCCCTGCAGCTTCCGATCGCGCTGATCGCCGTCCTGTTCGGGATCGTCTTCACCGCGACGGACATGGCCGTCGTGTACATCCTCACCCGCGGCGGACCGTTCAACAGCACGCAGACGCTGCCGATGTGGGCGTTCCAGACGGGGATCAGCTCCGGCTCTCTCGGTCCGGGCGCGGCGGTCGCGCTCTACCTGCTGCCCGTGCTAGCCGTCGTCACCGTGCTGATGCTGTGGGCCGCGAAGCGAGTGGAAGTGTCGTGAGATCCCACCGCACCTACAACAATTTCTGGACCTATCTCGCGGTCGGGCCGTTCGCGATCGTGCTCGCGTTCCCGTTCTACTGGATGCTCCAGACCTCGCTGAAGACCGATCAGGACCTCTACAACACGGAGCAGGTCCCGTTCGGCTTCGGCAAGGGATCCCCGACCGTCCACAACTACAGCTTCCTCTTCACCGACACCCAGTACGTCCGCTGGATTGTCAACACGCTGCTGGTCGGGGTCGTCGTCGTGCTGTTCACCCTCCTCGTCTCGATCCCGGCGGGCTATTCGCTCGCGCGGCTATCCGGACGCTGGGGGCAAAGCATGGGCGTCGGGATCTTCCTCGTCTACCTCGTGCCACCGACGCTGCTCTTCCTGCCGCTCTCGCGCGTGATCGCCGAGGTGGGTCTGCAGGATCGGCTCGGCTCATTGATGCTCGTCTATCCCGGCTTTACGATCCCGTTCTCGACCTGGCTGTTAATGGGCTTCTTCAAGTCGATTCCGAAGGAGATGGAGGACGCGGCGATGGTCGACGGCGCCTCGCGCCTACGCACCCTTGTGAGCGTGATCGTCCCGATCTCGGTCCCAGGGATCCTGACCGTGATCATCTTCTCGTTCTCGCTCGTGATGAACGAGTTCATCTACGCGGTCAGCTTCATCACAGCGTCGACCTCGAAGACCGTCTCGACAGGGATCTACACCGAGCTGATCCGCGGTGACGTCTTCTACTGGGGCGCGCTGATGGCGGCGACGCTGATTCCCAGCATCCCGCTGGCGCTGCTCTACAACGCGTTTCTCGACCGGTTCATCCAGGGGTTCACCGGAGGAGCTTTCCGGTGAAACAACAATTCAAGGAAAGGAGTGGGAATGGCGGACGACGAGTCCACCAGCGATGGCAGTGACGAGGTGAGCGAACGCCGCACGTCGCGGCGCGAGCTGATGCGGCGCGCGAGCACCGGCGCTGTCGTCTTCGCGTATGGGGGGGCGGCTGCAAAGACAGCTGCGGCGAAGGTGCCGCAGTACCGGCACAAGGAGCTGGCCGGCACCCTGCGGATCGCGCAGTGGAGCCACTTCGTGCCAGCCTACGACGTGTGGTTCGACAAGGTCTACACCAAGCGGTGGGGCCAGGCGAACGACACCGAGGTGATCGTCGAGCACATCGGCCAGGCCGATATCCCCGCGCGGGCCGCGGCCGAGGTTGCCGCCCAGAGCGGACACGACCTGTTTTGGTTCCTCGCCCCGCCGGCGCAGTACGAGGACCAGGTGATCAACCACGCCGACGTCGTCAAGGCGATCTCGAAGAAGCGCGGGAAGATGGCGGACGTCTGCTACCGCTCGACCTACAATCCGCGGACGAAGAAGTACTTCGCCTTCGCCGACACGTACGCGCCGGATCCGGTGCACTGGCGCAAGGACTACTGGACGCAGGTCGGCTTTCCGAACGGCCCGACCACGTGGGACGTCGTCCTCAAGGCGGCTCCGAAGCTGAAGGACATCGGGCATCCGATCGGAATCGGGATGTCGAACGAGATCGACTCGAACATGGCCCTGATGGCGATGATGATGTGCTTCGGCGGGTACATCCAGGACAAAAACCACCGGGTCGTCATCAACTCGAAGGGCACGCGGGACGCGCTGAAGTACGCGGCCTCGCTCTTCAAGGCCGGGATGTCGAACGAGATCTTCGCGTGGTCGGCCGCGTCCAACAACCAGGCGATGCTGGCGGGGCGGCTCTCGATGGCGTTGAACGCGATCTCGATCGTGCGCAGCGCGGAGAACACGAACCTCCCGTTCGCCAAGGACCTGCGGCTCTCTCCGATCCCCGCGGGCCCGAAGGGACGCGTCGGCCTCGAGCACGTGATGGGCTGCTACGTGATCTGGAAGTTTGCGAAGAACAAGCCGATGGCGAAGAAGTTCCTCATCGACCTCGAGGTGCAGTACACGGGAGCGTTCGAGAACAGTCGCTTCTACAACTTCCCATCGTTCCCGCTGTCGGTGTCGAACCTTTCGCGCCGGCTGGCCCGCGACCAGCACGAGCCGAGCGGGAAGTACAGCATCCTGCAGACGATCAACAAGAAGTACACGCACAACGTGGGCTATCCGGGCTTCTCGAATGCCGCGATGGACGAGGTGTTCAACAAGTTCCTGATCCCACAGATGTTCGCCGAGGTCGCCCAGGACAAGATGACGCCCGCGGAGGCGGCGAGCGCGGCGCAGCGTGACATCGGGAAGATCTTCGCGAAGTGGCGAGCGCTGAAGAAGATCTAGACCGCGGGTGCGTGCGGCCGTTGTAAGCGAGCTCGGGCAGCCTCCCTCACCGGGGGAGCTGCCCGAGCCGTCCGCGGGGGACGGCGAGGTCGTACTGGAGGTGCTGGCGGCGCCGCTGAATCCGCTCGACGTCGCCGTCGGGGCGGGAAGGTTCTACGGCGGCCATCCCGAGCTTCCGTACGTCCCGGGCACGGAGGCGGTCGGACGCGTGCGCGGCTCCGGCGAGCTGGTCTTGGTGTTCGGGGGAGGGTTCGGCGTGGCCCGGAGCGGAGGCATGGCCGAGCTGGCGGCGGCTCCGTCCGAGCGGCTCATTCCGGTTCCCGACGGTGCCGACCCTGCGCTGGCCGGCGCCCTTGGGATCGCCGGGATCGCCGGCTGGCTCCCGCTCGCGTGGCGCGCGCCGGTCCGTCCCGGAGAAACCGTGCTCGTGCTCGGCGCGACCGGGACCGTGGGCCTCGTCGCGGTGCAGGCGGCGAAGCTGCTCGGCGCCGGGAAGGTCGTGGCGGCCGGGCGCCGCGAAGCAGGGCTCGAGCGGGCGCGCGAGGCCGGCGCGGACGCGACAGTCCGGATCGGCGACGGCTTCCGGGACGAGTTGCGGGAGGCGGTCGGGGACGACCTGTCGCTTGTCTTCGACCCGGTTTGGGGGGAGCCCCTGGTTGCGGCGCTCGACGTGGCCGCTCCTGGAGCACGAGTCGTCCAGCTCGGCCAGTCCGCGGGGCCGGAGGCGTGTCTGACGTCGGCCGTGGTCCGCGGCAAGCAGCTCGACCTCCATGGCTTCTCCGACTTCGCCGTTCCCATGGACGTGCTCCGGCGCGAGTACGACCGCCTCGTGCGGCACGCGCTCGCCGGGCAGGTGCGCGTCGACGTCGAGTCCGTTCCGCTTGACGACGTTACGGACGCGTGGCGGCGCCAGGCGGAAGGGCCAGGCGTAAAGCTCGTGATCGTGCCGTAACCGCCGGGCAGGGGTACCCTGCACGTGCCGCGAACAGGGAGATTCCGATGACCGAGACCGTGACCGCACCGACCGAACGGCCCAGCCAGGTCAAGCCGATCAACCACTGGATCGGGGGCAAGCTCGTCGTCGGCAGCTCCGGCCGCACCGGACCGGTGTACAACCCTTCCACGGGCGAGCAGACCGGCGCCGTCGACTTTGCCTCGGTCGACGAGGTCGCGCACACCGTCGCGGCCGCCAAGGCCGCGTTCCCCGCCTGGCGCTCCACATCGCTCTCGAAGCGCTCCGACATCTTCTTCCGCATCCGCCAGCTGTTCCACGAGCATCGCGAGGACATCGCGCGCTTCCTCACCCTCGAGCACGGCAAGGTCACGTCGGACGCGCTCGGCGAGGTCGCGCGCGGGCTCGAGGTGATCGAGTTCGCGTGCGGGATCCCGCACCTGCTCAAGGGCGAGTACTCCGAGCAGGCCTCGACCGGAATCGACGTGTACTCGATCCGCCAGCCCGTCGGCGTCGTCGCGGGCATCACTCCCTTCAACTTCCCGGCCATGGTGCCTATGTGGATGTTCGCGCCGGCGATCGCCTGCGGGAACACGTTCGTCCTCAAACCGTCCGAGAAGGACCCGTCCGCGTCGCTTTACCTCGGCGAGTTGCTCCAGGAGGCGGGCGTGCCCGACGGCGTCTTCAACGTCGTCCACGGCGACAAGGTCGCGGTCGACGCGCTGCTCGAGCACCCCGACGTCGAGGCGATCAGCTTCGTCGGCTCGACCCCGATCGCGCGCTACATCTACTCAACGGCCACGTCCCACGGCAAGCGGTGCCAGGCACTGGCCGGGGCCAAGAATCACATGGTCGTCCTGCCCGACGCCGACATCGACATGGCCGCGGACGCGGCGGTCTCGGCCGGGTACGGATCGGCCGGCGAGCGCTGCATGGCGATCTCCATGGTCGTCGCCGTGGGAGACGCCGCCGAGCCGCTCGTCGCGGCAATCAAGGAGCGGATCCCGAAGATCAAGATCGGCAGCGGCCTCGAGCCCGATGTCGAGATGGGGCCGCTGATCACACGCGAGCATCGCGACAAGGTCGCCTCGTTCATCGAGAGGGCGCCAGCGGAGGGCGCGACGGTCGTCGTCGACGGGCGCGAGAACACACCGGACGGCGGCGGCTTCTTCCTCGCACCAAGCCTGCTCGACGACGTGAAGCCCGAGATGGAGTGCTACATCGAGGAGATCTTCGGCCCGGTGCTCGGCGTCACGCGCGTCGACACCTACGACGAGGCGCTGAAGCTCGTGAACGAGAACTCGTACGGGAACGGCACAGCGATCTTCACGCGCGACGGCGGCGTGGCCCGCCAGTTCCAGTTCGACGTGCAGGCGGGCATGGTCGGCGTGAACGTCCCGATCCCGGTTCCCGTCGCGTACTACTCGTTCGGCGGCTGGAAGGCGTCGCTCTTCGGCGACACGCACATCTACGGGCCTGAGGGGATCACGTTCTACACGCGTGGGAAAGTCGTCACGTCTCGCTGGCCGGACCCGGCGACGTCGAAGGTCGACCTGGGCTTCCCGCAGACCCGCTAGGAGGAGGAAACGATGAATCTCTACGCGATTCTGCGCCGCAGCGGCTGGAAGTCCCCGGGGGATCTCCAGGAGGCGGCCCAGCGCTCGACCGAGGAAGGCGAGCGCATGAGCGACGACATCCGCTGGATCCGCAGCTACGTGCTCGAGGAGGGCGGCGGCTCGGTCGGCACCGTCTGCATCTACGAGGCCACGAGCCCGGAGGCGATCCGCGAGCACGCGGCGGCGGCGGAGCTGCCGGTGGACGAGATCATCCCGATCGCGGACACGGTGATCGTCCGTCCCGACCCGGTCGCGACGACGTAGCCCGCCGCGCGTTCTCGTCGTAGGCTCCGCAGGTGAGCGTTTGCTCCGCCTGCGGGCGCGACAACCCTGAAGACGCACGTTTCTGCAACTCCTGCGGAGCCCCGCTCGCGCAGGCTGCCGTTCCGCGCGAGCAGCGGAAGGTCGTCACGGTGCTGTTCTGCGACGTGACTGGCTCGACGAGCCTGGGCGAGCAGCTCGACCCGGAGGCGATGCGCACCGTCATGGCGCGATACTTCGAGACGGCCCGCACGGCAATCGAGCGTCACGGGGGAACCGTCGAGAAGTTCATCGGCGACGCGGTGATGGCCGTATTCGGCGTGCCCGTGGTGCACGAGGACGACGCGCTCCGCGCCGTGCGCGCCGCGGCCGAGCTGCGCGATGCGGTCGAGATCGACGTCCGGATCGGCGTCAATACCGGCGAGGTCGTGACGGGCGGCGCCGACACGCTCGCAACCGGCGACGCGGTCAACGTAGCTGCGCGGCTCGAGCAGGCGGCCTCCCCGGGCGAGGTGTTCATCGGAGCGGCGACGTATGCGCTCGTCCGTGACAGTGTCGAAGCGGAGCTCCTGCCGCCGCTCGAGGCGAAGGGGAAGGCGGAGCCGCTGACCGCGTACCGGCTGGGACGCGTTCTTGAGGAGGCCGCGCGGCGCGGAGACGGGCCGATGGTCGGTCGCGCGGAAGAGCTCGAGCAGTTGCAGCGTGCCTACGAGCGTGCCGTCCGCGAGCGTGGCTGCCATCTCTTCACCGTCCTTGGTGCGGCGGGCGTCGGCAAGTCGCGGCTCGTCGCCGAGCTCCTGGCGACCATTGACGACGCTCGCGTCCTGCTCGGACGCTGCCTGTCCTACGGCGAGGGCATCACCTACTGGCCGGTGGTCGAGATCCTGAAGCAGCTCGGCCGACCGAGCGGCGACGAGCGAGTGCAAAGGCCGATCTCCGTGCTCCTCGGCGAGCTCGACGCACCCACCACGCCCTCCGAGACCGCGTGGGCCGTTCGGAAGACGCTCGAGGCCGCAGCCACAGAGCTGCCGCTCGTTGTTGTCTTCGACGACATCCACTGGGGCGAGCCGTCGTTCCTCGACCTGATCGAGCACATCGCCGACCTGTCCCGGGACGCGCCGATCCTCCTGCTCTGCATGGCACGGCCGGAGCTGCTGGATGTGCGGCCGGGCTGGAGCGGTGGGAAGCTCAACGCGACGACGGTGCTGCTGGAGCCGCTCGCGCGCGAGCAGACGGATGAGCTCGTGCGCGGCCTGTTCGCGGAGGGTGACGAATCGCTCGTCTCGCGCATCGGCGACGCAGCCGGCGGCAATCCGCTCTTCGTCCAGGAGATGGTCGAGCTCGCGCGGGAGTCCGACGGCGAGGTCGCCGTGCCGCCGACGATCCACGCCCTGCTCGCAGCGCGGCTGGACGGGCTCCCCGCCGACGAGCGCGCGGTGCTCGAGCGCGGATCGGTCGAAGGTCAGGTGTTCCATCGCGGCGCCGTCCTTGCGCTCGGGCCGGAGGAGGACCAGGTCGACTCGCGGCTCGTCGCGCTCGTCCGTAAGGAGCTGGTGCGTCCCGACCCTCCGACAATCGCCGCCGACGAGGCGTACCGGTTCCGCCATCTGCTTATTCGCGACGCCGCATACGAGTCATTGCCGAAAGCGAGCCGCGCAGCGCTCCACGAGCGGTTCGCGGCGTGGCTCGAGGAGTTCGGCGCCGGCCTGGTCGAGCTCGACGAGATCGTCGGCTACCACCTCGAGCAAGCAGTGCTCTACCAGAGAGAGCTTGGTGCTCCGGACGCCGCACTCGCGGCTCGGGCGGCCCAGCAACTCGCGGTTGGCGCGGAACGCGCCTGGAACCGCCACGAGCCCGCCGCCGGCATCGCCCTGGGCGAGCGCGCGGCAGCGCTCTTCGAGCTAGACGACCCCCGCCGGCTCGCGCTTCTCCCGACGCTTGCACGCTGTCTCCACGTGTCAGGTCGGATCCACGAGAGTCTCGACCTTCTGGCGGAGGCGAGGGAGCACGGGGCCGCGGTTACGTCCGCCCGCGCGCGAGTCCTCGCAGCGATGATCAGGCTGTCCACGTTGGGCGAAGGATTCGACGCGGCTCTAGCGGACGCCCGCGCGGCGATCGCGGAGCTAGAACCGACCGGGGAGGCCGTCGCTCTCGCGGAGGCGCACGCGGAGCTTGCACAGATTCTCTTCTGGTGCGGGCGCCTGGTCGAGCAACAGGCTGCGGCTGAGCGAGCGAGTGCGTACGCGCGCAGCGCCGGCGACCTTCATCAAGAGGCGTTCGCGGTCGGGATGCTCTTGAGCGCGGCCCAATGGGGTCCCACACACTGGGAGGAGGTCGACCGTTTGGCACAGGCGGCGCTTGCGGACTCGAAGCGGCTCGGGCCGCGCGTCGAGTTCGGCGCGCTCAACCTGATGGGGATGTTCGCCGAGGCCCAGGGTCGGTTCGGGGATGCGCGACAGCACGCTGAGCGGTATTCGCAGCGACTCGCGGAGCCCGGCTTGGAAGTCCGCCGTCTGGCGCAGTCGATGGACGTCGGCCACATCGAGCTGCTCGCGGGCGACCCGGAGGCCGCGGAGCAGGCGCTCCGCGAAGGGTGGATAGGGCTCGGCGAACTCGGTGCTCACGGCTTCCGGTCAACGGTCGGCGCGGAGCTCGGATGGGCGCTGGTTGAGCAGGATCGACTCGACGAGGCCGAGCAGATTGTCGACGAAGCCGAACAGATCGCGTCGAACGACGACTTCCACACCGGGATGTACGTTCTGACGACGCGGGCGAGGATCGCCAGCCGGCGCGGCGAGCACGAGCGCGCGGTCGCGCTCGCGCGCGAGGCCGTGGCGGTCGTCGATCTGCGTGAGTACGTGGGTCTGCACATCGAGGCCCGGATCGCTCTGGGTCTCGTGCTCATCCGTGCAGGTCGTCCGGACGAGGCACGGCCACCGCTGACCGAGGCGCTCGAGCGTGCCGAAGCGAAGGGTGCGCTCGCGCTCACCGACTGGGCCCGCGCACTCCTCGCAGAGGCCGCGTAGAGGTGCCGGAGCCGCCGTACCGCCCGCTCGACGCGCAGGTGATCCCCCGCTTCGCAGGCATCCGGACGTTTATGCGCGCACCGCACGTCACCGAGCTCGCGGGGGTTGACGCAGCCGTGGTCGGGATCCCGTTCGACACTGCTACGAGCTACAGAACCGGCGCGCGCTTCGGCCCGGAGGCGATCCGGTCCGCCTCCGCGCTCCTGCGTCCGTACCACCCTGCGCTCGACGTCAACGTGGTCGAATCGCTGTCGATCGTCGACTACGGGGACACGCCCATCTCGCCGGGTGACACCGAGCGCACCTACGGCCAGATCGAGGAGACGCTTGCCCCGCTCGCGGAACGTGGGGTCTTCGTCGTCGCGCTCGGGGGCGACCACAGCGTCACGCTCGCGGAACTCCGTGCGCTCTCGCGCGTGACCGGCCCGCTCGCGCTCGTCCAGCTCGACGCGCACGCGGACACCTGGGAGTCGTACTTCGGCCAGCGCTACTTCCACGGGACGACCTTCAAGCGCGCCGCCGAGGAAGGGCTCGTCGATCCGGCCGCTTCGGTCCAGGCGGGGATGCGCGGCTCTGTCTACGGCGCCGCGGATCTCCAGGCGTCGCGCGATCTCGGGTATCACGTGATCGAGAGCGAGCAGCTGCGGGCGCTCGGACTGGCGGAGTACGGCCGCGTGGTTCGCGAGCGAGTCGGCGAGCGGCCGGTCTTCCTCTCCTTCGACATCGACTTCCTCGACCCGGCGTTCGCGCCGGGCACGGGAACACCCGAGGTCGCGGGCTTCTCGACCGCTGAGGCGCTGGCGTTCCTGCGCGGGCTGCGCGGGATCCGTCTCGCGGGCGCGGATGTCGTCGAGGTGTCGCCGGCCTACGACGGGCCTGGTCAGCCGACCGCTCTCGCGGCCGCGAACGTCGCCTACGAGCTGCTCGCGCTCCGTGCCTTGCAGTAGCTCCCGGAACCCGTAGCGTCTGCGATCTTGCGTCGCGTCGGTGTCACGAACGAGAACTACGACTGCAGGGCGAAGTTCACGTTCGAGACGTTGCCGGGGCCGCCGAACAGGATTTTCGTCGCCGCCGAGTTCGCGCAGCACGATCGACGGGGGCGCCGTCCGCGACACCGCGAAGCGCGATGGGCAAGGACCGCCTGAGCGCGATCGAGAAGGCCTCCCGCTAGTCCTCGAGCCGGAGCTTCCGCTCGACGCCCACGTCGGTGCGGAGGGCCTCGAGCCAGCCGCCGCGCAGCGGGACGAGGAGCTGCTGGCCCAGCTCGAATGCCTCGTCGAAGCGTCCCATGATCTCCCGCCCGCGCTCGCGCGCCTCTGCGAGGACAGCGCGCTCGTCGACGGTCGCGACCTGGCCGCCGCGCACCTTCCAGTCGCCGCCGACGAGCACCGAGTCGACCGCTAGCGTCGTGGAGCCGAACGCGAGCTGGCGGAGCGGATCGTTCAGCGGCGTGAAGACGTGGCTCTCGAGGTCGAGCAGGACGAGGTCCGCACGTCGCCCCGGCTCGATCAGCCCCAGTCCCGCGGCGTCGCCTGCTGCCTGCGCGCCGCCGATCGTGGCGAGCTGCCAGGCCTCCGCGGCGCCCGTCCAGCGCTCATAGTCGATCCCCCAGAGCTTGTGCAGCAGCGCCGCCTGCTTCAGGGAAGCGAACATGTCGAGCCCGTCGTTCGAGGACATGCCGTCGGTGCCGAGCGCGACGTTCACGCCTTCGGCGAGCAGCATGGGGACGGCCGCGATCCCGCTGCCGAGCTTCATGTTCGAGACCGGGCTGTGCGCGATCATGACCCCGCGGTCGCGGATGATGCCGATGTCCCCCGGCGTGATCCAGATCCCGTGGGCGAAGCAGACCCGGGGCGAGAGAAAGCCGATCGCGTCCATGTGCTCGACGAGTGTCTTGCCGTACATCTGCTGGCCCGAGACGGCCTGCATGCGAGTCTCGAGCACGTGGATGTGGATGACCGTGTCGAGCTCTTCGGCGAGCGCCGCGCACCCGATCAGCAGCTCGTCGGTGCAGCGCTGCGGGCCGCTCGGCGCAGGGCAGATCGAGATCCCCTCGTCGGGCCGGTGGAACTTCTCGACCGCGCCGCGGACGAAGCGCTCCCACTCGTCCCACGTCGGCGGCTTGTCACGCTCGAGCCGGTCGATCAGATCTCGTGAGACGAGCCCTTCGTCGAGGACGACCGTCTCGTGGTAGGCGCGATCGCCGATCCCGAGCGCGATCAGCGCGCGCAGGCCGACGTCCCGGTACGCGCGCACAACCGCGTCGAGCGACTCGTCGGTGAACCCGTCGAGCTCGTAGAGGAAGTCGACCACGCACGTCGCCCCTGACTTGAGCTGCTCGATCGCGCCGACGACGGTGCGGAGATAGATCTCGTCGAGCGACTGCGACGGCGCCGCGAGCGCCGGGTAGGAGAACAGCATCCAGGGCTCGAGCGGGAGGTTGTCCCACATCCCGCGCATCCAGTTCTCGTTCGAATGGTTGTGCGCGTTCACCATCCCGGGAACGACGAGGAAGCGCGAGCAGTCGAGCCGTTCGGCGCCCTCGGGCGCCTTCGCGACGATGCGTCCGTCGGCGACCGCGACGTTCGTGCGGCGGAACTCACCAGCACCCACGTCGACGAGCCCGTTCTCGAGGAGGAGCGGCGCCGCCACCAGTGCTACTAAACCACTTGCCAGCGTCCGGCCGGCGCGAGAAGATCGCTCCAGCGTTTCTCACGACAGGAGGGAAAGGCATGGCGGATCAGCACGGCGTCGTCGAGCCGTCGGACGTCCAGCTCGACCTACACGGGATCGAACCGATCCCGGCGCAGGATCGAAACTCGACGCCGATTCAGCAGTTCTGGATCTGGGCGGGCGCGAACATCGCCCCGATCAACTGGGTGCTCGGCGCGCTAGGAATCATCCTCGGGCTCAGCCTCACCGAGACCCTGCTCGTGCTCGTGATCGGGAATGCCATCGGCTGCGCGCTCTTCGGCCTCTTCTGCATCATGGGCGCCCGCACCGGCGTGAACCAGATGGTGCTCTCGCGAGCCGCCTTCGGCCGGCGCGGGGCGTATCTCCCGGCCACGGCTCAGATGCTCATGACGATGGGGTGGCTCGGCGTCAACACGTGGGTCGTGCTCGACCTTGTGCTCGGCATCTTCAAGAACATGGGCTATGACCATCCCGGCACCGGCACCAAGT
>JBDTZN010000131.1:0-4631 GCA_040005095.1 Thermoleophilia bacterium | reverse complement strand
ACCGACGAAGCGACGTTCGGCATCAGCTCGCCGAACATGATCCGCAGCGGGCCCCCGCCCTGCGCGGTCGCGGCCTCGATGAACTCCTTCTCACGCAGCGCCAGGATCTGACCGCGCAGCGGGCGGCCGACGTACGGCACGAGCACGTACGAGATGACCGCGGTCGGGATCCAGATGCTCCCCGACTCGACGGTCAGGCCGAAGTGGTGGAAGCCGTTGATCGACAGCGCCGACCCGAGCGCGATCGCGAGCAGGATGACCGGGAACGCGTAGCTCAGGTCGAAGAACCGCGTGATGATCCAGTCGACCCAGCCGCGGTAGTAGCCGGCGAGCAGGGCGAGCGCGACGGCGACGAACGTGCAAATGAGCGACGAGACGATGCCGATCAGCAGCGAGTTGCGGCCGCCGTACAGCAGGCGCACGAACTCGTCGCGCCCGTTCTGGTCGGCCCCGAGCACGAACTTCCCGCCGGCCGAGAACCACGTCGGGCCGATCGGGATGCTCGAGACGACGCGCAGCTGGCCGTTGACCAGCTTCGTGCCGCCGGGGCTGACGACGTCCCGCTCGACGCCGCCCACCTTGATCTTGTCGGTGACGTGGTTCGCGTTCGGCCCGGTGTGTGCGACGTGATTCGCGTAGAGATTCGCGAAGCCGCAGGCGAGCAGGATGACGATGAACATCGCCAGGAAGACGAACGCGAGCTTGTTACGGCGGAGCCGGCGCCAGGCGAGGTACCACGGGCTGCGCCCGACGATCGAGACCTCGCTCTCCTCCGACGCCAAGAGTGAGGCGGTGTCGAGCGTGAAATCGGCTGACGGTTCTGCCACTCCGCTCCCTCAGACGGTTGCGAGGGGCAGGACGCCCCGAAAGGCGCCCTGCCCGATCGCGAACGATGTTACGCCGTTACTTCTTGCAGATCCGGCTGAAGTCGAACTGGTACAGGACGTGCGTGATGTAACAGCTCGTGTCGACGTCCTTGCCGAAGAAGTCGGTGAACTGCCGGTTCGCGTACGGAACCCACAGCGCCTTCTCCGCCACCATCTTGTCCACCTCGGCCCATTGCTGGTTGACCGAGTCGGTGAGCTTCGGCTCCTTCTTCAGCGCGTCGATCTTCGCGTTGACCGCCGGGTCGTTGGCGTTGGAGTAGTTGTTGTTGTGCGTCTGCGTGATCCGGTTGCCGTTCAGCAGCACGTCGAACCAGTCGAGCGGGTGCGGGTAGTCCTGGAACCAGTCGGCGAAGCCGATCTGCGCCTTCGTCGCCTGGTTGCCGATCGTCGTCCAGTAGACCGACCCGTTCACGATCTTCAGCTTGGCCTTGAGGCCGATGGAGTTGAGCACGTCCGCCAGGTAGGCGACCGGCTTCTTCGACGTCTCCGCATCGTTCCCCCAGACCGTGACCGCAGCACCGGTAGCGCCGGCGGCCTTGATCAGCTGCTTGGCCTTAGCGAGGTCGTGCGGGTACATCGAGAGCTTCTTGTACTGCGGGTACGTCGGCGGAAGGACGTTCTCCGTTGGGTTCGCGAGCCCACCGTAGAGACGCACGAGCGCGTCACGGTCGATCGCGTACTCGACGGCCTGCCGCACCTTGAGCTTGTCGAACGGCGCCTGCCGCGTATTGATGAAGAAGTAGTACGTGTTCGCCGGCGTGTAGATCTTCAGCTGGTCCGGATACTTGCTCTGGATGTCGGCCAGCCGGTCGGTCGGGATCGAGTGGAAGTCGTAGTCGGCCGTGTTGTTCAGCGTCTGCTGAAGCGCGGCCGTGTCGTCCTCGATGATCACGCCCGTGACCTTGTCGGGGTTACCGTCCGGCACGTTCGCGGTCGCCTGGAAGTTCGGGTTCCGCACGACGACGAAGCTCTTGTTCGGCTTGAAGCTCTGGATCATGTAGGGGCCGGTCGACGGGATCGGCGTGGTCGACTGGTCCTTGGCCGGCGTGTTGGCCGGCACGATCGCGGCGAACTCGGTCGCCAGGATGCTGGTGAAGTCACCCTGCTGCGCCGTGAGCTTGATCGTGATGTCGCCCGTCGCGTCGTCGGTCGTGATCCCGCTGATCTTGCCGGTCTTCGTCTTCGCGTACGTGTCCGCGCCGACGATGTTCGTGAAGAAGCCGACGCCAGGCGAGTCGAGCTTGAAGAGGCGCTCGATCGTCGCTGCGAAGTCGCTCGCCTTGACGGGCGAGCCGTCCGAATACTTGAGCCCGCTCCGGAGCTTGAGTTTGTAGGTCAGGCCGTCGGAGGAGACCGTCGGCAAGGACTCGGCGAGTGCCGGCACCAGAGTGGCGCCGTCAGGTCCGCCGACGTGCTTGTAGCCGAGCAGCGGCTGGTAGACGTTCCAGAGGATCGACCACCCGTCCACGGTGTACGAGAGGCCTGGGTCGAAGAAGTCGATCCCCGTGCTCCAGGCAACCCTCAGGTTCGGGAATGTCTTGTTCTTCACGGCGCCCGAGCTGCCGCCCTGGGCCGCGGTCGTCGTCCCCTTCGAGCTCTTGCTCCCGCCGCAGCCTGCGGCTACGAGGGCGAGCAACGCTGCGACCGCCGCGACACTCACGACCGTCGTCCACCGGTTCCTCCGTCTCACAATGGCTCCTTTTCCGTTTCTATACCTGACGCCTACGTACAGGCGTTGTTAGTCAGTTTGGGACCTTACGCAACGAAAGCGCCGCGTGCGCCGCTCCTCCAGTGGTACTAGAGGCGCACGAGACGGCGGCGCCGGGTGCGGAGCGACTCGGGCTCGTCCTCCTCGACGACACCGAGATCGTCGCGGCCGGTCGCGTGGAGGATCCCCCCCTCGCCGACCCAGAACGCGATGTGGTCGGCGCTGCCGCCGCCGTACGTGACGAGGTCGCCGGCGCGGAGCTCGGTGTCGTCCACCGGCCGCCCCGCCTCCTCCTGTTGGTCGGCGTCGCGCGGAACGACTTGGCCGAGCCGGCGGTACGCCATATGGACGAGGCCCGAGCAGTCGATTCCGCTTTCGGTCATCCCGCCCCAGAGGTACGGGGCTCCGAGGTAGGTGCGCGCTTCGTCCAGTGGCTCGCCCTCGCGTGGCTCGAGCGGCCAGGTCCCGGGGCCTGGCCCCGGGGCAGGCCCTAAAGCGTCCTGTCTGATCCAGCCGGGGTAGTCGTAGAATGTGCGGATGCGCGCCCAGCCGTCGCGCTGCTCCTCGACGGCGAGCGGCTCGCCGCCGAGCGCCTGCGTTACCTGCTCGGCGTCGTCGCTCGGCTCCGCGCGCACCGGCGCGACGTCCACGGCGACCGCAGCGTCAAACCGGAGGCGGCTCATACGCGGGCTCCTGCGGGCCGGGCTCGAACACGGGCTCCCGCTCGTGGGGCTTGATCTCCCCCGCCTTGATCTGCTCGGCCCAGTGGCACGCGACGGTGTGTCCGGGGGCGAGCGTGCGAAGCGGTGGCACGTCGTCGCGGCAGCGCGTCGGCTGGACGTAAGGGCAGCGCGTGTGGAACCGGCAGGCCGACGGCGGGTTTGCCGGGCTGGGCAGGTCTCCGGCTAGCAGGATCGTCTCGCGCTCGCGCTCCACTATCGGGTCGGGGATCGGCACCGCCGAGAGCAGCGAGATCGTGTACGGGTGCAGAGGGTTGTCGTAGAGCTCCTCGGCTGGAGAGACCTCGACGATCGAGCCGAGGTACATCACTGCGATGCGGTCCGAGATGTGGCGCACGACGGCGAGGTCGTGGGCGATGAAGAGGTACGTCAGGTCGAACTCGCCCTGCAGCTCCTCCAGCAGGTTGATGATCTGGGCCTGGATCGAGACGTCGAGCGCCGAAACCGGCTCGTCGGCGACGACGAAGTCGGGGTTCGCGGCGATCGCACGCGCGACGCCGATGCGCTGGCGCTGGCCTCCCGAGAACTCGTGCGGGTAGCGCGAGGCCGCGTCGGTGGGCAGGCCCACGACCTGGAGCAGTTCGCGCACGCGCTTCGCGACGCCGCCGCGCTTGACGAGATCGTGGGCGCGCAGCGGCTCGCCGATGATCCGCCCCACGCTGTGCCGCGGGTTGAGCGACGCGAACGGATCCTGGAAGACCATCTGCATGCGCCGGCGCAAGGGCCGCATGTCGCCCTCGTCGAGCTTCGTGATGTCCTGGCCGTCGAAGATGACCCGTCCAGCGGTCGGCTCGTACAGGCGGAGGATTGCGCGGCCCACGGTCGACTTCCCGCAGCCCGACTCTCCGACGAGCCCCAGCGTTTCGCCGCGCGCGATCGAGAACGAGACGTCGTCGACCGCGCGGACGTCGCCCACGTGGCGGTCGAGGACGATGCCGCTCTTGATCGGGAAGTAGACCTTGAGGTTCTCGATCTCGACGAGCGGGCCTGATCCGTTCGTCGTGCTCATGCGACCGCCCCAGCGCGCTCGCGCGCCCACTCGTCCGCCGGCACGGGGTTGAAGCACGCGACCTTGTGCCCGGGCTCGATCTCGAGGAGCGGCGGAACCTCCTGGCGCGAGAGGTCGACCTCGTAGCGGCAGCGGGGCTGGAACGGACACGCGCTCGGCGGCTCGAGCATGTTGCGCGGCGAGCCCTCGATGGGATGCAGCTTCGCCTTCCGCGCGGCGTCCAGCCGGGGGACGCTCTGGAGCAGGCCGAGCGTGTACGGGTGCCGCGGCGTGCCGAACAGCTGCTC
>JBDTZN010000130.1:0-4640 GCA_040005095.1 Thermoleophilia bacterium | reverse complement strand
GGCGACGGGTCGGCTCGGTCAGCTCGAGCGACGGCGCCCAGCCGAGGTATCCGCACCGCGGACACTCGCCGCACTCCAGATGGTGCGTCGACTGCGCGGGCTTGCGCGCCTGGCCGCACCGGAGGCATTCGATCGTCGACTGCACACCCGTGTTGTCGGCGCCTCGGACTCACGCCTTGTCCCCCATCCGGGCTATCGGCCTACCTCAGGAGGTCGGAACGCGCTCCGCTGCTGCCTCGAGCAGCTCGTCCCAGGTGACCAGCTTGGCGCGAGGGCGTCCGTGCGGCTCGCCCGCGGCCTTCTCGATCCGGTCGATCGACGTCCAGCCTTCGTACAGGACGGGTGAGGCGCCTCGCCCGGCCAGCAGCGCCTCGACCGCGTCGGCCCTGGCGTCCGGGCGCCGCTCGAGGCGGCCGGCCTGTTCGTCTTCCAGGAGCAACCCGACGGTCTCGACCGCGTCCTTCTTGTTCGTGCCGATCACGCCGGTCGGGCCGCGCTTGATCCAGCCGGCGACGTAGACGCCTGGTACGACCTCGCCGTCCTCGTCGACGACGCGACCGGCCTCGTTGCGAATCGTTCCGCGCGCCTCGTCGAACGGAACCTCAGGCAGCGCGACGCCGCGGTAGCCGACGCTGCGGAAGACGAGTCCGCACTCGATCGTCTCGCGCTCGCCGGTCGGCTCGGCCCGCAGCGACCCGCGTCCGTCGGGCACCAGGCGGTTCCGCTCTACCTCGATCGCCTCCACCCGCTCCTCCCCCAGGATGGCCACGGGGGAGACGAGGAAGCGCAGACGGATTGCCCTGGGCTTGCCGGTGGGCTCGCGGGCCGCGAACTCCCGCAGGACGTCCGCGTTTCGCCGCGCATTCGTGTCGCCGGCCAGCGACGCCTCCCTGGCGTCGTCCAGCTCGAGCTCGGCCGGGTCGACAAGGATGTCCGCGCCGGCGAGCTCCCCCAGCTCCTGGAGCTCCGGCGTCGTGAAGGCCGCTTGAGCCGGGCCTCGCCGGCCGAGCATCACGATCTCCTTCAGCTTGCACCTGCCGATCGCGGCAATCGCGTCGTCGGTCGCGTCGGTTGGCGCGAGCTCGTCGGGGGTCAGCGCGAGCATGCGGGCAACGTCCACGGCGACGTTTCCGTTCCCGATCACGACCGCACGCTCGACGTCGAGATCGAACTCGAGGCCCTGGAAGTCCGGGTGGCCGTTGTACCAGGCAACGAGCTCGGTGGCGGGCCACGAGCCGGGCAGGTCCTCGCCCGGGATGCCGAGCCGCTTGTCGGTCTGAGCTCCGACCGCATAGATCACCGCGTCGTACAGCCGCGCGAGGTCGGCGTGGTGGAGGTCGCGCCCGACCTCGACGTTGCCGAGGAAGCGGAACCCGGGCTGCTCGGCGATGCGCTCGTATGCGCGTGAGACCGACTTCAGCTTTGGGTGATCCGGAGCCACTCCGAGCCGGACGAGCCCCCAGGGAGTGGGCAAGCGCTCGATCATGTCCACCTCAACCGGCAGCTCGCCCGCGAGCAGCGCACCGGCCGCGTAAAAGCCCGCCGGACCGGACCCGACGACGGCGACGCGAAGCGGGCGTTGCTCGTCGGCGCTCACGGGTCGGATCGTAGATGGGCCGTCCGGCTACGGTTTTGGCGAATGCGCCACGTCCTTGCAATCGCAGCGCTCGCCGTTGCCCTCGCCGGCTGCGGGTCGAGCACGAAGCACGCCTCGGCCCCGGTGCAGCGCGGGCCCTTCGCCTACGACGCCGGCGCACCGCTGGCTGTCCAGTCGCGACAGATCGCCGCGGGACGCGCCGGAACCGTCCGCGACCTCTCCTACACGAGCCCGCGCGGAGGCCGAGTGCCCGCGTACCTCGTCCTGCCTGCGAGCAAGGGCCGTCATCCGGCCGTCGTGCTCCTGCACGGCTCCGGCGGAGACCGCCGCGAGCTCCTCGGGCTGGCGGCCGGGCTCGCCGCCCGCGGCATCGTCGGGATGACGATCTCCTCGCCGGCCGCCCGCCTGCAGACGCAGACGCTGCCCGCGGGGCTCGCCGGCGTGCGCAGGCGGAGTGCTTTGCTGGAGCAGGAGGTGATCGATCTCCGGCGTGCGGTCGACGTTCTCCGAGCGCGCCCCGAGGTCGATCCGACGCGGCTCGGTTTCCTCGGCTTCAGCGCGGGGGCGCGGAGCGGCGCGATCCTCTCGGGCGTCGAGCCGCGCATCGGCAGCTTCGTGCTCATCTCGGGCGGCGCGGATCCGGTCTCTGCTTACGTGCGCGGCGCAGGACCGGCCCTCCGCGAGCAGATCATCCCGTTGCTGCGTCAGGTCGATCCGCTGCGGTGGATCCGCCAGGCGCGGCCGAACACGATCTTCTTTCAGGACGGCAAGCGCGACGAGATCGTCCCGCGGAAGTCGCTCGTCGCGCTCATCCGTGCGGCGCCGAAACCGCAGCGCGTGCACTGGTACGACACCGGTCACAGCCCAAACGGGCCCGAGCAGGCTGAGGCGGTCGCCTGGCTCGGTGACCGCCTCAGCGCGAAGTAGCTGACCTAGACCGCGGGTGCCGGCTGTGCCGGTGGCTCACTCGGGCGCCGCCACTCGCCGTGCACGATCTTGCCCAGCGTCCCGAGGATCAGCAGCGCGTTGATCGGGTGCAGGAATCCGAGCGCCGGAACACCGAAGGCGAGCCATGCAAGCAGCACCTGTGCGATGAAGAGCCCGAATGTGATCAGGCTCCACTTGATGCGCCCTCCCCGGGCGAACAGCGACAAGAGCACGAGGATCAGCGCGGCCGGAACGAGCAGGTAGCCGAGTGCGATGTGCGGGCTGAACCAACTGCCGAAGGTGTCGTCGGTGATCGTCTTGTGATCGTCCGACTCCTTCGCCGCATGAAAAGCGCCCACTCCCGCGAGCCCGATCTGAACGACAACGGCCAGCGCCATGAGGCTGGCCCAGAACCTGTACACCGCAGACATTCCGCCTCCCCGGTTGCTTGACCGGCGGGAGCCTAACGTCTGGACTGGACGGGTACTAGTGGGAGCAGCCGGAGCCGCAGGCGCCGGTGTGACCTTCGGCCTCGGCGCCCTCTTCCACTTGGAACGAGTGGCCGCAGCCACAAGAAGAGCTGGCGTTCGGGTTGTTGATCGCGAACCCGGCGGCCTGGATGGAGTCGACGTAGTCGATCTCGGCGCCCTGCAGGTACGGCGCGCTGAACGGGTCGACGACCACCGGCACGCCGGCTGCCTCGAACTCCACGTCGCCCTCCTGCGAGCCGCGGTCGAAGCCGAGCCCGTACTGGAAGCCGGAGCACCCGCCGCCCTGGATGGCGACGCGCAGGACATTGACGTCGTCCTCCTCGGCCATCAGCTGCCGGATCTTCGCCGCGGCGGCGTCGGTGACCGACATCAGCGGCGTGATCGTGGGCTGCTCGGCGATCTCCATGGACGCATCGTAGCGGAGCGATCGGGGTGTGCGCACGGCCGACTTTGTAACACCCGTCTCAGGCTTTGTTCCATGGTTTCAAGCCTGCTTCGTGCGTGTACTGGTCCTGATACGTTCCGACTTCCGCGAGAGGGGAGAAGCCGCGCGTGCTCGACAACTGGCTGCCGTTCCTGATCTACGGCTCGTTCGCGCTGATGATCCCCGCATCGATGGTCGTCATGTCGATCGTCTTCGCCACGCGGCCGTCACGCAAGACGCGCGCGCGCGGGCTGCCGTTCGAGTCGGGCGTGTCGCAGGGACCGCCGAAGACGCAGCGCTTCACGATCAGCTTCTACCTGACCGCAATGCTGTTCATCCTCTTCGACATCGAGATCGTGTTCCTGTATCCGCTTGCCGTGATCCTGCACCGGCTGAGCTGGTTCGGCTTCCTCGAGTTTCTCTTCTTCATCGTGATCCTGGCGATCGCGTACGTCTACATCTGGCGCAAGGGGGCACTGGATTGGCAGTGAGGAAGAAGCGCCTCGCCGACTACGGCCTCCAGAGCGAGCGCGTTCTCTGGAAAGGGAAGGGGCCCGGCGCGTTCGAGACCGAGCTCGGTGACCTCGAGTCGCGGCTCGGGCTAACCACGCTCGACAAGGCCGTCCACTGGGCGCAGAGCAAGTCGATGTGGCCCGACACGTTCGGGCTCGCGTGCTGCGCGATCGAGATGATGGCGATCGTCAGCTCGCGCTACGACATCGCGCGTTTCGGAATGGAGGCGTTCCGCTCGTCTCCGCGCCAGGCCGACCTGCTGATCGTCTCGGGGCGCGTCGCGCACAAAATGGCCGCGCCGCTCCGCCAGATCTACGACCAGATGCTCGAGCCGAAGTGGGTGATCGCGATGGGCGCCTGCGCGAGCTCCGGCGGGATGTTCAACAACTACACCGTCCTCCAGGGCGTGGACAAGATCGTCGCGGTCGACATCTACGTGCCCGGCTGCCCGCCGCGGCCGGAAGCGCTGATGGAGGGGATCATCCGCTTGCACGAACGCGTCCAGGCGGGAGTCCCGCCGGCCTACGAAGTGCGCGGGGTCGCGATTTGAGTTTCGAGGACGTACCGGGGTTCGTTTCGCTGCACGAGGCGCTCGGGGAGACGACGGTCGTCGTCGAGCCAGACCGGATCGTGGAGGCCGCCACACACATGCGCGACGAGGAGGGCTTCAACTTCCTCGCCGACGTCG
>JBDTZN010000129.1:0-4700 GCA_040005095.1 Thermoleophilia bacterium | reverse complement strand
AACCGCGGCGGCGAGCGCGACCTCGACCACATCATCCTCGCGGCCGTGCGCGGGCTCGATCGCGCGCGGCTCGAGTATCCGCAGGTGCGCGCAGGGCTGATCCTGATGATGGACCGGACGTTCACGGCCGAGCAGAACATGGTCATCGTCGAGAAGGCGATCCACTGGGCGCCGCGCGGCGTCGTCGGCGTCGACATCGCGGGCCCGCGGCCGGGCGGCGGGCGCTACGACTACCTGCAGATCGTCCCGATGGTCGAGACCGCGCGCGAGGCCGGGCTCGGCGTGACGATCCACGTCGGCGAGGAGGGCGGCGACATCGGTCGCGAGGAGATCGCGGAGGTCGTCGAAGCGCTACGGCCCGACCGGATCGGGCACGGGATCCTCGCCGCCGGCGATCCCGAGCTGATGCGCGAGCTCGCCGACTCCGGGATCGTGCTCGAGATTTGCCCCACCTCGAACCTGCTCACGAAGGCTTTGCCCGACAAGGACGCTGTCCGCGACACCTTCCGCGCCTTCGTCGACCACGGGGTGCAGTTCACGATCGCCACCGACGGCCCGGAGATGATGCGGACGCACCTCCGCGACGAGCTCGACCTGCTGCAGCGGATCGGCGCACTCGATGAGGACGAGCTCGAGCAGGCCCGCGTGCGCGGGCACGAGGCGAGCTTCGTCGTTCGGCGCGAGCCGGCTCGCGTCTAGGAAGCCGGCGAGCGGTTTAGCTCCAGCGCAGCGCCGCGTGCGCCCGCCCGCCGCTCCATGGCCAGTCTTCGGGCTGCGCACAAAGGCCTGCGCGAACTGGGTTGTCGAAGACGTATCGGCATGTTCCCGATAGACCCGATTCTGATTCGATCAGCCGGGCGCCAAATCGGTTCTGGAAAAGGTGGCCGATGCGGCCGTAACACGCGTTGAAGCTCTGCGCGTAGACGCCGTTGAGTCGGTGCATGCCTCCGGATATATCTTCCCGCGCCGCCTCGAGAACAAGATGGAAATGGTTTCCCATCAAGCAATATGCGTGGCACTCCCAGGAGCAGCGCCGCATCGTGCTGTTCAACAGGCCCACGAAGAACCGTCGGTCGTCGTCGGCCAGGAAGATGTCTCGTCGATTGACCCCGCGACTCACCACGTGGAAGAAGCCGAACTCGGGAAGCGCCGAACGCGGATGCCGAGCCATGCGTTCACGGTAATGGCTTCCGCCCCTACCCCTGCCACTGTGGATGAATCGCCGCTCTTTCGACACAAAGCCTCAAAAGCAGGGACTGTCCCCAGCCCCGGCGTTTCGAGTCACGCCCAGGGACTGTCCCTCGACACCTTGTGACGGGCCACGCCTGGGGACAGTCCCCAGCCCAGACGCGAACGGACACGTCAGGGGACAGTCCCTTGTGTAGCGGCCGCGACTGGGCTAGAGCTCGCCGTCCCAGTAGTCGAGATCCTCGCCAAGGCGGGCCATGATCTTGTCGGAGTTCCCTGGCCCGGACCAGGCGCCGATCTTGTTCGAGTCCGGATAGATCGCCAGCGACGGATCGACCTTCGTCGACAGGATGCCGAGGAGGACGCGCCCCTCCCCTCGATTCGTCAGCTTGTGCGCACCGGCCGGCCCGTCGGGGAAGGCCACGACGTCCCCGGGCTCGAGCTCGTCCTCGCCGTCCGGATGCCGCAGGGTGGGCGCTCCCTCCAGCACGAGGAGCCACTCCTCGTTCCCGTACTCGTAGTGATACGGGCAGATGCTCTGGCCCGGAGGAAGCCCGTACAACGACATCCCCAGCTTCGAGGCGCCGATGAGGGGGCCGAGGCGCAGGTACGACGCGTTGTACCCCTCCGGATCGCCTGCGTCGGTCTGCAGCTCGGCCTCGAAGACGTTCACGTCGGTCACTCGCCCTCCCAATAGTCGACGCCGTCGCCGCGCCGGAAGTTGAGGTACTCCTCGTCGCCCGCCGCGCGCACGCCGACCTTGTCGCTGTCCGGGTACACGGAGACGGACGGACGCTCGCCTGTCGAGACGAGCACGATCCGGCCAGGCCCGCGCACCGCATGCGCGCCCTCCTGCCCGGACGGAAAGCAGACGAGGTCGCCGCGCCGCAGTGCGCGCTCGCCGCCAGGATTTCGAAGCGTCGGCGTCCCGTCGAGCACGAGCAGCCACTCTTCGACGCCGTGGTGGAAGTGGTACGGGAACGTCTGCTGACCGTCGTCGAGCTCGTAGACGCTCGCGCCGATTCGCTCGCCGCCCACCAGCGGGGCGACGCGCTGCCAGCGAGCGCCGTACCCCTCCCGCTCGAAACCCGGCTCGAGCGCACCGCTGAAGGCGTTGAACCGCTTCACGGCCCGATTATCTATGGTCGCGCCGTGAGGCTTCTCGCCACCTTCGCCCTCGCACTCACGCTCGCCGCCTCAGCCTCGGCCGCGGCCATCCCGAAGCAAGGCGTCGTCGTCCCCGGCGTGCGGCTCGGCGGGATCCGACTCGGCGCGAGCGAGGCCCAGGTCAAGCGGGCCTGGGGCGCCGACTTTGGCCTATGCGCGATCTGCGACCTGCCGACGTGGTACTTCAATTACACGGACTTCCAGCCGCAGGGCGCGGGCGTCGTGTTCCGCAAGCACCGCGTCGTGGCGCTCTTCACGCTCTACGCGCCGCCCAACTGGCGCACGTCCAAGGGCCTGAAGATCGGAGACGAGGCGCCGCGGATCTCCGAGCTGTACGGCGGACTGAAGCTCGTCGCCTGCGGCTTTTACTCCGCGTACACGATCCCCCACCGCGGCGCGACGACCGCGATCTACGTCCAGGACGGCAAAGTCTGGGGCTTCGGGATCAGCCGGCCAGGGGTTCGACTTTGCCGCTAGGCTCGACGCGAATCAACTGCCCGACGAGCGGGATCGCGAGCAGGATCGGCACCGCGAGGATCGGCCACAGCACCTGGTACCCGTCGGTCGCCTGTAGGTAAGGCGCGAGCAGGTCGATCGCGGCGCCGGCGACGATCGGGCCGATGACCAATCCGAACCCCTTCGTCATCGTGGCGAGGCCCGAGATCGCGCCGCGGTGCTCGTCCGGCATCAGCTTGAACAGGAGCCCCCACGCGAGCGTCATCACAACGCCTCCGGCGACCGCGACGGGGAAGATCAGCCCGAGGTACCAGTCGTGCCAGCTACGCGCGAGGCCCCCGGCGAGCATTCCGAAGCCGTAGAGGAACGACGCGTAGAACATCACGCGCGCGAGGCCGAAGCGGTCACCGAGCGCGCCCGAGAACAGCGCAGCGACGATATAGCCGCCGGCGACGACCGCGAGAGCAGCCGTCGTCACCTCGAGCGGCTGGTGCAGGCCTTTGACGATGTACAGGACGACGAACGTGCGGGCGCCCGCGAACGCTCCCTCCCACGCTGAGTTCGCCAGCAGGAAGCGCCGCACATCCGGCTCGTCGCGAAAGACGTGCCAGCTGCGGGCGACGTAGCTCCGCACGCCTTCGAAGACGCGGCTCTGCTTGCTCGTGTCCTCCTTGACGAACAAGACCGTGGCGCCGCAGAAGGCCGTCGTGACGAGCGCGGCGATCAGGAACGGCGTCGGCTCCCACGCACGGAACAGGAAGCCCCCGCCCACGAGCCCGGCGCCGAGCGCGATCCCGCGCAGGACGTGCTGGACGCTCTGCGCTCGCCCGTAGAGGGACTTCGGGAGCAGGTCGGGGTACAGGCCTCGGTACGGCGGCTCGTAGACGTAGTACGCGAAGAAGAAGGCGAGGACGACGAGCGTCATCAGCCAGAGCCGCGGCATGAACGCCATCAGCGCGAGGCAGAAGCACATCGGGCCGAGCGCGACGAACATGAACGGCCGCCGGCGTCCCATCGGGGTGTGGAACGTGTCGCTCCACGGCCCGATCACGAGCGGGAGGGTGAGCGCGAAGATTCCCTCCGAGCCGAGCACGAGCGCGATGAGCGTCCGCGAATCGGTGAACTTGCCGAGCAGCGGGGGAAGGTACGCCGCGGTCGTCGTGAGCGAGAACGCCAGGCCGAAGGCGCCGAAGCCGAGCAGCCAGACCAGTCGCTTCTGCGGCGCCGGGAGCGGGATGACCTTCGCCGCAGGGGTTCCGCGCTCGTCCATCAGACCGCCGCGCCGGCCGGAACACCGGCGAAGCCGCCACACACCACGTCCACGATCGTCGACTCGGCCAGCGCGACCTGCTCGTCGTCGTCCGGGAGCTGTCCGAAGGCCCAGCCGGTCAGCGTCTCCTCCAGCGCTCCGTAGAACACGAAGCTCGCAAGCCGCGCGTCGAGATCGGGCCGGAACTCGCCGGCCGCCTGGCCGCGCTCGATCATCCGGCGGATCGCCGCGAACGCCTCGCCGACCTCGGCCAGCCGCTCCTGCAGGTGCGGACTCCGCGCCACCTCGCGCACGAGTACGCGCACGAGCTCAGGGTCGCGCCGCCACGAGCGCAGGAGGATCGCAGCGACGCCGCGCAACTGCTCGCGAGCGGTCGCGTCCGACTCTTCGACGTCGCGCATGGCCGCGAGCAGGTCGCTCCACGTGTCGTGGAAGATCGTCTCGAGCAGCTCGTCCTTCGACTCGAAGTAGTGGTACAGGAGCCCGTGCGCGACGCCCGCCTCCTCGGCGATGTCGCCCACGCGCGAGGCGTGAAAGCCCTTGCGGGCGAAGACGCGGACCGCCGCCGCGAGGATCCGCCGCCGCTTCTCCTCCGGCGTGATTGAACGGTCAGTCAAAG
>JBDTZN010000128.1:0-4737 GCA_040005095.1 Thermoleophilia bacterium | reverse complement strand
CGTGGTTGACGATCGACTGGAGCAGGTTCAGCGTCCCGACCGTGTTCGCCATCACCGTCTCGTAGGGGCGGTGCCACGACTCGCCGACGTGGGCCTGGGCGCCGAGGTGGAAGACGTACGGCTTGTCGGGCGCCTCGCAGAGCTCGCGGACGAGCAGGTCGATCGAGTGCCGGTCGGTCAAGTCGGCGAAGTGCACCTTGAGCTGCTGGCGCAGGTGCCAGATGTTGTTCAGCGCGCCGCTCGAAGTCGCCCGGACGAACGCGTGGACCTGCGCGCCGAGCGCGACGAGACCCTCGGTCAGATGGGAGCCCATGAAGCCGTCGGCGCCCGTGACGAGCACGGTGCGGCCGCTGTACTGGTCGCCGAAATCTCGCTCCAGTCGAGCGAGTGATTCCTCATCCCAGAGCGTGTCGTTCGTCGGCGAAGTCATGATGGAAAGATGCCCGAGGCTGCGGACATGAGTATGCCCGCCACTCGTAAGAGTGCTGTAAGGAGTGGGATCCAGACGGGCGTGTCGATGCTCGCGATCAGCGGCTCGGCGGCGGTCGCGGGCGCGCTGCTCGCCCAGAAGTTCGGCCGCGACGCCCAGACCGACGGCTTCCTCGCCGCGTACGCGATCTACCTCGTGCTCGTGCTCGCGGCGCAGGCGTTCCGGCTCGTCGTCGTCCCCGACCTGACGCGCGCTGCGGCGCAGGACCGGCTCGGTGGCGAGACGCGCGCATACGCGCTCACGTTCATCGCGCTGGCCGTACCCGTCGCCGTGCTCGTCGCGCTGCTCTCGGGCCCGGTCGGCGACGCTTTGCCCGGCGGGCTCCCTCCGGCCTCCGCGGACCTGGCCGGCCGCGCTCTCGTCTGGCTCGTACCCGCCGCGTTCATGCAGCTGCTCGCGTCCCTCTTCGCAAGCGCCCTGGCCGCACGGGATTCCTACGGCGTCGCGGCGTTCGGCTACGCGGGAGGCGCGGTGCTCGGCCTCGCGATCTTTCTGGTGCTCGCCGACGCCCACGGGCTGATCGCGCTCGCGTGGGGGCTCTTCGCGAACGGGGCGTTCTCGCTCGGGCTGCCCGCGCTCTTCGTGATCCTCCGCGGCGACCTGCGAGGCGGTCATGCATCGATCGTCGGCGTCCGGGTCCGGCTCGCCGCGCTGATGCGTGGAGCCGCGGTACCCCTTGCGATCCAGGGCCTGTACCTGATCTCCCTGCGGCTGTCGACGAGCCTCGGCGTCGGCGAGGTGACGAGCCTCTCGTATGCGTACCTCCTCGCTGCGACGCTCGTGACGGCCACGGCGTCCGCGCTGTCGCTCGTCTCGGCGGCGACGCTCACGCGCCGGGGGATCGACGACGAGAGCGCGGCCCGACACGTCGTCCACGCGTCGTGGCTGTCGCTCGCGCTGATCGCGGGGGCGGCGGGAGTCTTCGCGCTCGTCGGCGGACGGATCGTCGCCGTCGTGCTCGGCGATGCGTTCGCGGGGCACGTCGGCAGCGAGCTCGGCCGGCTCGTCGTCGCCTTCGCGCCCTGGATGTTCGCCACGGTCGCCTTCACCGTGACCTTTCCGCTCGTGTTCGTGCTCGAGCGGAGCCGGTTCCTCGTCGGGGTCGCGATCGGAGCGCTCGTGGTGCACGTTCCGGTCACGATCGCGTTGCGCGAGGTGTTCGGGCTTCCGGGAATCGCGCTGGGACTCGCAGTCACGACGGCGGGCGTCCTCGTCGCGCTGATGGCCGGCGTCTCGAGACGGATGCTGACGCTCTCCCTGGCCGGCCTCGCGCGCCTGGCAGTCGTCGTCGGCGCGCTGGCGGGCGCCGCCTTCGGGGTCTTCGCCCTGCTCGTGGGCGGGATTCCGGCGGCCGTGGGCGGATTTGCGCTCTATGCGGCGCTGCTCGTCGTCCTACGTCCGCGCGGCCTGCGCGAGGCCTGGACGTATCTTCGGGCGCTGCACTAGGAGGATCACTTGCCGAACACGCTCGTGAGGGTCACGTTCGGCGGTGCCTTCAAAGCGAAAGGCACCGCGGCGGGACCCCCGCCCACGAGCCGAGCCCTGAGGGATCCGGTCGGAGGGGCGATGACGCGGCGCGTGAAGATCCCGGACCGATCCGTCGGCAGGACGACGACGCGTGTCCAGGGGCTCCGGCCTGTGGAGCGCTCGACGATCACGTTCTCCCGTCGCCCGGCCGGCGTCCGGCCCCACACGAATACGCGACCGCGGCTCGGAAACGCGACGAACGGAAAGCGGAAGGCGGCCAGCGCCGGCTTCGGCCGGCTGTATCGCCCTCCCGGCCCGTCGTAGTAGTAGAGACCGGACTGGAACGAGCTCGTGGCGAGCGGATCGTCTCGAACGAGGAACCGCGTCACCAACGACACCCCCGCCTGCCACATGCGGTAAAGACCTTCTGCGACCCAACGCGCCTGAAGCTGCGCCGGCACGCCTTCGGGGTCCGGGGGCTTCGACTCCCAGCTGAACTCAGTCACCCAGAACTGAAGGCGGCGGCGGGTCACAATGTGTCCGGCCGAGACTGCACTTTCGAGCATCCGGCGCATCTTCGGAAGATCGCCCAAGGAGACGCCGTCGGGATTGACCGCACGATGCGTGGGGCCGCCCTGGGTGTACGGGTGGTGAGCCCAGACGTCGAACTGTGCGCGCTGGTTGCAGGTCGGCTTCGGCTCGGCTGCTCCGGACATGCACAGCATCTCGCGCATGAATTGCAGCGGGTACACGTCGGAGCCCGGGCCTCCGAACGGGAATGTTCCGCCGGCGATGACGACGTTGCTCGGGTCGACCGCATGAACCGCCGTCGCGAAAGCGTTCACCATCGCGCGATACCACTCGGGCGAGACCGCCGCGCCGTTCGCGTACTGCGGGCTGACGAAATAGCTGAGATTCGGCTCGTTCCACACCTGCCAGCGCCGGATGCGCGGGAGGCCGCCGAAGCGACCGCTGTAGCGCGTGGCAGCGGCTCGGGCGAACTGTGCCAGCGCAGTGGGATCTGGACGGACCGTCGTCGCACGCCCGGCGCCCGGCCGCTGGGCCCAGAGTGGTGCTCCGTAGACCTGCACGATCGGCTGCAAGCCGGCGGCCGACGCCGCGCGGACTGCTTGATCGAAGGAATCCCAGCGATAGGCCGGGTCGGCCGGATTCGTCGCATCGAAGCTCGCCGGGCGTGCCTCGTACGGCGCGACGGTGAACCAGTACAGGACGAGCATGACTGAGGTCGCCCCGGCACCGGTCACGCGACCCAACGCGAGGGGCGCCCCGGCCTGCTGAAAGGCGCCGGGATCGAGGAAGGCGGTCTCGAACGGTCCGGTCGCGAGCCGGCTGTCCACCGTATCTCGTTGCGTCCACGCGCCGGCGATCGTGACGCAGAACAGCGCTATCCCTACCGTGGCACCGGCGACGACCCCGCGGAGCATTCGCCGCCAGTGTAATGAGGACTTCGGGGCGAACTAGACTCGCGAGCTGCCGTGCGCGACAGCCGCCTCGACGTCGTGATCGTCTCGTACCAGAGCTGGAGCGGCGCGGTCGAGACCAGGCGGCGGGCCGCCACGGCGGCGTTGAGGACGCGCCGTAGGTCCGGCAGGTCGCCGAGCGAGACGTCGTCCGGGCGGTTCGCGTGGTGCGTCGGGCCGCCTTACGTGTACGGATGCGTGGCCCACGCGTCGAAGCAAACTGCGGGACAGTCGGGGAGCGGGCGGTTTGCGGTCGGGAGGCAGAGCAGCTTGCGCATCCACATCAGCGGACCCACGGCGATCGCAATCCCGCCTTCGTTGATCGTGACCGGGGCGAGCCCGCCCGTCGCGACGACGTTGTCGGGATGCACCGAATGGATGCCGTCCGCGAACGCGTTGATCAGTTCTCGGTATTGATCGGTGGAGATGACGTTCGCGGGATCGATCTTCGGGCCCGGCGCGCGCGAGCTGGGGCCCTAGGAAGAACGACAGGTTCGGCTCGTTCCAGGCCTGCCGGTAGCGGACCCGGGGCAGCCCTCGGAGCTGCCTGAGTAGGCGCGCCGCCCGCGAGCCGAACCGTCCGAACTCGGTCGGGTCCACCCGCCAGTCCTGACCGGAGCGCACGCTCGCGTCGCCGTCCTCCGCCCACAGTGGCGCGGCTTGGACGGTCAGGATCGGGTCGAGGCTGTGAGCCACAGCGGCTTTGACCTGACGATCAGTCCCCTCCCAGCGGTAGGCGGGATCGTCCGGATTGGTCGCGTCGAACTCCGCCGGCGCGACCCAGCGGCGCGGCTCCCTCGGCTCTCCCCCTACCTCGATTCCCGCTGGGGCCACCTGGCTCCAGTACACAGTCAGGCGGACCGCTGTCGCCCCAGCCGCGCTCATCCGCGCCAGGTCGAGGTCGCTGTCCGGGCACGCGAGCGTCACCGGGTCGACAAAGCTCGTCCGGAGCGGACGCTCGGCGAGCGCACCCGCGGACAGGCTCAGCGCCACCGCGATGGTGACCCCCAAACTGACGACCCCTCGCAAGGTCCGAACTGTCGACGAACGACCGGCGCGAAAGCTCGCCTGCTTCCGAGCGGTGTTCGAGGGGGCGCGCCGATAGGATCCACTTGGGCATGCGGTTCGATCTCGTCCTCGCGACCGTGGGCCGCACGGAAGAACTTCGCTCGTTCATCGAGTCCCTCGCGCAGCAGACGTACCGCGACTTCCGCCTGTTCGTCGCGACGAGAGCTGCCTGATCGACCGGTGGAACGTGTGGCACTGCGCGATCTCGTTCACGATCTTTCTGCGGCGTGA
>JBDTZN010000044.1:0-16088 GCA_040005095.1 Thermoleophilia bacterium | reverse complement strand
GTCGTCGAGCGCTTCCGCGACGAGATCGGCGACTGGCGGCTCTGCATCCTCACGCCGTTCGGCGCCCGCGTGCACGCGCCCTGGGCGATGGCGATCGCAGCGCGCTTGCGCGAGACGCTCGACCTCGACGTCCAGTCGATCTGGTCGGACGACGGGATCGCTCTCCACCTCCCCGACGCAGACGCGCCGCCGCCGACCGAACAGGTGCTGATCGCGCCCGAGGAGCTGGAGGAGCTCGTCGTCGGCGAGCTCGCCGGCTCGGCGCTGTTCGGCGCGCGCTTCCGCGAGAACGCGGGCCGCTCCCTGCTGATCCCGCGCCGCCGTCCCGGCGAGCGCACGCCGCTCTGGCAGCAGCGCCTCAAGGCGCAGGGGCTGCTGCAGGTCGCGCGCAAGTACGGCTCGTTCCCGGTCATCCTCGAGACCTATCGCGAGGTTCTGCAGGACGTCTTCGACCTGCCGGCGCTGAAGCGCCTGCTGCAGGGGTTGCGGACGCGGGAGATCGATCTCGTCGACGTCGAGACGCAATCGGCCTCGCCCTATTCGGTCTCGCTGCTCTTCGACTACGTCGCGAACTACATGTACGAGGACGACACGCCTCCGGCGGAGAAACGCGCCCAGGCGCTCTCGCTCGACCGTGACCTGCTGCGCGAGCTGCTCGGCCAGGAAGAGCTGCGCGATCTGCTCGATCCCGACGCGGTCGCCGAGGTCGAAGCCTCGCTCGTGCCGACCCCGCGGAATCCCGACGAGCTGCACGACCAGCTGCGCCTGCGCGGCGACCTGCGCGTCGGCGAGTACGACGAGGCGTTTGCCGCGATCCTCGTCGCCGAGCGGCGGGCACTGCTCGTGCGCTTCGCGGGCGAGGAGCGGCTGATCGCCGCGGAGGATGCGGGCCGCTACCGGGACGCGCTCGGCGTCATGCCGCCGGGTGGGCTCCCCGAGGTCTTCCTCGAGGGTGGCGACGATCCGCTCAACTCGCTCCTGCTGCGCTACGCGAAAGGCCGTGGTCCGTTCACGACCGCCGAGGCGAACAAGCGCTTCGGCAAGGACGTGGAGGCCGAGCTCTCCGCGCTGGAGCGGCGCGACCTGCTCGTCCGGGGCGAGCTCAGGCCGGGAGGGACGGAGCGCGAGTGGTGCGATCCGGACGTCCTGCGGCGCCTGCGCCGCGCTTCGCTCGCCGCGCTGCGGAAGGAGGTCGAGCCGGCGGAGCAGGCCGCGTTCGGACGCTTCCTGCCGCGCTGGCACGGCATCGACCGGCGCGCCACACTGCGTGAGGCGCTCGTCCCCCTGCAGGGGCTCGCGCTGCCGGTGTCGCTGTGGGAGTCGGACGTTTTGCCGCGCCGCGTCCAGAATTACCAGCCCGCCCAGCTCGACGCCCTCTGCGCGTCCGGCGAGGTCGTCTGGGTCGGGGCCGGGCTCGACCGGGTCGCGCTGTTCTTCCGCGAGGACGCGCCGGTGCTTGGCCGTCCGGCCGGGACCGCGCCACCGGAGGGTGAGACGCACGACAAGATCCGCGAGGCGCTCGGCCGCAGCGCGGAGTTCTGGTTCGACCTCGTCACCGCAACCGGGCTCGAGCCCGAGGCCGCGCTGCCCGCCCTCTGGGACCTGGTCTGGGCCGGCGAGGTGACGAACGACGCCTGGACGCCGCTCCGTGCCGGCCGCCGGTACCAGACGCCGCGTCCCGTCAGCCGCCGAGCGACGCGGTTCTCCCGTCGTCGCAGCGCGGGAATCACTGCGACGCAGGGCCGCTGGTCGCTCGCCGAGCGTTTGTTCGCGGGCACGAGCGAGCGCCGGGCGCTCGCCGAGCTGCTGCTGGAGCGCCAGGGCATCGTCACGCGCGACGGCGTGCGCGGCGAGGGGATCCCCGGCGGCTACAGCGCGGTCTACGGCGAGCTCAAGGCGCTCGAGACGATCGGGATCTGCCGCCGCGGCTACTTCGTCGAGGGACTCGGGGGGGCGCAGTTCGCGCTCGCGGGCGCGGTCGAGCGCCTCCGCGAGCTACGTGCGCGCGAGGACGAGGAGCCGGAGCCGCTCGTGCTCGCGGCCGCCGACCCCGCCCAGCCCTACGGCGCGGCGCTGCCGTGGCCGAAGCGGGCCGGTGCGCGTGCGGCCCGCGTCGCAGGCGCCCAGGTGATCCTGCTCGGCGGCGAGCCGGCCCTCTTCGTGGAGCGCGGCGGCCGCTCGCTCGTGCCGCTCCGAGAACCCGACGAGGACTGGCTGCGCCCTGCGCTGGCGGCCCTGGTGCAGCACGTGCGCGCGGGCGGCGCGAAGCGGCTGGCCGTCGAACGCTTCGACGGGCAACCGGTGGGGGAGACCGACGTGATGCCTCTGCTCCTCGAAGCGGGGTTCGTCGCAGGGCCGCGGCGCGCCGTGCTTCGTCCTTGAACACCCTCGTCTTCGTCCACGGACTATCGGGGTCCGGCCGCTGGTGGCGGCCGGTGCTCCCGTTCTTCGAGGATCGCGATGTCCGCGTCGTCGATCTGCCGCGTTTCGGCGCGGTGCAGGGGTTCGGCCCGCACGACGCGGCCGCATGGCTCGGGGACTGGCTGGACGACGAAGGACTCGCCGGCGCCGACGTCGCGGGTCATTCCCTCGGCGGCCTGATCGCCGCCGAGCTGGCCGCGCAACGGCCGAAAGCGGTGCGCCGGCTGGTGCTCGTCGCGCCCGCCGGTGTGCCGACGGGGCGCGGCGTCGCCGGCCACGTCCTGCCGCTGCTCGCGACGGTCCGGGACGCGCCGCCGACACTGCTCGCCCATGCGCTTCGCGACGGCCTCCTCGCCGGGCCGGCGAGTCTCCTCCGCGGCGGCCTCCACGCCGTCCGCCACGACATCCGCGACGACCTGGCGGCCGTTCGCGTTCCCACCCTGCTCGTCTGGGGCGAGCGCGATCCGCTCCTCCCGCGGCGGCTCGCCGACGAATGGACGCGCGGGCTGCCGGACGTCCGCCTAGTCGTGCTGCCGCACGCCGGCCACGTCCCGATGTTCGACGCGCCCGCCGAGCTCGCCGGCCACATCCGCACGTTCCTACTAGCTCCTCCCGGCCCTGTCGGACTTTGTGGCTCTGAGCCACTATCGCGGAAGCTGTGACAGTCGAGGCCGCTTCGCTCCATGAGCGTGATGTCGATGGACTGTCACAACTGGACGGTTTGTGGCTCTGAGCCACAAACTTGGTTCTTGCTGCGCCCGGACTGGCGGGTTAGACCGAGATGAAGCCCTCGACGAGCTCGGCCACGCTGCGCGGGGCGGCGTAGTGGGTGGCGTGCGGCGCGCGGGGGACGACGGCGAGCTCCCCGCCGGGTAGCAGCTCCACCATCTCCTCGACCCAGTCGGTGGAGACGAACGCGTCGCGCGCGCCCTTGATCACGAGGGTCGGGGAAGGGATGCGCGGCAGCTTCTCCTCCGGGCGGTCACGCAGCGCGGCGCCGGCGGTCGCCACGAAGCGCCGCAGGCCGAAGCGCAGGTAGTCGCGGACGATGATCGGCAGCAGCGACGGCGGCTCGCGGACGGCGTCGACGAAGAAGCGCGGCGCGTGCCGGAGAGGCGTGCGGTAGCGCGGATCCACGGTCGGCCCGATCAGGACGATCCGCTCGAAGCGCTCGGGCTCCCGCGCCGCCAGGTCGACCGTGATCTGGCAGCCGAGCGAGTTGGCGACGACGTGCGGCCGCTCGAGCCGCTCGGCGTCCAGCCAGGCGCCCAGCTCACCGGCGAGGCCGGGGATGTCGAGGGCGCTCGGCGGGCTGTCGCTGCCGTCCCAGCCGGGCAGGTCGACGGCGACCACTCGCCACCGCTCGGTGAGGATTTGAGCCAGCGGCACGAAGTAGCGGCTCGAAACCCCGATCCCGTGGACGAGCACGATGGCCCGCCCGCCCAGCGGCCCCCCGACACGCGAGTGAACGCGCATCCCACCGAGCATCGTCCAGCGGCTCTCGAGCGCGGCCAAAGGCGCCTAGGCCCAGCGTCCGAGCAGGTAGCCGAAGAGCGCGTGGCGCGCAGTCGCCTGCGCGAACGCGCTCTGGCTGAGCAAGATCGGCGCCACGCCTGGTTCCCCGCGTGCCGGGTGGTAGCGGTCGACGAAGTACCCCAGCGGAAAGAGCACGAGGTGCTCGCCCAGTGCGGCGCCGAGCGCCAGTGGACGCTTCGGAAGACCGGTGCGCTGCCGCACCACGTCGAACGCGACGCCGAACGCAGCTCCGTTTGCGGCGTGGATCGCGAAGCCGATCGGCCGCCAGCCGCGTCCTCTCGCCACGGCCTTGCCGAGCACCGCGATGTCGGAGTAGTCGGAGCTGAAGAGCCGCATGTCGAGCGGCTCGAGGAGGCCCCAGACCGTCGCGGCGGCCGCGCCTGCGAGCGCGGCGCGCGTCCGCAGGCTCACGCCACGAGCTCGCGCAGCTCCTGCACCGCGCTCGAGAGATTCGAGTTCACATAGCGGACACCTGTGGACTCGAGCGCTTTCGCCGTCGCACCCATGCCGCCTACGAACACTTCGAGCCCGTCGCGCTGCCGGATCGCCGGCATCAGCGTCTCCAGGGCGTCCGGCATGGTCACGCTCAGGCAGAGCGCGCGCGCGTCGAGCCGCTCGGCGAGGTCGAACGCATCCTCCAGCGGCGTGTCCGCGCCGAGATACGCGACCTGCCAGCCGTCCGCTCGCAGCAGCACGGCCAGCATCAACAGTCCGCAGTCGTGGCGCTCGCCGGGAGGACAGGCGAGGACGGCGACCCCCCGCACGCCTCCGCGCGCGTCGGCGAGTAGGCGCTCGATGCGTGCGCGGACCGCCCCGCTGACGAGGTGCTCCTGCGCGACAGTGAAGTTGCCGGCCTGCCACTCGTCGCCGATCCGGCGCAGGAGCGGCTCGACGACCGAAGTGAGGGTCTCGACGAGGGGATGGAGCGCGAATGCCTGGTCGAGCAGTCGCGCCACGGCCTCCGGGTCGGCTGCTATGGCGGCGGCGAGGAGCGCCTCTCGATGCTCCTTGGGCGTGCGGCTCGTCTCGCCGGCGGCCCCGCCGAGCAGAGCCGCAGCCTCGCCGATCCGGTACCCGTCCGCGAGCCGCTCGACGAGCCATTCCACGCGGGCGACGTCGATCTCGCTGTAGCGCCGCTGCCCGCCACTCGTGCGCGTGGGGGAGAGGATCTTGTACCGCTGCTCCCATTTCCGCAGCGTGTCCGCGGCAACGCCGGTCCGCTTCGCGAGAGCGGCGATGTTCAGTCCGGAAGGGCTCATCGCATCCACAAGATGCCAAATATCGGGGCTGAGTAGATTCCCTGTCATGCCCGAAGGGGATTCGCTGCATCGTGCGGCACGGCTTCTGCAGCCGCTTGTGGGCGAGCGGGTGGAGGTCGAGACGCCGAATCCCCGCGCCGCCGTCAAGCAGATTGCGGAGCGAATCGACGGGCGGCTGCTCGAGAGCGTCGAGGCCGTCGGCAAGAACCTGCTCCTCCATTTCGAAGGCGGCCTCGTCTTGCGCAGCCATCTGCGGATGACCGGTCGCTGGCGGCTCGACCGCCGTGGAACGGCGCGGCGCGGCAAGCCGTGGCTCGTC
Organism: Thermoleophilia bacterium; assembly: GCA_040005095.1. GTDB lineage: Bacteria > Actinomycetota > Thermoleophilia > Gaiellales > Gaiellaceae > UBA5186. The sequence continues at coordinate 10,553 of JBDTZN010000044.1, read as the reverse complement.
CTGCGCGGGTCGGAGGTGGAGGGAGTCCTCTGGAACGGGCCGGTGCTCGAACTGCGTCGCGATTCCGCGGTGGGGCGCCGGCTCGGGCCGGACATCCTCGAGGAGGAGCCGCGGATCGACGACATGGTTGCCGCGCTCCGCCGCGAGGCTCGAGGGCGCCAGGTCGGGGACGCGCTCCTCGACCAGCGCCTCGTCGCCGGGATCGGAACCGTCTGGCGGGCGGAGGCGCTGTGGGCGGTGCGCGTCTCGCCGTGGCGACCGCTCGGCGACGTGAGCGACGAGGAGCTGCGGGCGGTGCTGGAGGAGGCTGCCGCGAAGATGCGTGCGTCGCTGGACGGCGCCCACGCGCCGCGGCAGGCGTACGGCCGGGCCGGTCGCGCGTGCCGGCGCTGCGGCACGCCAATCCGCTCGTGGCTGCAGGGCGACGACGCCCGCCTCGCCTACTGGTGCCCGGAGTGCCAACCCGGCGTTGAGCCCAGCGCTCCGCCTTCCAAGTAACAGACTGTTACTAAGTTGGCTCGGCAGGAGAGTCGCCCGCCGCGCAGTAACGCTCAGGCATGCGGGCTCCCGCCCTTCATCGCACCCTGCGTGCCTTCTGCCTCGGCGCCTTCCGCGTGCTCTGCGCTGAGCTGGAGGCCGGCGCCGAGCTGCCGTTCGCGTTCGAGGAGCACGGCGCGGTCGGTCGTCCGCCGCTCTACGAGTACCGCGCGCTCGTCCGCCCGTTCCTCGAAGAGCGCGCGTCGAGGCTCGCAAAGCGCGACGACGCGCGGATCGCGCTCGACGAGCTGCGCCGTGAGCAGGCTGCCGCCATCTTCGCGCGCGCACACGCGGGCGCGCGTCCTTCGCCCGACGATGCGCTCTTCGCGAGCATCCTCCTGCCGCTCCTTGTCGAGACGGCCGAGATCTGCGGCGGCTTCGACTGGGACGACCAAGCCTTCGACCGGGCCTACGCGAAGCTCGAGCGCTCGCTCTTCGGCGACGGGCACTCCTACGCCGCCGTCGCTCCGCTCGTGGGGATCTCGGTGGGCACGCAGATCGAGCTCGGCGACGGGATCCGCGTGCGGGTCGCCGCGGCCGGCGAGCTCGCGCGCCTGTGGCCCGAGGCGACCGGCCTCCTGCCGCCGGATTTCGGCCGAGAGGTCGACCGGCTCAGCGTCCTCGAGCTCGAGCGAGCGCTGGCACCCGGCTCCTCGGAGGCGCCCGACGCTCCCGGCGAGCTCTCCGACGCGGTCACTGCGCTCCGGCTTGCCACTGCCGGCCCGATCGCCGCCGGCCCCGTCCTCTTCGAGCGGCTGGACTGGCGGCCGTACGGGATCCGTCCCGTCCCGCCGATCGCCGCGACCCAGCCGAACGGCGAGCCGACCCGCCTCGACTCCTTCCGCGGCCGGCTCGCGGCCGACCTCCGCACGCGCCTGGGCGCCGCCGGCGAAGACCCGGAGCTCAACGAGGCCCTCGATCGCTGGGAGCTGTCGCTCTTCCAGGCCGAGCCGTTCCGCTCCGAGCAGCTGCGGGAGTCGCTCGCGGCGCTGCTCGGCGGGACGGACGGGCTCTGGGCCGCAGCGATGCGAGCGTCGGTGCTGTTAGGCGAATCGGGCCGCGACCGTGCGGCGCTGCTCCAGTCCCTGCGCGGGCTCGTCGCGGGCGAAGGTGCCGGCAGCGCGGAGGAGGCGGTTCGCCGGAGCCTCGTCGAGGCCCTTGCGCACGGCGATCGCCCCACGCTCGTCGAGTCGCTGGACGAGGCGCTGCTTGGCCTGCGTCCGCGTCCCGCAGGCTTCTACGCCGCGCAAGCCAGTTAGGCACAGAGTTGCGACATTTCGGCTCGGCCGGGCCGCTACCGTCGAGACATGGACGAAGCGCGCGCCGTACTGGGTCGCCTCGAGCGGATCGAGGAGCTGGAGCGTGGGGGCGCCGCGGCTTCTGAGCTGCTCGGCGAGCTCCGCACGCTCGTGCTCGAGGCCGAGGCCTGGGCGCGCGTCGACGGTGACGAGCGGGCGCGGACGGCAGTCTCCGCGTGCGCAGACTCATTTGCCTCCGAGATGATTGCCATGTGACGGGCTCCCGGTATCGCGACGGCGCGCGCCTCGCCGCGCCGATCGCGATCGCCGTCCTCGCCTTCGGCGCGACGTTCGGCGTCCTGTCCCGCGCCGCGGGGATGGGCATTGCAGCGCCGCTCGTCATGTCCGCGACGACCTTCGCCGGCTCGGCGCAGTTTGCGGCCGCGTCGATCCTCGGGGCCGCAGGCGGAAGCGCCGCGGCGATCGCGGCGGCTCTGCTCCTGAACGCGCGCTACGTGCCGATCAGCGTGTCGGCCGCGCCGGGCTTCTCCGGGGGGACACTGCGCCGGCTGCTCGGGGCACAGCTCATCGTCGACGAGTCCTGGGCGATCGCGAGCCGGCGGAACTTCGACTTCCGCGTGCTCGCCGGCGCCGGGCTCGTTCTCTACGTTGCGTGGAACACAGGCACGGCGATCGGCGTCCTCGGGGGCGGCGCGCTGGGCGACCCGCGCAGGTTGGGCCTCGATGCTGCGTTCCCCGCGCTCTTCCTCGCGCTGCTCGTCCCCCAGGTGCGCACGAGGAGAGCGCTCACCGCCGCGCTTCTCGCCGCGGCGGTCGCGTTCGCGCTGATCCCGTTTGCCGCCCCCGGGATCCCGATCGTGGCCGCGAGCGCCGTGTGCCTGCTCGGGTGGAGGCGCGGGTGAGCGTGTGGTTGACGGTGGCCGCCGTCGGCGTGGGGACGATCGCGCTCAAGGCGGTCGGGCCCGTGCTCCTCGGCGGGCGACCGCTCCCGCCTCGCCTCGCGGGTGTGGTCGAGCTGCTCGCGCCCGCGCTGCTCTCGGCCCTGGTGGTGACCCAGGCCGTCGGCGGCGACCGGGAGCTGGTCTTCGACGCGCGGTTGCTCGGACTTGGTGCGGCCGTGGTCGCCTTGCGACTGCGCCTGCCACTCCTCCTTGTCGTGGTCCTCGCCGCCGGTGTGGCAGCTCTAGCCAGGGCCTTCTAGAGTCGCCCGCGTGAGCATCGCGCACTGGGACGAGGTCGAGAAGCGCCATCGCGCCAAGGGGCCGATGGACGCGATGTGGTCGCTGCTGGGCGACGCTGCCGGGGCGAAGGGAGTCGGCGCGAACAGGATCGAGATCGCGCCGGGGAAGCTCTCCACGCCGCCGCACTCCCACGGTGCGTCCGAGGAGATCTACTACGTTCTCGGTGGCTCGGGGCTCGCCTGGCAGGACGAGGAGGTTTGTGAGGTCGGCCCCGGCGACTGCATCGTCCAGGTGGCGAACCACTTCGAGCACACGCTGCGCGGCGGCCCCGACGGGCTGGACGTGCTGGTCTTCGGCACCAGGCATCCGACCGAGATCGGCTGGTTGCCGCGGTCGAACGCGATCCGGATCGGCTATCCGTGGGTCGAAGGCCGCGTCGACGATCCGTGGGACGTCGAGGAGAAGGTCGGCGAGCTCGAGTTCGCCGAGCCGGGCCCGCGGCCGGCGAACGTCGTGGCCGCCGACGAGGTCGAAGCGCTGCACGGCGGCAGGACGAAGCACCTCGGAGCGTCGGCCGGCGCCGAGCACACGGGACTGAACCTGCTCAGGCTCGAGGACGGCCAGCGCGGCGCGCCTCCGCATTGCCATTCCGCCGAGGAGGAGGTCTTCGTCATCCTCGACGGCCAGGGGATACTCGAGCTCTGGCCGTCCGCCGCCGCCGGCTCGGAGCCGGAGCCGGGAACCCACGATCTCAGCGCGGGCCACGTGATCGCGCGCCCGCCGGGAACGGGGGTCGCGCACAGGTTCAAGGGCGGGCCGGGCGGGATGACCCTGCTCGCCTACGGGACGAAAGAGCCGAACGACATGGCCTATTACCCGCGGTCGAACAAGATCGCCTTCCGCGGCGTCAAGCTGATCGGCCGCCTGGATCGCCTCGATTATTTCGACGGCGAACCGGACGACTGACCGGCCGGCCGGGACACGCCTCTTCGGGCCAACACGTCAGGGGCCGGCCGCGGGCCTCCCTCCGGTCAGGACCCTAAAGAGAACCAGCGCACGTGTCTGCGACGAAACTGTGTCGAAAGCGTGTTTTCTGGCGAGAAAAGGACTCTGGTAGCGTGAGTTGAAGAGGGAGGCCTGATGGGGCTGTCCCGCCTACTTCCACGTCCCAATACGCGGACCAAATCGACCAAAGGAGCGTCGTTGAAAAGGGTCATCGCGTTCGCCAACCAGAAGGGCGGCGTGGCGAAGACGACGACGACGCTCAACCTGGGCGTGGCGCTCGCTGAGAAGGGCAACACAGTCCTCCTCGTCGACCTCGATCCGCAGGGCAACCTGACCATGAGCCAGGGCTTCAACCCCGACTCGATCGAGCGCTCGATGTTCGACGTCCTCGTCCACAAGCTTCCGATCACGGAGATCGTCGAGACGGCCGAGGTGGACATCGCGGTTGCCTCGATCGACCTCGCGGGCGCCGAGCTCGCGCTCTCCAGCATGATCGGCCGCGAGCGCGCGCTCGAGAAGGCGCTGCTCCCCGTACGCGAGGCCTACGACTACATCCTGATCGACACGCCGCCGTCCCTCGGGCTCCTCACGATCAACGCCTTCGTCGCTGCTGACGGCGTGATCGTCCCCGTCCAGTGCGAATACCTTTCCCTGCGCGGGCTCGTCCAGCTCCAGAACACGCTCACGATGATCCGCGAGAACCTGAACCCGAACGTCGACATCGTCGGGATCCTTCCGACCATGTTCGACAAGCGGATCCTGCACTCGCGCGAGGCCGTCGAGATCCTGCGGGAGAACTTCGGGGATCTCGTCTTCAAGACGCGGATCCGGAAGACGATCCGCTACGCCGAAGCGCCTGTGAAGGGGCTTTCGGTGCTCAAGTACGATCCCACCGGGGACGCCGCCGAGGCGTACCGCGACCTGGCGAAGGAGGTGCTCCATGGCGCGAAAACGCGCGAGCATGCGTGAGGGCCCCCTCGCGGAGCTCTTCAAGGCCACCGAGGCCGCCCAGCGCCAGGCAGAGGGCAAGCCGCTCGAAGCCGTGCCCGAAGCGGAGGAGCCTGCCGAGTCCACGGTCGAGCACGTCCAGAGCTGGGAGGAAGAGCGCGCGCCGGTCCAGGAGGCCGTGCCGGAGCTCGATCCGCCGCCGGTCCCCGAGCCGCCCACGCCCGTCCCGCCGGACCCCGGTCCGCCGGTGCCGGAGCCGACCACGCCACCATTCCCCCAGCCGCCTCAGCCGCAGCCGCCGGATCCGATTCCGGCCGCGCGCTATCTCGAGGCGCTTCCCGAGCCTCCGCCGCGGCTCCACCGCGTGCCGCGCGCCGACTCCGCGTCGTATCTCGCAGTCATCCGCGTCGTGGGCGTCGGCGGAGCCGGGCTGAACGCGATTAACCGGATGATCGACGCCGGCATCAGCCAGGTCGAGTTCGTCGCGGTCAACACCGACATGCAGCAGCTGCAGATGAGCGATGCGCCGGCGAAGATCCACATCGGCCGTGAGCTCACTCAAGGCCTTGGCTCGGGCGCCGATCCGGAGATCGGCCGCAAGGCCGCCGAGGAGGGCTACGACCAGCTCAAGCACGCCCTCCGCGGCTCGGACATGGTCTTTGTAACCGCCGGTGAGGGCGGCGGGACGGGCTCCGGTGCGGCTCCGGTCGTCGCGCGGATCGCGCGGGAGATCGGCGCGCTGACCGTCGGGATCGTCACCACGCCGTTCCGGTTCGAGGGCACGCGACGGCGCGCGCAGGCGACCGACGGCGTTGCGGCGCTGCGCGAAGCCTGCGACACGACGATCGTGATCCCGAACGACCGGCTGCTCGAGGTGCTCGACAAGTCCACGTCGATGCTGGACGCGTTCAAGATCGCCGACGACGTCCTCCGGCAGGGCGTTCAGGGCATCTGCGACCTGATCACGATGCCGGGCCTGATCAACCTCGACTTCGCCGACGTGCGGACGATCATGAGCGACTCCGGCACGGCGCTGATGGGCATCGGCTTCTCCTCGCAGGGCGAGAACCGCGCCAAGGAAGCCGCCGAGCGCGCGCTGCGCTCGCCGCTGATCGACACCGAGCTGACCGGCGCGAGAGGGATCCTGCTCTCGATCGCGGGCGGTGAGGACCTCACGCTGATGGAGGTCAACGAGGCCGCGGGCGTCGTCCGGCAGGCTGCGACCGACGACACGAACATCATCTTCGGCGCCACCATCGACGACCGCCTTGCAGGACAGGTCTGGGTCACGGTGGTCGCGACGGGCCTCGGCGGCGAGCGCGCCGGCCGGCGGTCGTTCGCAACGACGGGAACCGGGGCCGACCTCCTCGAGCCGCCGAGCTTCCTCGAAGACCTCTCCTAGGGCGGGGTGCGGCTCGCGCGCAGCGGGCTGGTAAGGGAGCGCAGACGGCCAGGCGGCGAAGCCACCTAGCCTGAAACGGCGCCGCCGAGTCGGCGCCTAGACGTATTCGAGCAGCACGGTCGCGCCGAATGCGGCCGCGAGCGCGAGCGTCGTGCATGCTGTGACCGCGACGAGCGAAAGCCTGCGGGAGCGCACCGACGGGAACCGGGCGAGCATGAGCGCGCCGACCGAGCCGAGGACGACGCTTGCCGCCGTCTCGACCGCGTGCAGGGCGATTCCGGCGGAGAGCGCAGTTGTGAGATCGACGCCGCGCGACTCGAGTGCCATCGCGATCGCGCCGCTCGTGATTCCGATGTTCCCGGGTGTGAGCGGGATCGATCCCGCGATGTCGAGGGCCGGAACGATGATCAGCGCCGCGACCAGAGCGTGCGAGATGCCGAGTGCCGTGGCGATGGCGGTCGCCGCACCGACGCGGGCGGCCATCGAGACGGTGCACCAGGCGACGATCCGCATCGCCTGACGGGGCGAGCGGCCGAGCGCGCGGAACGCGTCGAGCACGTGCCCGACATGCCGGTTTGCGTGCCAGTCGCGAGTCCTCCACGCGACCAGAGCGGCCAGCGCGACGGCGCCGGAGAAGACGAACACCGGCCAGAGCGGAAGCGCTCCGGTCGCGAAACCCGCTGCGACCATGAGCGCCTGAGCGACGGCCCGGGCAGCAGCGACCGCGGCGAACATTCCGCCGGCCTTCCAAAGCTTGTCCTCGCCCTCGATCTTCCGGGAGAAGAGCGCCAAACGCACGACCTCGCCGAGCTTTGCAGGCGCGAACGAGTTGACGAGCGAGCCCGAGCAGAACCGGGCCGCTGCATCGAGGCGATCGGTCTCGCCGTCGCAGAGCACAAGCCCCGCGCGCCAGGCCCACGCGCCCGAGATCAGCGCCACGCCGAAGAATGCCCCGGCGACCCAGAGCCAGACGGGTTCAGCCTGGCCGAGATCGGTGATCGCCTTCGAGACCTGTGGCCCGAGCAGTCCGGGCGCGCCTGCCACGACCGCGAGAGCAACCGTCAGAAGGCCTACGCCTACGAGGACGCGGCGACTGGGGAGGTGGTTCGCGGGGAGGAGTCTTTCCAAGGGTTCTTACGGGGGGTCTCAGGTGTAACGGGCGAGCGGCCGTCTGCGGTGCGTATCGGCGGTTACGCTCCTCGACATGAGGGGCGCGATAGCCGCCGGGCACCCGCTCACCGCCGAAGCCGGTGCACGCGTACTCGCCGCAGGCGGGAATGCCGTCGACGCATGTATAGCCGCAGGACTGGCGTCGTGGGTGACCGAGTCACCGCTGACCGGCCCTGGCGGCGGCGGCTTCATGCTCGTCCACCGTGCGCGCGACGGCGCCTCGCGGCTGCTCGACTTCTTCGCCGTTGTCCCCGGGCTCGGCCTCGACGGCCGCGCAGGCGAGATGGAGGAGGTCAACGTCCTCTACGGCGAGTCGGCGCAGATCTTCAAGATCGGAGCGGCGTCGGTGGCCGTCCCGGGTGTTCCCGCAGGCCTCGAGGCTGCTCACCGGGCCTACGGGACGCTGCCGCTCGCCACGCTCGCCGAGCCGGCGCTCGAGCTCGCGCGCGACGGCTTCGAGCTCACACCGGCGCAGGACTTCCTCCACGACATCCTCGACCTGATTCTCCGGCACAACGACGACGGCCGGGCGATGTACGGCCTGCAGGAAAGGATCGTCACGGGCGACCGGTTCGCAACCCCCGAGCTCGCATCGACGATCGAACGGCTCGTGCAGCACGGCGCGGACGACCTCTACCGCGGCGGCGAACTCGGCCGGTCGGTCGTCGAACACGTCCGCGCCGGCGGAGGGGAGCTGACAGAGCGCGACCTCACCGAGTACCGCGTGATCTGGCGCCGGCCGGTTCGCTCTCCCTTCCGTGGCACCGAGCTCGTCTCGAACCCGCCTCCCTCGTCCGGGGGGCTGCTGATCGGGCTCGCGCTCCGGCTGCTCGACGGGGGACCCCCGCCGCGCCCCGGAAGCGCGGAGGCGATCGCGGCCCTCGTCGAGGTGATGCGCGAGATGACCCGGACGCGCCAGGGGAGCTTCGCTGCGGAGCTGTACCGCGGCGGTCTCCCTGCGCGGCTCTACTCGGAGGCTGCAGTTGCGGCCGCGCGCGGGCGTGTACGCGCGCCTGGAACAGGGCTCGCGGAGAGCGCCGCACCCGGCGGCACAACGCACATCTCCGTCGTCGACGCGCGGGGGAACGCAGCGTCGCTCTCGGCGTCGACCGGCTCCGGCTCCGGCGTGGTCGTCCCGGGCACGGGCATCCATCTGAACAACATGCTCGGCGAGTACGACCTGGCCGGCGGGCTGCCGGTCAAGCCTGGCCGCAGGCTGACGAGCATGATGGCGCCGTCGATTGCGCTCGCCGACGGGTCGCCGAGGCTCGTCGTCGGCAGCGCGGGCTCGATCCGGCTGAGGGGCGCGATCCTCCAGGTGGCGCTGAACGTGCTGGAGCACCGGCTGCCCGTCGAGGAGGCGATCTCCGCCCCGCGCGTGCACCTCGAGCACACGCACGTCCATTGCGAAGGCGGTCACGAGTCGGCCGAGCTCGACCGGCTCGAGGGGCTCGGATACGAGCTCACGCGCTGGCCGAAGCGGAATCTCTACTTCGGCGGAGCCGCCGCCGTCACCGTCAGCGAGGACGGGGAGCTCGCGGCCGCGGGAGATCCACGCCGCGGAGGCCATGGCATCGTTGTCGACTGATGCGGTCTGAATCCGGTGCCAGGCTTCAGCCTGGCTTCGGCGTGCGAATTCGCAGGGCCGAGCCCCGCGACGCCGAGGCGCTCGTCGAGCTCGGGCGCGACGTCGGCGCCGAGCCGGAGGGCTGGCTGATCACGACCGGCAGCTGGCGGACGGCAGGGGAGGAGCGGCGCTATCTCAAGGCGATCCGGCGCTGGCAGTACGCGGCCGTGTTCGTGGCGGAGGCGGACGGGCAGGTCGTCGGCCGGCTCTCAGTGGCGCGCGACCAGCATCCGGCGAGCCCGCACGTCGCCGACCTCGGCCTGATGGTGGCGGCCGATCGGCGTGGCCAGGGGATCGGGCGGGCGCTGCTGGCCGCCGCGGTCGACTGGGCGCGCGAGATCGGCGTGACGAAGCTCGAGCTGCACGTCTTCCCGTGGAACGAGCCGGCGATCCGCCTGTACGAGCGCTTCGGCTTCGCGCGCGAGGGCGTCCGTCGCGGCCACTACCGGCGCGACGGCGAGGAAGTGGACGCCATCCTGATGGCGTACCGCCTCTAGCGGAGCAGCGGTTCCAGAGCGTCCCAGTTCGCGTCGAGGTCGCGCCCGGTGTTGAGCCGCCAGACTTGCGCGTTCCGAAGCGCCGCCAGGCAGCAGGCCGAGCGCACCGCCGCGGGCCGAGCTTGCGTCAGCACGTCGCGCATCCCGCGCTGCAGGACGAACTCCATCCCCTGGTAGACGCCGACGCCGACGACCACCTCGCGCAGCAGCGTTCCCGCCGCTCGACGCCGCGGCAGCCGCTCGAGCGAGGCGCTTCGTCCGAGCGTGCGCCGCCCGATCACGATGTGGCGAAGCGGGGCCGGCCCGACATGGATCGCGTCCGTGAACGCCTCAACCTCGAGGGCGAGCTTGGGATGAAACTCCATCCGCTCGAGGCGCCGCACGTTCCCGGCCGGCAGGCTCGCGGCGTCGGTCGCGTTCACCCCGATCCGCAGCGGGAACGGGTGCAGCCGCCCGTGCCGGTCTAGCAGCGGTGTGTCCTCGGAAAGCAGCTTCACACCGTCGGTCTTGATCGCCTGCAGCGCGAGCGTGCTCTTCCCGCCGCCCGAGGGAAGCATGATCGCGACGGCTCCCTGGGCTCCGACCAGGCCCAGCGCGTGCAGGCGCGGCAAGCCGCGCGCGTCCAGGTGCCGGCCCACGGCGGAGACGATGTAGTGATAGGCGGCTTCGTGGACGAGGTGGGGGTCCTCGCCCTGGACCACGAGCCGCCGAGAGCGCCGGTCGAGGATCGAAACCGCGCGCCCGAAGTAATCGACGATCGTCCGCCCGGCGTCCTGGTAGACCACGTTGCGGGGAGTGACGAAGACGGCGTTCAGGTCACCGAACGAATCGAAGTCCGGAGCTCGGCGCTCGATCGCGATCTCGACGTCGGCGTGATCCCCGTGGCCTCCGCTCTGCGCGAACCACGCGAAATCGAGCGCGATCGCG
>JBDTZN010000127.1:0-4740 GCA_040005095.1 Thermoleophilia bacterium | reverse complement strand
AAGCGATGCCGGTCGAGAGCACGAACAGGATTCCATTCAGCACTCGCCGATCGTCAATTCGCCTGCGGCCCGGGTGCTGCGAGCGCCGCTGCACTCTCGGCAAAAGCGGCTCGATCAGCCGCCAGAACTCGTCGTCGAGTGGTTCGGTCGTCATCGCTGGCCTCCTCACAATCTTGTTCGCGGATTGGGTCGGATCCTCGCCTGGACAGCGCTTCGGCGACGTCACGGGCGCCACTGCGACCGTCCCGGTGGGTATCAGCCAAGCCTAGACTCGACTTGTGATCTGCCCCGCCTGCGCGAAGGAGCTTCCCGGCGAGTTTCCGTTCTGCCCGTTCTGCGGCGCTTCGCTCGCCGATATCGCACCGACGCCCGCGCTCGAGGAGCGGAAGGTCGTCTCCGTGCTCTTCTGCGACCTGGTCGGCTTCACCGCCGCCTCCGAGCAGCAGGACCCGGAGGACGTGCGCGCCCGCATCCGTCCGTACCATGCCCGCCTGCGGCAGGAGATCGAGCGCTACGGGGGCACGGTGGAGAAGTTCGTCGGTGACGCGGTGATGGCCGTCTGCGGCGCTCCCGTGGCGCACGAGGACGACGCCGAGCGGGCGGTGCGGGCGGGGCTCGCGATCCTGGAAGCGATCGCAGAGTTGAACGAGGCCGATCCCGATCTCCACCTGCAGGTGCGGGTGGGGATCAACACGGGTGAGGCGGTGGTGGCGCTCGGCGCTCGCCCCGAGCAGGGGGAGGGGCTCGTGACCGGCGACGTCGTCAACACGGCCGCTCGCATTCAGAGCGCAGCGCCGGTGAACGGGGTCGCGGTCGGCGAGCAGACCTACCGGGCGACGAGCCGGGTGTTCGAGTACGAGCCGCTGGCGCCGGTCTCCGTGAAGGGGAAGACGGAGCCGCTTTCGCTCTGGCGTCCGAAGGCGGCCCGCGCCCGCTTCGGTAGCGACGTTACCCGTCCCTACAAGACGCCGCTCGTCGGCCGCGAGCTGGAGAAGCCGCTGCTGATCGGGACGTTCGAGCGGGCGGCGCAGCAGCGCTCGGTGCAGCTGGTCACGGTCGTCGGCGAGCCGGGCGTGGGCAAGAGCCGGCTCGTCGCGGAGCTGTTCGCCTACACCGACGCGAAGCCTGGGCTATTCCGCTGGCGGCAGGGCCGCTGCCCGCCCTACGGCGAGGGGATCACCTTCTGGGCTCTGGGCGAGATCGTCAAGGCGGAGGCGGGCATCCTCGAGTCCGACTCGGCAGAGGTGGCGGCGGCGAAGCTGGAGGCGGCCGTCTCCCCCGATGAACCGGAGCGGCAGTGGCTGCTGCAGCGGCTGGCGCCGCTGGTCGGCGTCGAGGCGGCTTCACCGGCCGAGCGGCAGGAGCTGTTCACGGCCTGGCGGGGCTTCCTCGAGGGGCTGGCCGCGGCCAGCCCGAGCGTTCTCGTGTTCGACGACCTGCACTGGGCGGACGACGCGCTACTCGCTTTCCTGGAGTACCTGGCCGAGTGGTCGCAGGGCGTGCCGCTGCTCATCCTCTGCACCGCGCGGCCGGAGCTGTACGAGCGCCGGCCGGGCTGGGGCGCCGGGCAGCGCAACGCCCACACGATCAACCTCTCACCGCTCTCGGACCAGGAGACGGCCGAGCTCGTCTCCCACCTCATCACCAGCACCGTCCTCAGCCAGGAGCTCGAGCGAGCGATCCTCGAGCGGGCGGGCGGAAACCCGCTCTATGCGGAGGAGTTCGTACGCCTACTCGCAGACCGCGGCCTCGAGCCGGGCGGAGAGGCCCTGGCGGAGTCGGAGCTGCCCGAGAGCGTGCAGGCGCTGATCGCCGCCCGCCTGGACACGCTCTCGCCGGAGCGTAAGAGCCTGCTCCAGGACGCGGCTGTCCTCGGGAAGGTGTTCTGGGTGGGCGCGCTGGCCGAGATCGGCGGCCGGGACCCGGGCGAGCTTGAGCTGGCGTTGCACGAGCTTGCCCGCAAGGAGCTCGTCCGTCCCGCCCGGACGAGCTCGATGGAGGGGGAGAGCGAGTACTCGTTCTGGCACCTGCTGGTGCGCGACGTTGCGTACGGCCAGATCCCGCGGGCGGAGCGGGCGCGTCGTCACCGCTCTGCGGCCGCCTGGATCGAGCGTCAGGCGGGCGAGCGGGTCGAGGACTTGGCCGAAGTGCTCGCCCACCACTACCTGCAGGCGCTCGAGCTCGCCGAGGCCGCCGGCAACACGGAGCAGGCCGACGAGCTTGCCGCGCCTGCTCGCCGCTTCCTCGCGCTCGCCGGCGAGCGGGCGCTCGGCCTCGATACCGCGCAGGCCGAGGCCCGGCTCGCCCGGGCGCTCGAGCTGACGCCGCCCGAGGATCCGGAGCGGCCGAACCTCCTTGTCAGCTGGGCGGACGCCGCCTTCCAGGCCGGCCGCCTGCGCGAGGCGGCCGAGGCGCTCGAGCAGGCGCTCGCCTCCCTCCGTACCCGCGGCGACACGGAAGCGGCGGCACGGGCGTTGCAGCTCTACTCGCGCGTTGCTTTGCGCTTGGGCGAGAGCCGGCATGTCGCACTCGCAGCCGAGGCCGTCGCGCTGCTCGAGCAGGAGGGGCCCGGCCCGCCGCGCGTCGCCGCCTACGCGCAGCTCGCGAACGCGCACGCCATCGCCGGCGCCTACGCCGAGGCGATCGCCGCCGCCGACCGTGCGCGCGTGCTCGCCGAGACGCTCGGCCTGCCCGAGCCGGCGCGTGCGCTCGGCTACCGCGGCTTCGCCCGCGCCTACCTCGGCGATGCGGACGGTCTCGCCGAGATGGAGCGGGCGCTCCCCTTGCTCGTCGAGCAGGGGGCAGGCCGAGACGCCGCCTCCGTGCAGAACAACCTCGCCCTCGCCCGCTACCTCCTCCAAGGGCCGACCCGCTCGCTCGCCGACTTCGAGCAGGGGATCGCCTTCTGTGAGCAGCGCGGCCTGGCCGAGACGGGGGCGCACCTCGAGACCAACTGCCCCGGCCTGCTGGCAGAGCTCGGCCGCCCGGAGGAGGCGCTCGAACGCGCCGGTCGGCTCGCCCCCGTGCTTGAGGCGCGCGGCGCCACGCACTTGCTGATCGAGCTGCGCTCGGTCGAGCTCGCGAACCGCCTCGCCCGCGGCGAGCAAGGGGCGTGCGCCGAAGTCGGCTGGCTGGTCGAGACGGCACGGGCAAGCGGCGCCGCCGACATGGTCGTACTCGGACTCGCGGCCGCAGCCGCCGCGCTCGCGGCGGAGGCGCCCGAGCAGGCGTGCGCCCTGCTGGCCGAGCTCGAGCAGGCGGCGGGCACCCACGAAACGACCTACTACGCCAGACAGATGGCCGCGATGACGCGAACGGCGCTCGCCGTCGGCGACCCCGCGCTCGCCAAGCGGCTCGCCGACGGGCTCGAGCGGCCCTACCCGCTCGACCAGCACGCCCTCTGCGCCGCCCGCGCTCAGCTCGCCGAGCACGCCGGCGATCACGCCGACGCGGCAGCCCTCTACGCCGAAGCGGCCGCCCGCTGGCAGGAGTTCGGAAACGTTCCCGAGCACGCCCACGCCCTCCTCGGCCAGGGCCGCTGCCTGCTCGCCCTCGGCGACGGTGGAGCCGAGGCGCCCCTCCGCGAGGCTCGCGACCTGTTCGCCTCGATGGGGTACAAGCCGGTGCTCGCCGAGACCGATGCGCTGCTCGAGCAGATGGCGGCTGCGCCGAACTCATAGGCGAAGCTCATTCTGTTACAGGCTCTTAGTAAGGTCAGAAGTGGCCGGAGGTCCGCTCCGCCTCGGATACCGGGAGTGAGTGCCCGCAGCTTCGGTTGCGGATAGGTCGCGCCCGAGATACCGGAGTGGGGACCCTCCGGCCCTATCGAAGAAGGCGACTCCGGTGACGCGCGCTCTGCCGCAGAGACGAACGCGCCGACGCGCCTGCGCCATCTGACGCCGACGCGCCGGAAACGCATGAGCCGTACACGACGGCGATGGGGACTCGGTGATCATCGTTCGTCGCCCGTCGCTGAGAACGACGTGCAGGTCGCCGTCGTCTTCGGGTCTGTCGAGCGTCACCGCTGCCGTGACGCGGAAGATGTGGCGCTCGAATGGGAGGCGTGTGTCCGGGGGCGTGCTTGGACGCAGGATCTTTCGCGACGTTCGCGATCGGGACGGCGACGCCGACGCTCACGACCGTCCCCCGCGCGATGGGTACCAGTCCAGGGCGCCTTCGGCGACGAACCAGTGCTCGACCTGCGTGGGCCGGATTTCGCAGCGTAGAGAGCCTGTAGCGCGTTCGATCCGTGATTCACTCGAACGAGGGATGTTTATCCCCCATTCGGGGACTCGTATCGCCCGGCGGGAAGCCTAATCTCCTACAGGTACTGCGGATTTTTACTCGTTCGGCACTGCGGAGGCGATGACCCGTCGGCGAAGTTGGTCGCTTATGCGGCGACGGTGAGCCAGTAGCGAAACCTGCCTTGGTGCACATCTGTCCTCTCGAGGAGGCACCACCATGGCTCGCCCACATTCACCCAAGCAGGTGACCGCCGCGCTGATCGCGATCCTTGCGGTCGTCTCATTCGCAGCGGCTGTCTTCCCGGTTTCTGCGTCCGCTAACAACCAATCGAACGTGAAGCTCGATGCCGTGGCGGCACACGTCGCCCGGCATCCCGTGAGCGTCTGGTGCGAGACGTCGTGGACGGATTGGCTGAGCATGGTGGCCGCAGAGAATCTGAACTGCTCGACTTCGCCAAGGCCTGGCACCGCGCGAAACCGGCCCGCTTACCAGGGT
>JBDTZN010000043.1:0-16108 GCA_040005095.1 Thermoleophilia bacterium | reverse complement strand
GGCGACTCGTGTTCGAGCAGGACGGCGTGCTCGTGTTCAAGCGCGTCGACTAGAGTCGGCCAGAAGGCAACCGGTCACGTTGATCGTGAACGTGCTTCACGGAAAGACGGTGACGACGTGACGCTCGATCACGTAGTCGAGGCCGTAACGGGCGAGGGCGCCAAGCGCACCTCCGACGGCGATTGCGAGAATCGGCATGGCCGAGGCTCCTTTCTTCCGTAGGAGCCATCAGCCGTTCGCGGCGTTTGAGGGCGAGCTCCATCGCCCAGGCGTCGGACTCTAACGGCTAGATCGGAACGGCTTGGCGCAGGAGGTAGGCCGTGAGCCCGAGCCCCAGCCACTGAGCGGTGCGGTCGTCCTCCGCCGCGGCCACCGGAATCGTCCAGACGACGTACCACGCCGCCAGGTACGGGACGGCGAGGAGAAGGAGCGCGGCCGCGAGGCCGAGGCGGGCCCGTCCACGCCATGCCTCGCGCGCCAGCCAGAGGTACGCGAGGACGAAGGCCGCCGCGGAGAGCGCGATCGCAAGGGAGGTCGGCACGCCGAGCTCCCCGAGCCGGTGCGGGAGCGCGAAGCGCGTCTCCTTGTTCGCGTTCCGCGCCAGCGGGCCGAAAGCGCCGAGCCACGCGAGCCCGTAACGCCAGGTCGCGAGCGCCGCGACGACGATCGCCGTCAGGACGAAGCCCGCGTAGGGGACTCGCCGTCCCGCCGCGCGCGCCTCGAGCCAGCGCAGGGGAAGGAAGACCAGCGGGATCCACTTGACGAGCACGGCAAGCGCCCAGGCCGCCCCCGCCAGCTGCCGCCGTCCCGTAGCGGCGAGAGCGAGCGCCGCGAGGACCAGCCCTGCCATCCAGGCGTCGTTATGCCCGCCGCCGGCGAAGTGCAAGGCGAGCAACGGATTCCAGCCGACGAACGCCGCCGCGAACGCCGGTCGCGGCGAGAGCCGCGAGGCGAGCCAGGTGCAGAGCAGGACGAACAGCGCCGCAAGCGATTTGTAGATCCAAGCGGCCGCGTTGTGCGACCGGCCTGCGGCGAGACCGAGGGGCTCGGAGGCGAGGATGAACGCCGGGCCGTAGACGGCGCTCGTGTCGCGCCAGCCGGCGCCGACCCACGGGTAGGCGGACTCTTCGGCGAAGTCGTCGGGGGTATTCCGATACGGATTGCCGCCGTCGACAGCGGCGATCCGGCCGTAGTCCCAGTAGGTCCACGCGTCGCTCGAGATCAGCAGCGGCCCGGCGAGCGGCGCGAGCTGGATTCCAACGGCCACCGCGGCGACCGCGGCCAAACGCACGCCGCGACCGGCGAGGAAGCGCAGGCCGGCCGCGTACGCGACGAAGGCCCCCGCAGAGCAGCCGAGGTAGATCCAGGTCCAGGTGCGGTTCCCGGTGAGCGAACCGGCGAAGCCGGGCGTGAGCGGCGAGTCGTCCGGCCACGTGCAGGCAGCGCACGCTGCCACGCACGCGAGCGCCGCGATCCCGCAAGCGAGCGCCCCGCGATTCCGGCTCACTACGGGTTCGGAGGCGGCGGCGGACTGGTCGTCGGCGGGGGCTCGGTTGTCGGTGGCGGCGGCGGAGCCGTCGTCGGAGGCGGAGCCACGGTCGATGGCGGAGGAGCAGGTGCGCCTCCGGTCGACGGAGCCTTGGTCGTCGTGCTGGTCGACGTGCTGTAGCTGTTGCTCGGTGCGGCGAGGTACCCGTAGTGCCCGCGGGTGAAGTCGCCGTACGTCGGATACTGGCTCGGCAGCGCGAACGAGAGCGCCGGCAAGCGCCAGGTCGCCTTCAACATGAACAGGCGCCAGATCGACGCCGGGAAGTTCCCGCCCGCAACCGCGACGCCGTGCACGTTCGTCATGGGGATCTCACCGCGCGTGTACCCGACCCACACGGTCGTCTGGAGGTTCGGCGTGTAGCCGCTGAACCACCCGTCGGCGTGATCGGAGGTCGTGCCCGTCTTCCCGGCGGCAGGCCGTCCGATGTTGGCCCCGACTCCAGTTCCCGCCTGGATGTTCTCCTGCAGGACCCGCGTGACTTCATAGGCCACACCGTCCGTGATGACTCGATTGCGCTGCGGCCTGCCCCAACCCGCGTCGGTGTCGACCTTGCCGCCCGGGAGGACGACCTTCGTGATCGCCATCGGCTTCGAGTAGATCCCGCCGGCAGCGAGGGTCGCGTACGCGGACGCCTCATCGAGCGGAGAGAGGACGTCGGAGCCGAGCCCGATCGACGCGACGGGCGGCATCGCGGCGGTCACGCCGAGCCGGTGCGCCATCTCCGCGACCTTGTCGGGTCCGACGTCGAGGGTCAGCTGCGCGTAGACAGTGTTGTCGGAACGAAGCGTCGCCGACTCGACGGAGATCGAGCCCGCGTAGGTGTGGTCGTACGTGGTCACGTCCCAGGGCGGAATGCACCACGGCAGCGCGTTGCAGTGGAACGGCGCCGAGGTGTAGTACGTCGAGGCGGGATTCATCCCTTGCTCGATCGCAGCGGTAAGCACGAACACCTTTGCGGTCGACCCTGGCTGGCGCTGTGCCTGCGAGGCGAGGTTGAACTGGTTCCCCTTCTTGCCGGGGGTCACGGCGGTCATCGCGCGGATCGCGCCGCTGGACGGGTCGATCGAGACGACGGCGGCCGCTGGGTCGGTGCTGTACGGAAGGGTCTGGCGGATGGCTTCCTGCGCCGCCTTCTGCAGGCGCGGATCGACGGTCGTGTAGACGCGCAGCCCGCCCGACCGAACGGTGTTCGAGCCGTACTGGCGCTGCAGCTGCTCGCGCACGTACGAGAAGAAGTACGGCTCGCGGATCTGCGTGTAGATCCGTCCGGCCTTCAGGTGCAAGTGCCGCTCAGCGACGACCTTGGCGTAGCGCTTCGGGGTGATCTTCCGGCTCCCCAGCAGCGCACGCAGCACCTCGTCACGGCGGTCGAAAGCGGCGGCCGGCCGTCGAAATGGATCGTAGATCGAGGGGGCTTGAGGGAGCCCCGCGAGCAGCGCGGACTGCGCGAGCGTCAGCTGCGACGCGTGCCGAGAGAAGTACGTCTGCGCGGCCGCCTCGATCCCGTATGCGTGGTTGCCGTAGTAGACCTGGTTCATGTAGGCGGTCAGGATCCGCTGTTTTGACCAGGAGCGCGAAAGCTTGACCGCGAGGCAGGCCTCCTTGAGCTTGCGCTTAAGCGTCCGCTCCCTCGAGACCGGATAGAGGTTCCGGACGAGCTGCTGCGTGATCGTCGAGCCGCCCTGGACGACCTTGCCCGCGCTGACGTCCTCGTAGAGCGCGCGGGCGATGCCGACCGCGTCAACGCCGCCGTGCTCATAGAAGCGCCGGTCCTCGATCGCGACGGTCGCGCGGGACATCCACGGGCTGATCTGCGAGCGGGCGACGGGCTCGCGGTTGCGCTCGGCCGGAATCGAGCCGAGCAGCGTGCCGTCCCGCGCGTAGACGAACGTGTTCGCGCCGATCTCGACCGGCCGCAGCGTCTTCAAATCGCAGCCCGTGCGAAGCGCGACGGCACCGCCGAGCCCTCCAGCGGCCAGGGCGATCACGATCACCACGAGCAGGACGACGCCGATCGCGCCCGCGCGGCGCTTGTGGCGCTTGCGACCGCGGTGACGCTTGCGCGCGCGGCGCGAAGGGAAGAACGGGTCGTCGTCTGGACGGCCGCGCCAGGACGGAGGTGGCGGCGGACTCATCCGAAGACGCCGGCCGCACGCAGGCGCTCGTGCGCACGCAGGCGCAGATCGCTCTCGAGCCGGCGCGCGGACTCGGGGTCAGGCGCCCAGGTGCGAAGGGTCACGGTCGCATTGCCCTCGAGCGAGGCCACGAAGACCTCGGCACGCTCGTCGCCGGCTTCGCGGCGCAGCGTGTCCACGAGCTGCTGAAGATCTGTCTGAAGAGGGACCTGCACAGTGATCTGGGCGAGCTGCTCCCGGGCGCGAATCGTCGAGTTCAGGATGGTATCCGAGGCGAGCTTCGCGTTCGGGATCACGAGCCGGGCATCCTCGAGTGTGCGGATGAACGTGTAGGTGAGGCCGATCTCCTCGACGACCCCGTCCGTGTCGTCGATGCGCACGCGGTCGCCGAGCCGCAACGGCTGTGCGAATGCGATCAGGACGCCGGAGACGAAGTTCGACAGCGTCGTCTGCGCAGCGAAACCGATGACCAGACCGAGGATCGCGGAGGAGGCAAGCAGCCCGCCGGCGACGGCGCGCACGGCCGGGATCACGAGCAGCGCCGAGAGGATCCCGATGAAGACGATCGCGGACATGATCGTGCGGCGCAGGACGCGGTAGCGGGTCGCCTGCCCGGGAGCGAGGTCGCGCTTCGAGATGCTGCGGTCGATCAGGCGCGCGACGACAGCCGTCACGAGCAGGACGGCGCCTACGATCGCCAGGCGGTGCCAAAGGGGCATGCGCGAGCTATTCGACGGCGCGTCGGCGCTTCCCGCTACAGCGGCTTGCGGCCGGCGAAGCCTTCCTCGAGGCCGTGCCAGTACTCGATCCGCTCCTCGCCGAGCTGCCAGCAGAGCTCGATCTCCATCCCGTCGCGCTGCGAGAGGAAGTCGAGGAGCCCCGTGTCGACGTCCTTCACCTGCGCGCCGTGGCTCTGGATCGCGCGGATGCACCGCGCCACCTCGCCCTGCTCGCGCTCGATCGTCTCCTGCAGTCCCGCCAGCTCGCCGCGGTCGAGGCCTCCGCCGTTCCCGGCGATCTTGCCCGCGAGCTCGTTCCACCGTTCTCCCGCTGCAGCCAAAGCCTTGCGGTGAGCGACCATCGACTCGGCGAGCGGCCGCACGTGCTCGAGCGCTGCGTTCGCCTCGTCGACTGTGAAGTACGGCCCCGGCACCGCATCTATCATCCGTCGCGTCGTGGCCGTCGGTCAAAGGGTGAGGGAGCGCCACGGCGACGTGCTGGCGATCTTCCTCTGGAGCCGCGCGGCGATCTGGCTCGGTGCGGTCTTCGCGTTCGCCGCCTTCGAGCCGAACCGGCACCCGCAGGCCGCCCGCTGGGACAGCCCGCTCATCCACGACCTCGGCTGGCCGCTCGACCTCTGGGCGCGCTGGGACAGCGTCTTCTTCGTCCGGATCGCGGCGCACGGATACGACACGGCCTCCGCGGCGTTCTTCCCGCTGTATCCGGCGGCGGTCGCAGTCCTCGGACGCGGCTTCGGCGGTCACTACGTGCTCGCCGGGACGGTGCTCTCGCTCGCGTGCTGCCTCGGCAGCTTCCTGCTCCTGCATCGGTTAGCGGAGGAACGGCTCGGAGTCGACGGCGCACGACGGGCCGTGCTCTACCTCGCGGTGTTCCCCACTGCACTCTTCCTGCAGGCTGTCTACAGCGAGTCGCTCTTCCTGCTCTGCTGCCTCGGCGCGTTCGCGCTCGCCGAGCGCGGCCGCTGGCCGGCCGCCGGAGTCGTCGCCGGCCTGGCGCTGCTGACGCGGCCGAACGCGCTCGCGCTGCTTCCGCCGCTGGCACTGCTCGCATGGCGCTCGCCTGTCCGGCCGCGGGCGCTGGCGAGCCTTGGCGCAGCTCTCGCGCTGGCCGCCGCGTACCCGCTCTACCTGTGGCGCCGCCTCGACGATCCTTGGGCCTTCGCGCGAGCACAGGAGCTCTGGCACCGGCACCTCTCGCCCCTCGGCCCGCTCGGCGGGATCTGGGCCGCACTCACGCGCTGGACGCCTGCCGGTGCCGACCCGCGCCACGCGGTCGCCGTCAACGCGCAGGCGCTCGCGTTCCTCGTTCTGTTCATCGCGCTCAGCGTCGTTGCCTGGCACCGGTTCGGCGCGCCGTACGGGCTCTTCTGCGTTCTAAGCCTCGCGCTGCCGCTCAGCGAGCCGAGCGCACGCTGGCCGCTCCTCTCGCTTCCGCGCTTCGGGCTCGCCGTCTTCCCGTTCTTCCTCGCGCTCGCCTGGCTCGGAGGACGACCTCGCGTCCACATCGCGATCGTCGCGGTCAGCTCGGTCATGCTCGGGATCGCGACGGCGCAATGGGCGCTCTGGCAGTGGGTCGCTTGAACGCGGTCGCCGAGCGCGAGCGGAGCAACGCCAGGCTCGGTTTCTGGTTGCTGACGGTCGGCATTGTGGCCGCGCTCGGCTACGCGACGCGGCTGACGACTCAGGGCGCAAACGCGAGCCAGGACCGCAACGTGCTCTACCACTGGAGCACCGCGGCGGGCGGCGTTTTCCAGTTCGGGATCTTCCTCGCGATCGTGCTGGCCATCAGCGGGGGGAGCCGCGAGCGCCTGGCTCTCCGGCCGCCGGCCTCGTGGGGCCGCGCCCTCGGCCTGGCCGGCGTCGTATTCCTCGTCTGCTTCATCGGGCTCGGCCTGCTCGACAAGGTGTTTCACGGCGGCCAGGAGCAGGCGCTCACGCCCGACCGCTGGCAGCCGAAGCACGCCGCCGCGTTCGCCGCGAACTTCGTGGTGATCGCCCTGGTCGCACCGATCGTCGAGGAGCTGCTGTTTCGCGGGATCGGCTTCCACCTGCTGCGGCGCTTCGGCGACACGTCGGCGATCGTTGCGACGGGGTTCGCGTTCGGTCTCTACCACGGGCTCGTGAACGCGCTGCCGATCCTCGCGCTTTTCGGCGTCGCGCTGGCCTGGCTGCGAGCGCGCACGCGAAGCGTCTATCCCGGGATGCTCGTGCACGCGGCGTTCAACTCGGTCGCGCTCATCGTCTCCGTGACGATCAACGGCTGAGGCCGTAGGCTTGGCGTCAATGCGGCGCTTGGTCATCGCTTCGGCCCTGGCGCTCGCGCTTGCCCCCACCGCGTCCGCGAAGGATTCGCCCGGCATCCAGGCCAGCACGACATTGGGCGCGGCGCCCCTCGCAGTCACGCTCACCGCGACGGGATCGGCAACGACATATCGCTGGGACCTGGGCGACGGGACGACCGCCGAGGGCGCCGTGGTCACGCACACGTACGCGGCCGGCCGCTTCACCGCGACCGTGACGGACGGCGAATCCTCCACCACCGTCCAGATCGTTTCGGTCGGGATCACCCTGCGACCGCCGCGCCATGCGGTCGGGTATGGCCGCCGCCTCACCCTGGCGGGCACCGTCGTCCCGGCAGACGTGGCCAAGTTCGCCGTCCTACGCGCGGGCGCACGCGTGCCCGCGCGCGTGAAGCAGTTGAAGGGCGGCGCGTTCCGGCTGACCTTCCGCGTGCAGGCCCCGGGCGCATACGCCGTCTCGGTCGCAGGCATCGCGTCAGCGCCCGTGCAGGTGCTCGTCAAGCCCCGGCTCGTGGCAAGGCTGGAGGGGGCGCCTGCGGTCGGACAGCGGCTCGCGTTCGTGTCTCGGCTCGTCCCGGCCGCCTCGGGAACGCTCCACGTGCGCATCTGGAAGAGCGGCAAGCTCGTGGTGGACAAGGACTACGCCGTGGCGGCGTGGATCCCGCTCGACACGGCGCGCCCGCGGTCGTACCGGATCCAGGTCGGCTCGAAGCCGCTCGACGGCTGGGTCGCAGTCGGGCGCAAGGTCGACACGGTGGTGGCGCAGCCGCACCTCGCCTACGGGTCGCGCGGGCCGTCGGTGCGCGCGCTCGAGCAGCGGCTCTGGGATCTCCACTACGCCCTCCTGCGCGTGGACGGAAGCTACGGCGCCGACACGCGCGACGCGGTGATCGCGTTCCAGAAGGTGACGGACCTCCCCCGCACGGGCGAGGTCGACGCTCGGCTGTGGGCCACGCTGGCGCGCTCGTCCGTCCCGCTCGCCCGCTTCCCGAGCGGCAGCCACGTCGAGGTCGACAAGACGCGCCAGGTGCTCTTCGAGGTCCGCGACGGCAAGGTCGTGCTCGTCGTCGCCGTGTCGACCGGAGCGACGGGGAACACGCCGCTCGGAACCTGGCATGTGTACAGCCGCGTCGCCGGCTGGAGCTGGGTGCTGTGGTATCCGACCTATTTCCTGCGGGGGTTCGCGATCCACGGGTATCCGGACGTGCCCACCTACCCGGCGAGCCATGGCTGCGTGCGCGTCCCGATGTGGGTCGCGACGCGCCTCTACTCGATGCATCCCTACGGCTACACGATTCGCATCTATCTCTAGAGCCGCGGCCCTGGTCGCGGTGGCCGGCTTCATCTGTGCGGGGCTCGTCTACGCCTACGCTTTCGAGCGCGGCGGCGGGCGGGCGCTGGCGTGGCAGGACGTAAAGCTTGGCCCCGCGGAGTTCCCCCGTCCGGCCGGCCGCGCGTTCGGCTCGCCGGACGAGCTGCGCCGCTTCCTGATCGCGGCAATGCCCGGGCGGACGCCTGACTCCCCGCGGATCGACTTTCGCCGGCGCGAGGCGGTGCTGCTCGCGACCGGCCCGCGGTCGAGCACGGGCTATGCGGTGGACGTCGAGAGCGTCCGCGAAGAGCGCGGCCGCATCGTCGTCCGCGTCCGAGAGCGAACTCCGAGCCTGGGAGATCCGGTGGCAGCGCGCGTGACGTACCCGTACCGTCTGATCACGTTGCCCCGCCGGAACAAGCCGGTGGAGATCATCTGGGAGGGCCGCCCGTGACCGATCCCCTGATCGCCGAGCTCCGTGAACGAATCACGACTGCCGACCGCGCGATCCTGGCGGCGGTCAACCGGCGGCTCGAGCTGGTCGACCAGCTGAAGCGCCACAAGGATTCGGTCGGCGTCGAGTTCGTCGACCCCGAGCGGGAGCGGCGACTGATCGAGGAGTTACGAGCGGACAATCGCGGTCCGCTGTCGGACGAGGGGGTCGAGCACCTCTTCCAGGAGCTCCTCGCCCTCACGAAGCGCGAGCTGCGCTAGCTAACTGGACTCTTCGTCCTCGACGGCGAACTGGTCGGGCGAGACGTTCTCGAGGAACTTCTTGAACTCGTCGACCATCTCTTCCTCGTTGATCTCCTCGCCCTCGAACTCGATCGACGACTCCTCGATCACCGACTCGGCCGCGTAGATCGGAGCGTCGGAGCGAATCGCGAGCGCGATCGCGTCGGACGGCCGCGAGTCGATCTCCACCTCGGAGCCGTCCTGCTGCACGGTGATCTGCGCGAAGAAGGTGTTCTCGCGCAACTCGGTGACGGTGATGCGGACGACTTCGGCGTTCAGCTGACCAAGGATCTCGGTCACGAGGTCGTGCGTCATTGGCCGCGGGGTCGAGGCGTCCTGGAGCTTCATCAGAATCGCCGCGGCCTCGGGGTGGCCGATCCAGATCGGGAGGAAGCGGTTTCCGTCCGCGGTCTTCAGGAGAACGATCGGCTGCTTGCCGACCAGGTCGAAGCTGACTCCGTAGATGACCATCTCGACCATGCGAAAGGCGCCTCGCAACCCATGTTAGCTCAGGGTCTCGGAGTCAAACCTCGGGCTCTGCAGGGGCATCCTCGACCTCGCTGAGAGGCACGCGAACTCGCTCACCGGTCGCAGGATCCTCGAGCTCCGCGCGCCGCTCGGGCACGCTCATGGGGTCGAGTCCACGCAGGACGTAGACCGCACCGTCGTAAATGACGAGGTCGCCGATTTGCATTGCCGCATTTGCGTGCCCCATTCGCGCAAAAGAGGTGTCGGCATCCGTCGAGACGGCGAACATCCCTGAATTCAGCGTTGTGGATAACCAGAGCACGCCGATGTCAACCGGGTTCAACTGGCGGCGTAGCCGCCTCATCCTCAGCCAGGACTTCGACGAGTTCGAGTGAGTTGCGGGTTCGCCTCCCGCGCAGCGCCTGTGCGGCGTCCTCCTCTGAGAGCACGAACTCGTACCCGGCACTGTGCGTTTTCGTTTCGTCCTCGGAGAACGAGTGAATCTGATGGCCTTCGCGCACCCTGAACCGAAACCGCCGAGCCATCGCCTCATCATGCGCGCCCGCGTCCTATTCCGCCAAGTGGTCCGGCAATTCGAACATCGGCAGGCCAGTCATGCGAAAAGGCCTACAGCTCGGCGAGGGCGGCGCTAACCAGCGACGTCGCCCTCGCGGAGCCTTTGCTGAGTCTCCCCTGCGCCCGAGGGATCATGGGCGATCCTGGATTCGAACCAGGGACCTCCGCCTTATCAGAGCGGCCTGGCGTTCGCCACCTGTCGCCACCTAACGCGTATTGGGCTTCAAGTGGACGATCTCGCCGCTCGTGGCGCTCGCCGTTCGCCGCCTGTCGCCACCTGCGCTTTCCAAAAGCTTTCCAAAGGACGCTTCCAGCCCGTCCCGCATCAGCTGTCCGTGCTCGGCCCGATCGAACAGGTGCGAGTAAACGTCCAGCGTGATCTTCGCCGACGCGTGGCCGAGCTGGCGGGACACGAAGACGACACTCTGACCCTGCGCGATCAGGGCAGACGCGAAGGTGTGGCGGAGATCATGGAAGCGGAGCTTCTGGACGCCGACGCCGTCGAGTCCGGCCCGCGTCATCGCCGCATCTAGGCCGCGCCGGGAGACGTTGCGGTAGTGCAGCGGCGTCCCCGCCGAGGAGGCGAAGACGAAGTCCTGCGGCCGCGCCCGGCCAAGCGCGAACGCCCCTTCCTTGTGAGCGCGGAGGATCCGCACGAGCGCCGGAAACAGCTCTACCGACCGAACCGCCTTGTCGGTCTTCGGGGCGACGCGCTCGCCGCGACGATCGAGCTGCTTGCGAACGTGGACAAGCCCCGCGTCGAGATCAACGTCCGACCACGTCAACCCGAGCAGCTCCCCCTGCCGCAGCCCGGCGAAAACCGCGGTCGCGATCATCGGCCGGTGCCGCTCGTCGCAGGCGTCCAGCAGCCGGAAGATCTCGTCCCGTTCGAGGATCCGCGGCTCCGTCCTACCGCTCGCAGGACGCTCCTTCTTTTCCAGCTCGGCGATCGGGTTCGACGCGGTCAGCGCCCGCCCCGGCCGCGACGAGAACATCCGCGAGACTACGCCCAGCGTGCCCTTGATCGTCGCCCCGGCCGAGCCGCCCTCCCGCATTTGCCCGATCAGGTCGAGAACGTCCTCGACCGTCACCTGCGACACCTTCACGCGGCCGAGGCTCGGCAGGACGTGGACGCGGAGCAGCGCCTCGTACCGCTCCCTCGTCCGCCAGCGCAAACCCGTCTGCGAGGCGAGCCACGACTCGGCTAGCTCCGCGACCGTCGTCGTCGAGGACGGTGCGATCCGCTCGCCACGCCTCACCCGGCCGCGCAGCTCCTCCCGTGCGGCCTCCGCCTGCGCGAGCGAACCGTCGACCGTCTTCCAGCGCTGCCGGCCCTCCTTGTCCGTGTAGGTGACTTCGTAGCGGCGGCGCCCGTTCGCGCCCTCGCGGAAGTAGATGCCGCGGTGCTTATCGACCTTCGTCCTGCGGCCGCTCACGACTCCCGCCCTTCGACCTGCTCGACGAGCGCGGCGTGCTCCGCCGTGCCCGGCATGATCCGGCGCGTCCCACCAGGCACGCTCAGGTCACGGACGTAGATCGCGCCGTCCGTGCCGGTGCGGACGCGGTCGCCTTTGATCCAGTCGGCGTCGTAGGCGTCCAGGTGGATCGGCTCGTGATCGTCGAAGTAGCTCACGACTCCTGCCCTTCCAGCTCGGCGCGCAGCTCGCGAAGCCCTAGCAGCACGACGGCATCATCGGGCACCAGTGGGCCGTCGTCCGGCTGCACAATCCACGGCACCTGTCCGCCGACAGGGCCGACAGGCGTGTCCGTCTCGCGAGCGCAGTCCCCGCACAGGCGGATGCCCAGCGTCAGGAGAGACGGGACCTTCCCCTTCGGAGATCCTTCCTCCTCGCAGTGGGCGCGCAGCAGCGCCTCCGCCTGCCACATCGGGATGGCGGCGGACTTGTGTATCGCGGCGATAACGAACTCCGGCTCGCCCGCGAATCCGACCGTGGTCGTCGTGTCGCCCTTGAAGCACGAGACGCACGCATCGTAGGGCGCTACCCGGGGCACCTGGTGTCTATCCTGCTTGTGCATGAAGCTCACTCCTTCGTGCCGGGCCCGGAGCGTCTCTCGCGCTGCCGGGCCATTGACTTCTTAGACGGATGATACACCCGTGACCGCCTCCTCACCTAATCGGTGGGCAGCCCGCGATCCCTGCATCCATGCGGGATCGCAGCCACGTGGAAAGACCGTGGAAAGCTCACGGCCGCCGCGTTCCGGGAGCACGCAAACCAGGGCCGGGAGAAGGGCGGCGCGGTAGGCACCATACGGGACCGGTCCCTTGAACTTCTCCTCCTGCCGTACTAGAACTCGTGTTGCAAACGAGGAGCCTCAGCGTCCCACGTTTGGCGTCCCCGGGGGCTGCGGCGCGGGAAGGAGGCAGGCACGCGAAGCACGAGGACTCGCACTGCGGCGAGTTCGCTGTGATGGGCTCGCGGCTTCACCCATTCAACCGCCCGCCGCGGGAGGGCGGGTATGCGACCAGAAGGAGGAGTAGTGATGCGTGATCTGCAATCGAAGAAGTTCCTTGCCCTGTTGGTGGGGCTCGTCGTCGTCGCCGGTGCTTCGGCGGCGATCGCCGTCTCGGCCTCGACGACTCAGGTGATAAATGACACGACCAATGTCCACCTGCGCATAGTGAGGCAAACCTTGGACAACTTCGACTCGGGCTGGCACGTGCACCCGGGTCTCGTGGTCGCCTACGTGGGCGAAGGCTCGATCAAGTTCTACACGAACGGCTGCACCCCGAAGACGGTGGGGGCGGGCGAGTACACGATCGAGCCCCCGCATACCCCCATCCGGGCGATTGCGACCCACGCCGACGAGTCGGTGACCTTTATCCTCAACGGGCCGGATCCGGTGACCATCCCGCTGTCTGCTTACAGCCCGGGGGTCAATCCCTGCCCGACACTTCCATAAGCGCGACTGAGGTCTTGCTTCGGGCGACGCCACGGCCCGCCAGCCCGCGGATGGCGGGCCGGTCGCGACGCTCATCGTGCCTCCCTGCGCTGACTGTCCATCCACTCGTCCAAGTCGCGGCGGCGCAGGAACACGCGACAGCCTGGCCCCTCTTGGCTGTACGGGATCCGGCGCGCGGCGACGAGCTTGCGGACGCGCTCCGGCGACACGTCCAAGTAGCGGCTCGCCGACTCGACCGACTGCCACTCCGGCCAGGCCGTCGCCTCGATCTCGGCTCGGATCGTGTCGCGCAGCTCGGCCCGCAGCTCCTCGCGGATCCGGTCAGCGACCGCGCCCAGGTCGACCGTGAAGTCGCTCATCACAGCCCCTGCTCGTGGCGGCGTCGCTGCTCGGCACTGTCGTCGGTGTCGAACAGTGTCTCCGGGTCGTCGCCGTTCTGACTCGCCGCGCGGCGGCCACCTATATCTAGGTTGCGCAGGCCACCTATATGGGTGGCCGCAGGCCACCTGTACTTGATTGCGGTAGATAGGGCGGGCGGATCAGGGATCGGGACAGTGCGATGGATCAGGGACGCGGAACGATCGCGAGCGTGCGGGCCGCTGCCGCTGCCGCGCTCGAACCCGGCAAGCCCGAGCGCTTGCAGCCGATCGAGGTTCTTGCCGATCTTCGAGTGGTCGCGACCCGTGAGCTTCGCGAGCTGCTTGTACGAGGCGCGGATCGGACCGCCTGGTGCGATCCCGCGTTCGTGTTCAAGTTCGCACAGCGCCCGGTAGACATCGAGCGTGGACTCTCGGCGCTGCCTGCGCAGGAACTTCGGCCAGCCGAGCCGATCGAAGCGGGCGAACGTTTCCGCCTTCGGACCCTGGTGGACGGCGGCGAGCGGCGCGCATTTCGCCGGACAGCCAACGTCGGCGCAGGTGGCCGCGAGCACACGTTCGTACACGGTGCCAGGCTTCTTCGTTAGCCCTGGCGGGTGATAGCGCCAGCGCCCGGCGCTGTCCTTCCCGAAGGCGCTGCGGATCGCCCGCTGAGCGTCACGAGTCCGGTAGCCGATCTTCTTAGCCCAAGCCGCCAGGATCCCGGCGGTGCGCGCCTCATCGAAGCCGAACGCACGACACTCGATCGCCAGCACGAACGCCGCTTCATGCCGGTCGGCTCCGCCGAGGTTCCCGTCCAGCACGAGCGCGACGCACGGCTTGAGCCGTGCGGCCTCGATCCCGTACTCGGCCGCGACGAGCCGGACAGCTTCGAGCGCATGCAGGTCGCGGCCGACGCTCACGACCGCCGCCGCCGCAAAGGGAACCGGGCTGACGGCTTCGATGGCGCCGGGCCAGGCACGACGACCCGAAGCGCTCTCACGGCCCGCAAAACGTCCGTACGGCGCTCGCCGGCTTCCCTG
The DNA here is from genome assembly GCA_040005095.1 of Thermoleophilia bacterium. GTDB lineage: Bacteria > Actinomycetota > Thermoleophilia > Gaiellales > Gaiellaceae > UBA5186. Next base: position 1,972 of record JBDTZN010000043.1, on the reverse strand, counting down.
TAGATCGCGTTCGCGCTCAGGTCAGGGTCGTCGGCCAGAAGCCGTGCGATTTCCTCGACGAGGGCGAGACGATCCGCGCGGTGCGCTACCACGCCGCAGCTCTCGCGGTAGCTACTGGATCAGGTTCAGGCTCCGGTCTTCGGCCAGGCGGGCCACGAGTCGCCGCGCGGCGACTCCGGCGGTGCTCCCGCGGAGCATGATCGCGCCGACGTGGACGCATCTGCCGATCGCGATTGTGGAGCCTGTAGCGGGCCACCGCGGCCACTTGGCGCGCGGCCGGACTGCGCCGGGCATTAGCGAGCTGCCGCCTGTAGCCGTCGAGCGCGATTCTGGCGACGGTGCGCGCCGTCTCGGGCGACACGTCGCCGGGCGGGAACGGGCCGATGGTCCGGCTCGGCTCGGCTGGGTTCAACTCAGAAGGCATCTCACCACGACACTCACGCCCTGGACGTTAGAGCAGCGTCCGGACGGCACGGTAGAGTCGCGTCCGTCCTCACCCGCGCTCACACGCTTCGAGGAATCAGACGGGCCGCCTCCTGGCGGCTCGTCGTCTGCTACAGGGTCGTCGGCACTTCGGCGTCGGCGATCGCGCGCAGCAGGTCGAGCAGCCGATCGGCGATCCCGTCGTTGCCGGGTCGAGTCCTGAGCAGCCAGTCCGCGAGCCTTCGCCCATCATCGCCGGTTGCGTACGAGCGGATCAGCGGCGGCGCTTCCAAGCGAAGAAGGATCAGCAAAGCAGGCGCGTCGGCGGGATCGGTCACGCGACTACTCGCAGGCGCGCTCGCCGCTGCCGCTGCCGAAGCGCCAGGCAGGCGAGGCAGGTTCTGCGGCCGCGCGCGTCGACGTGGACGTTCGATGCGTCGTCGAGGTCGTGTCCGCGCAGGCAACGCTCAGCCCGCGGCTTCTCACCCTCGAAAAGGTGCCCAGGGTTGACGCAGCGCGGCTCCCCGCAGACCGGGCGCAGCGGCGCACACGGCGGGCAGCCTGTTTCGATCTCCCAGACGAGCCTGGCGACGTCCCGGCCCTCGCCCGCGAGGAAAAGGCTGCCAGCGGACGAGCGCCGCGCTTCGACCCGCCAAACCCAGCACCCGCCCGGCGTCCGGCTCATCTTGGCCGCGAGCCGGAGCAGGAGCGGGTCGTGCCCGCCGTCGAGAAGGTCTTTCAGGTCGCCCATCTCAGAACACACAGTCCTCGCCGGTGACTGGGTCGCGCAGACCGCCGAGAATGACGCCGCCGGTGAGGTCGCCGTAGGGCGGCAGATGCCCGAAGCTCGCGGTCACTCCCGGTGCGGCAGCCGGACGGTCGGCGTGCTCGAACGTCGCGAGCGCCAGGGCTTGAGCCAGGTCGCCATGGCTGCCGCCGACGCGCGGGTTGACGACGCTCGCCGCACCGGCGGTGTGCTTTGTCCGCAGCCGTCGCAGCTCGGCGAGTAGATCGGGATTGTCGTACAGCTCCAATGCGCCCGTGTTCAGCCGGGCACGCACTTCGGCGAACGCGGCAGTCTTGCTCGCCGCTGTCATGGCGACGGTGCGCACGGTCAAACCGCGACGACTGAGAAAGTCGATGATCGGCTTCGCGGCGTACTGGTCGGTCACCACGCGCGCCCCGTAGCTGAGACACACGGCCGCCACTTCGGCCAGCACGGCATCCTCGACTTCGCGACGTTCATCGAAGCTCGTCGCCTTCCGTTTCGTCGGTTTCCAAGCCTGCGCCAGGCCGACGAGCAGCCGCTGATAATTGGTCGGGTCGCGGCCGACGATGCAAAGCCCGAACGGGTCGCTTGAGAAGGCGGGATCCAAACCGGCGACCCACGCGACGCCCTGCTCAGGCGCAAGCTCGGCCCGTCGCGCGATCGCGTCCGCGATCCGGTCCGGGTCCAAGAACGCCGCTCCGCCGCCGCCGAACTTCGCCAGGTACTCGCTGCGGTAGCCGTCAGGGTCGCGGAGCTGCTCGGCCGCGAGCGTCGCCCGGT
>JBDTZN010000126.1:0-4759 GCA_040005095.1 Thermoleophilia bacterium | reverse complement strand
CGAGGAGCGCGTGCACCTCGCCGCGCTCGAGCTCGAGATCGATGTGGTCGTTCGCGACGACGCCAGGGAACCGCTTGGTGATCGAACGCAGCTCGAGGACGGGAACGTCGGCCACCGCGCGATTCTAGGAGGGTTTGGGGGAACGTCGCTCGTTGACGTGGCGCGATGGTCGTTCCGAGGCAAGGACGCAGGGAGCCCTGATAGCAGCGCTATCGGGGCGACTGAGGACGCCGCATCGGAGCGAGCAGCGCGCCTCGACGACACAGCGGTCGTTTCGCCAAGCCCTCCTACTACTAAGGCGAAGGGCAGGCTCGACGCCTGCCCTTCGCGAAACAACTGACCTTGGCTACTTGGCCGGGGGCTTGATCTTGCCCGAGGCGATCAGCTTCTTGATCGCGTTCGTCTTCTTGATGATCGCGGCACGGTTCTTCAGCTTCGTGCTGACCTTGCCGTAGCCGATGCCGCCGTTCTTGACGTTGAACACCTTGTCGAAGCCGCCCTTGAACGCTCCCGGGTTCTTCTTGAACTCCTGCGTCGTGAGGTACACGGCCGCAGCGACGTCCTTGAGCGCGCTCGTCAGCATGTAGCTGCCGAGGTACCCCTGGTCGACGTCGACGCCGATCCCCCAGAGCTTGGCCTCCTTCGCGGCATTCAACGCTCCGAGCCCGCACCCGCCGGCAACCGCGAAGATCACCTGCGTCTTCTGCTGGATCTGGTTGAGCGCCGTCTCCTTGCACTTCGCCTGGTCCGAGAAGGTCGGATCGTTCGCATAGGAGAGGATGACCGTCACCTTCGAGTTCGCCCGCTTCGCCCCGGCCCTGTATCCGCCCATGTAGCGGACGATCGGGGGAACGGTGTTCGCGCCGATCGCGCTGACGACCTGCGGGCCGCCCTGCTGCTTGACGGTGAGCCCTGCGATGTAGCCCGCCAGGTAGCCGGCCTCCTGCTCCTTGAACTGGATGCCGCGCACGTTCGGGGCCTTGGACGGGATGCTCGCGACCGACACGTCGATCCCCGCGAACTTCGTGTTCGGGAACTTCGGCGCGACCTTGTCGAGCGGGTCGCCCATGAAGAAGCCGGTCGCGAAGACGATGCCGTAGCCGGACTGTGCCGCCGTCTGCAGGTTCGGAATCCGGTCGGTCGCCGACTGCGTGATGTACACGCGCGTCTGGACGCCCAGCTTGGCCTGCACCTTCAGCCGACCGGCGTTCGCCGCCTGGTTGAAGCTCTTGTCGTTCAGCCCGCCGATGTCGGCGACGAGCGCCATCTTGGTCGCCTGGGCTCGGGCAAAGCCACTAGCGACGACGACCGTCAGCGCGAGCGCCGTGAGCGCTCCAACGAGCGCAAATTTGGTCCACCTCAAAACAATTCCTCCCTCTTGGAAAACTGCCAGCTCAAACTTCGACGCCGATCCTACGCCGAAGTTGTGGGGTCTTCCAGCGGTGAGCGGCTCAGCCGGCAGTCACGCGCTCGAGCTCGTGCTCGTCGACGAGCACGCGACGCGGCTTGCTGCCTTCGTAGCCGGAGATGATCCCGCGGCGCTCGAGCATGTCGATCAGACGGCCGGCCCGTGTGTAGCCCACACGGAGACGGCGCTGGATCAGGGAGACAGACGCGGTCTGGGTCTGGATGACGATCTCGATCGCCTTGTCCAGCAGCGGATCCTCGTCGGGGTCGAACTCGCCGTCATGGTCGCCGGCGGCGCCTTCCTCGAAGGCTTCAGGTAGCTCGAGCAGCGACTCGTCGAGCTCCTGCTCGCGCTGATGGCGCGTCTGCTCGACGACCATCGCCACTTCCTCCTCGCTCACGTACGCGCCCTGGAGGCGCTGCAAGCGGGAGGTGCCGAGCGGCTTGAAGAGCATGTCGCCCTGGCCCAGGAGGCTCTCAGCGCCCGACTGGTCGAGGATCACGCGCGAATCGGTCTGGCTCGACACGGCGAACGCGATGCGGGACGGAACGTTGGCCTTGATCATCCCGGTGATCACGTCGACGGAGGGGCGCTGGGTGGCAAGCAGCAGGTGGATGCCGACCGCGCGCGACTTCTGGGCCAGCCGGATGATCGCGTCCTCGACAGCCTGCGGGCTGATCATCATCAGGTCGGCGAGCTCGTCGATCACGACCAGGAGATACGGCAGCGGCTTCTCCCCACGCTGCCTGAGCGCGCGGTTCGCCTCAGGAAGGGAGCGGGCGCGCACGATGCTCATCCGCTCGTAGCGGCGCTCCATCTCCTCGCAGACGTTCGCCAGGACGGCCGCCGCCGCCTTCGGGCTCGAGACGACCGGGGTGAGCAGGTGCGGGATCGACTCGTAGAAGCCGAGCTCGATCCGCTTCGGGTCGATGAGGATCAGGCGCACGTCGTCGGGCGTCGCCCGCAGCAGGATCGAGGTGAGCACCGTGTTGATGCAGCCGGACTTGCCGGAGCCGGTTGTTCCCGCGATCAGCAGGTGCGGCATGCGCGCGAGGTCGGTCCAGACGGCGTTCCCGGAGATGTCCTTGCCGAGCCAGACCGATAGCGGGCTCGCGGTCGCCGGCAGGTCGTCGTAGATGTCGCCGAGCGTGACGAGGTTCGGGCTGAGGTTCGGTACCTCGACGCCGACCGCCTGCTTGCCGGGGATCGGGGCGAGGATGCGGATCTCGGTCGTCGCGAGCGCGTACGAGAGATCGTCCTTGAGCGCGGCGACCTTCGAGACCTTCGTCCCGGGTGCGAGCTGCAGCTCGTAGCGCGTCACGCGCGGGCCCGAGATCTGGCCGCAGATCGACGCTTCGACGCCGAAGTGCGCCAGCGTCTCGACCAGCGACTGGCCGACGTGTGCGCCGCCCTCGCTCGCCGTGACGCTTGCGGGCGCCGACACGCGCAGGATGCCGCGGTCGGGAAGCCGGTACTCCTCCTCGTCTCCCGTCGGCTTCACGTCGAAGAGCGATGGCTGCTCCTCGTCCTCGAGCGGGATCAGCAGGGGCGGCGGCGCGTTCTCGGTCACCACGTCGGGGTAGTCGTGCACGGCGTCGACCGGCGGAGCGACGGCCCGCGAGCCGAGCACCGGCAGCGGTGTCTCGTCCAGCGCTGGCGCACGCTCGAGGGAACGGCGGGCCCGCCTACCCGCGTGATGCACGGCGTGCCCGGAGCGGCGCAGGATCGCGCCCGCAGAGGCGCCGGAGGTGAGCAGCGCGCCGACGAGCACGAACGTCACGCCGAGAATCGTCGCGCCGGTCGTGCCGAGCAGGGTTCCGACGAGCCCGCCGAGGCCGCGGCCGGCGATGCCTCCGTGCCCCGAGCCGAGCGCGATCATCAGGCCGATCACGAGCAGGGCGAGACCGGTGCGAAACGGACCGAGATCGACGAGCGAGCTGCGGGCGACCATCAGCCCGCCGAGGACGAACAGGACGACCGGCGCGACGTAGGCGCCCGAGCCGACGACCCAGCGCACGCCGTCCGCGATCCCGCCACCGATCACCCCGCCGTCGAAGCCGAGGTAGAGCAGCGCCGCGAGGAAGAACCCGAGCGCGACCAGCCCGAGCCCGACCAGCTCAGGATGGTGCCGCCCCTTCTGCTTGCGCGTGCGCTTCTTGACGCGCGATGGCGTGCGGGGCTTGAGGGTGCGCTTCTTCCGTCGCTTGGCCACGTCGCGCGTCCTTCGACGCGGTGAGCGCTACCCCTGCGGGTCTTCTGTGGCGCCGCCGAACATGCCGCGCAGCCAACGCCTCAGCCGGCGCGCCGCGATGTCCTCCACCTCGGCGTCTGCAAGCTCCTCGTTCGCCGCCTCGTCGTCGTCGGCCGAATCGTCGGCTTCAGCCCAGGCGATGCTCGCGTCCACGACCGAAATATGGCACGGCAGCGGCGAAACTCAAAGCGTCGCGAGCCGCTCCAGCAAGTGCTCCGCGAAGGCGTCGCCGTCGATTCCGACTCCCACCTTCGCGTTCGGAGGAAGGCCGCTGCGGCCACGGCGGTCGACGTTCGTCCGGCCCCGGCCGAGCTCCCAGGAGCAGTCGACGCTCACCGCGAACTCCCCCACGTCCACCAGCCCGGGCGTCGTGACGTGCGCGAGCGCGACGGGGTCGTGCATCGGCGAGCCGCCGAGCTCCGGATAGCTCCGCGCATGGAACTTGCCGTAGAAGTCGATCAACTCGGCGACCATCGCGCCGACGCGGCCCGCTGCGCGGAGCCGCTCGGTGTGCGCCGGAGTGATCACCGCCTGGTGCGTGACGTCGAGCCCGATCATCGTCACGTCGAGCCCGCTCTCGAACACACGCCGGGCGGCCTCGGGGTCGGCCCAGATGTTGAACTCGGCTGCCGGAGTGACGTTTCCCTCGCCGATCGCCCCGCCCATCAAGACGATCCGGCGCGGCCGCGCATCGGGGTGGATTGCGAGCAGGAGCGCGACGTTCGTGAGCGGCCCTGTGGGGACGAGTGTCAGCTCGCCGTCGCGCTTGCGGATCTCGTCGGCGATGAAGTCGATCGCGTGCCGGTCGATCGGCGCGCCCCGGGCCGGCGGGAGATCGGGGCCGTCGAGGCCGCTCTCGCCGTGGACGTAGGCAGCGACGTACTGCTCGCGCACCAGCGGGCGATTGGCCCCCGCCGCGACGGGGACGTCGTCGCGACCGGCGAACTCGAGCACGCGCAGCGCGTTCGCGGTCGTCTTGTCGAGCGTCGCGTTCCCGGAGACCGTCGTGACGCCGATCAGCTCCACCTCGGGCGAGCCGAGCGCGAGCAGCAGCGCGATAGCGTCGTCGTGGCCGGGGTCGCAGTCGAGGATTATCGGTT
>JBDTZN010000125.1:0-4772 GCA_040005095.1 Thermoleophilia bacterium | reverse complement strand
AGCTCCGAGTCGAAGTGCTCCGGATCGAGCTCCTCCAGAATGCGCTTCAGACCCTGATGCGCCACGACTCCGGCCAGGGCGTCGCGCTCGCGGCGGTCGCCGGCGCCGAGCAGCTTGGCGGTCACGGTCCCTGTGCTCGCCCGCGTGCGCGCGACCAGTCCGGCTTGCGTCTCCTTCGGGAGGTCCAGCTTGTCGGCGGCGAAACGCATCGCAGCCTGCCGCTCCGGAGAATCCTCGAACGGAGCGAGGATCTCCCGCACGCGCACGAACGCTTCCTGTCTATCCGGCGCGCGCTCGATCTCGAGCCGCACGCGGTAGCCGACGTACGTCTCCGCGGCACCGAGGCGGCGCTCGAAGTCGTCGGGCGCATCGGCCGGATCGACGCCCGGCGGGAGGACGACGATGCGCACGTCGAGGCCGAGCGACGCAGCGAGTTCCATCCCGCGCAACGTCGCCGCCTCGCCCGCGGCGTCCCCGTCGAAGCAGAGCCACACGCGCTTCGTCAGCCGCTGCAGCTCCTTGAGTTGCCGCTCGGTGAGCGCCGTGCCCATCGAGGCGACGACCGGCTCGACACCGGCCTGCCGCAGCGCCAGCACGTCGGCGTTGCCCTCGACGACGAGCGCGCGATCCTGCTTCGCGATTGCCGCGCGCGCGCGATCGAGCCCGTACAGCAGGTCGCCCTTGCGGAAGAGCTCGCCCTCGGGCGAATTGACGTACTTCGCGCGCATGGGGTCGTCCTCGCGTAGCTTGCGCGCCTGGAATCCGAGCACGCGCCCACGCGCGTCGGCGAGCGGGAAGAGCAGCCGCTGCGAGAAGTAGTCGTTCCCGCGACGGTTGACGAGTCCGGCGGCGGAAAGCTCCTCCGCGGTGAAGCCCTTCTCGCGCGCCTTCCGCGCGAGCGCCTGCCCGCCAAGGGCGAGCCCCAGCCGGTACTCGCGGCAGATCTCCTCACCGAATGCGCGCCCGGCGAGGTAGTCCCGGGCCTGAGATCCCGCCGGCGAGTCCCAGAGCACGCGTTCGTAATACGCGGCGGCCGCATCGAGGAGCGACAGGAGCCGGTCGCGGCGTGAGCGCTTTGCCTCCTGCTCCGGCGAGGACTCCTCGTACTCGATCGGGATGTTGAACCGATCGGCGAGCCACTCGATCGCCTCCACGAAGTCGAGCTGCTCCGTCTCGCGGACGAATGTGATCAGGTCGCCCTTCGCGCCGCAGCCGAAGCAGTAGTAGAGCTTGTCGACGGCGTTGACGGAGAAGCTCGGCGTGCGCTCCTCGTGGAACGGACAGCGGCCGGTGTAGCGCGCGCCGACCTTCCGCAGCTGCGTCCGTCCCTCGACGACGGCAACGAAGTCGGCGCTCTCCTTGACCGCCTCGACCGACGCATCCTTCAGCCGTGCCATCAGGCGGTCCGATCCGCGTACTCGAGCGCGAAGCGGTCGGTCATCCCGGAGATGAAGTCGACGATCTCGTCGGGATCCGTCTCCTGCGCGTCAAGCTGATCGAAGATCGTTCGGATCACCGTGTGCGCCCGCTCGTGCTCGGACTGGGCGTGCGGGCCGTTGTAGACGTGGTCGAACATGAAGGAGCGGAGGGAGAGCATCGCAGCCCCGACCTCGTCGCTCTGCGCGATGGCGCCCGCGCGCTCGGAGGTCTCGACGAGGTCGTGCACGAGGGTGTCGATGCGGGCGGAGCCGCGCGGCCCAAGCAGCTCGACTTCGTCTCGTGGCAGCTCCTCGGGTGTGAGGATCCCGAACCGCACCGCGTCGTCGATGTCGTGGTTGATGTACGCGACGCGGTCGACGAGCCGCACGATCTTGCCCTCGAGCGTGTCGGGCTCGATGTCGCCGGTGTGCGTGAGGATTCCGGTCCGCACCTCGTGGGTGAGGTTGAGGCGCTCTGCAATGCGCAGCGACTGCTCGTTGTGGCGGAATCTGCGCCCGAACCGCTCTTCGAGTGCGCGGTCGAGCGCGTGCTCGCCGGCGTGCCCGAAGGGCGGATGGCCCATGTCGTGACCGAGCCCGATCGCCTCGGTGAGATCCTCGTTGAGCCGCAGGGCGCGGGCAACGCCGCGCGCGATCCCGGTCGTCTCGAGCGTGTGCGTCATCCGCGTGCGGTAATGATCGCCCGCCGGGTCGATGAAGACCTGCGTCTTCCCCTTGAGCCGCCGGAACGGCTTCGAGTGGAGGATGCGGTCGCGGTCGCGCTGGAACGGCGTACGGAGGCCACACTCGTCCTCCTCGCGCACCCGCCCTCGCGTCTCGTACGAGCGCACGGCAAGCGGCGAGAGCGAGCGCTCCTCATGCTCGCGACTGCGGGTTTCAAAGGCATCCGCAACCCTTCCGGCGACTTCGGGCATCACCGCCAAGGCTACTTGCTGGCCCGGATCGAAACTGTGCGGATTCGGAAGCTCTTACGCAATGACGGCTCGTCGACGGAGTGGGATGGGTGGTGCGAGCGGAAGGACGCAGCGTCGCCTCGATAGCAGCGCTATCGGGGCCACCGAGGACGCGCCGATCGTGCCGCAGAGCGCGCTCCGACGGCAAAGCGCTTCATTGCGTGAGAGCTTCGTCCTAGACGATTATCGGCACGGTGCCGCCGTCGGCGCTCCAGGCCGACCCGGTGACGTAGCTCGCCGCGTCGGAGCAGAGGAACACGATCACGGCGGCGATCTCGTCGGGCTCGGCCAGGCGTCCGAGCGGCCGGCCCGCGGCGACCTTCTCGAGCACGGCTTCTCGCTCTCCCTGCTGTTCGGCCAGCCCGCCCTCGCCGAGCCAGACCTGCGTCGCCGTCGGCCCCGGAGCGACCGCGTTGCAGCGGATGCCGTCCTTCGCGTACAGGTCCGCGACCAGCCTGGAGAGCGACAGCACAGCCGCCTTCGTGACCGAGTAGTTCGGCATCCCGGTCGAGGGCCGCTTTCCGGCCGACGATGAGACGTTGACGATCGCGCCACGGCCGCGCTCGCGCATGCCCGGCAGGACGGCGCGGATCGCGCGCACGAACGACATGACGTTGAGCTGCCACATCTCCTCCCATTGCGCGTCGCTCAACTCCTCGAAGGACGCGATGTAGGCGGCGCCGACGTTGTTCACGAGCACGTCGACGGCTCCCGCCTCCGCCACGAGGGCCTCCGGCGCGCCCGGCTCGAGGAAGTCGGCGACGACATGCAACGCCTCTCCGACCCCGGGCGCGCCGCCGCGGCCATGCGTCACTACCCGCGCGCCTTCGCCCGCGAGCATCTGCGCCGTCGCGCGCCCGATCCCGCCGGTCGAGCCGGTGACGAGGCACACGCGATCGCTGAGACCGAGCTTCATTGGACGGCAGCTTACGGTCCCGCGGACCGCCACTAGACTGAGCCGAGGTGGAGGACTACACCAACAAGTACAAGGGCGAGCAGGTCGAGGTCGCGCTTTTCGGCGGCGAGTACCAGGAGGGCGTTCTGACGGCGTACTGCTATGTCGAGGACGTCGCCCACATCGAGCTGAACGGACACATCCTCGTGCCGCTGCAGAACATCGCATCGCTGCACTGCTCGAGTCGCTGCGACGCACCCGAGGACGACTGGCCGCCGCGCGGTCTGCGCGAGGACGGCGGCGACGAAGGCTGAGCGTGACGCTCGCGTCCGCTCGGAACATCCTCAAGGTCTGGCTCCTCGTCCTCGTGAGCTGCGGCGTCCTCGGGGCGCTCGGGTACGCGGGCGGCGGCTACCGGCTGCTCTCGATCTTTGTGTTCTGTGCGCTGCTCGTCGTCGGCGCCGCCTACTGGTACGCCGACCGGATGGTGCTCGGACTCGTCGGCGCGCGTGAGCTGCCGCTGGCCGAGGCGCCGGCGTTGCATTCCGCGGTCGAGCGGCTGGCCGCCCTCGCCGGCGTCATGAAGCCGAAGCTGTACCTCCTGTCAGACGGCTTTCCGCGGGCGTTTTCGGCCGGGCGCGGCCCGCGTGGATCGGCGCTCGCGGTGAGCACCGGGCTGCTGGGGGCGTTGCCGCCGGCTGAGCTCGAGGCCGTCGTTGCGCACGAGCTGGCCCACATTCGCTCCCGGGAGGTGCTGGTCCAGACGACCGCGGTGATGATCGCCGCCGCGATCGTGGAGACGAGCAGGATCGGCGGCTGGCTCGAGCGGGGGCTGCTCTTCGTGCTCGGGCCGTGTGCGGCGGCGCTCGTTCATCTGCTGCTCTCGCCAAGGCGCGAGTTCGCGGCCGATCGCGCCGCGGCGCGCCTCTGTAAGTCGCCGCACGGGATGGCCGACGCGCTTGTGCGCCTCGACAGCGCCAGCGAGCTCGTGGAGTTCAGCGCCAGCCCGGCGACCGAGCCGCTCTACACGGTCAACCCGTTCCTGGAGGAAGGGCTCGCGCGCATGTTCGTCACGCACCCACCGCTCGCCGAGCGCGTACGCCGGCTGCGCGAGCTCGATCCCGCGTGGCGCGACCGGTTGCGCGCGGCCTAAAACGACGAAAGGCCGCTTATGGCGGCCCTTCGAAGAAAGAAAATTGGCGGCGACCTACTCTCCCGGGAGGTTGCCCTCCGAGTACCATCGGCGCTAACGGGCTTAACTTCTCTGTTCGGAATGGGAAGAGGTGTATCCCCGTCGCTATGACCGCCAAATTGGCAAAGGCGCGCAATCATTGCGCACCCTCAAAACTCCATAGTGACGACACGTGTTCTAAATCAAGACCTCGAGCAATTAGTACGGGTCCGCTGAACGCATTGCTGCGCTTACACGTCCCGCCTATCAACGTGGTGGTCTCCCACGGCTCTTACTCCCTCAAGGGGATGGGA
>JBDTZN010000042.1:0-16233 GCA_040005095.1 Thermoleophilia bacterium | reverse complement strand
GCGGCATCTCGCTCACTAGCGGGATGTGGTCGTTGATCCAGACCGTCCCGAACTGCAGCTTGCGGGCGGCGTTCAGCGCCCGGCCGACGTCTCGCGTCCACACGCTCGCGGCGAGGCCGTAGTTGACGTCGTTCGCCCACGCGAGCGCCTCGTCGTCGTCCGCGAAGCGCTGCACGGTCACGACCGGCCCGAAGACCTCGCGCTGGACGATCTCGTCGGTCTGCTTCACGTCGGTGATCACGGTCGGCTTGACGAAGAAGCCGCGTGAGGAGCCGTTCGAGTCGCCTCCGGTGAGCACCTTGGCCCCCTTCGCGCGCTCGAGGAACCCGAAGATCCGCTCCTGCTGCGACTTCGAGATCACCGGGCCCATCTCGATCTCGTCGCCTTCGGCGGGATCGCCAACATGCAGCGACTCGACCGCCGGGACGAGCGCCTCCAGCAGCTTGTCGTAGATCTTCGGCCCGGCGACCACCCGCGAGGCGGCGGTGCAGTCCTGGCCGGAGTTCCAGTAGCCGGCGATCTTGATCCCCTCGGCGACCGCGGCGGGGTCGGCGTCGTCGAACACGATCACGGGCGCCTTGCCGCCGAGCTCGAGGTGGACGCGCTTGAGTGTGTCCGCGGCCGTGCGCGCGATCGTCTTGCCGGTCTCGACGTCGCCGGTCAGCGAAACGAGGCGCACGTCGGGGTGGCGGACGATTCCGGCGCCAACCGGCTCGCCGTCGCCGGTGATCACGTTCAAGACGCCGGCGGGGAGAACCTCTGCGGCGAGCTCGGCGAAGCGCAGGGCCGTGAGCGGCGTCTGCTCGGACGGCTTCAGCACATGTGTGTTCCCTGCGGCGAGCGCCGGGGCGAGCTTCCACACGGCCATCATCAGCGGGTAGTTCCAGGGGGCGATCCCGCCCACGACGCCGAGCGGCTCGCGGCGGATCATCGACGTGTAGCCGCGCATGTACTCGCCGGCAGACTTGCCTTCGAGCACGCGGCCCGCGCCCGCGAAGAAGCGGATGTTGTCGGAGGAGACCGGCATCTCGTCGCGCGCGTACGACAGCGGCTTGCCGACGTTGCGCGACTCGAGCTCCGCGAGCTCCTCCGTGTTCTCATCGATCAGGTCGGCCAACTTCAGGAGCATTTCCGCGCGCTCGCCCGGCGTCGTGTCGCGCCACTCCTCGTAGGCCTTCTTCGCGGCCTCGACCGCCCGGTCGACGTCCGCCTGCGTCCCCCGCGGAACCTCCGCGATCGTCTCGCCGGTCGCGGGGTTGATCACGTCCATCGTCCCGCCCTCGGCCGCGTCGACCCACTCGCCGCCGACGAAGTTCTTCATTTGCGTGATCGTGCTCATGTCGACCTCCTCAGGTTCTGCGCAGGATTCCAGTATCGCTTGTCAGGCGTTGGGCGATGGTGACCGGGAGTACCGTCGCCGCGAGGATCACGAAAACGACCGCGTTCACCTCGGGCAACTGCTGGCCGAGGCGGATGTTTCCGAAGATCCAGAGGGGCAGCGTGTTCTGCGCGCCTGCCGTGAACGTCGTGACGATCACCTCGTCGAACGAGAGCGCGAACGCGAGCAGCGCGCCGCCGATCAGCGCCGTCGAGACGACCGGGAAGGTGACGTAGCGGAAGGTCTGCCAGCCGTCCGCGCCGAGATCCATCGAGGCCTCCGTCAGCGACGTCTGCGTGCGCCGAAGGCGAGCCGCGACGTTGTTGTAGACGACCACGATGCAGAAGGTCGCGTGCCCGACGACGATCGTCCACAGCGAGAACGGGATCGCGCCGAAGCTGAAGAACGAGGCCAGCGCAATACCCGTGATCACGCCGGGGAGCGCGATCGGCAGCACGAGGATGAACGAGACGGCGTTCCGGCCGAAGAACTGGAAGCGCGAGACGGCGAAGGCGGCCATCGTCCCGAGCAGAAGCGCGACCCCCGTGGCGAGCAGCGCGGCCTCGAGCGAAAGCCAGAGCGCCGAGCGAGCCTCGGTGTCGTGCCACGCCACGTTGAACCAGTGCAGCGTGAAGCCCGCGATCGGCCAGCTCTGGATGTTCGACGAGTTGAACGCGTACAGGCAGATCAGCACGAGCGGGAACCAGAGAAAGAACACGACCGCGGCCGTCCAGGCAGTGAGCGCAAGGCGAGTCGCCCGCGCCTCCATCTAGAGGGCCTCGAAGGCGCCGGCCCGCTTGGCCAACGTCAGATAGAGGCCCATGACGAGCAGCGGAATCGTGGCGTACGCGGCCGCGAAAGGCAGGTCGTGCGAGAGCCCGAGCACGTTGCGGTACACGACGTTCCCGATGAACTGCGTGTTCCCGACGAGCGTCGGCGTGATGTAGTCGCCGAGCGTCAGCGAGAAGGTGAAGATCGAGCCGGCGACCATGCCAGGCAGTGCGAGCGGCAGCACGACACGCCGGAACGTCGTCCAGCCTTTCGCGCCGAGGTCGCGCGATGCCTCCACGTACGAGTCAGGGATGCGCTCCAGCGCCGCGTAGACCGGCAGGATCATGAACGGCAGCCACACGTACGAGAAGACGATCCACATTGCGGTGTTCGTGTACGCGACGCCCGTCGTCGGCAGGCCGAGATTCGAGAGCGACCAGTTCAACGCGCCGTCATGCGCGAGGATCAGCCGCCACGCGTAGATGCGCGCCAGGTAGCTCGACCAGAGCGGCAGGAGGACGAGGACGAAGAGCAACGTGCGTGTCCGCCGCGACGCGAGGCGCGCCATGTAGTACGCGAACGGGAAGGCGATCAGCGCATCGGTCAGCGTGACGAGCGCCGCGATCCCGATCGTGCGGAACGCGATCGTCCGGTAGGTCGCGTTGTTCGCGATCTCGCGGAAGTTCGCGAGCGTCCACGTGTGGACGACCTTCCCCGTGAACGAGTCGAGACTCCAGAACGCGTACACGAATAGGAGCGCGAGCGACGCGAGGTAGAGCACGACCATCCAGCCGAGCGGAGGCAGGAGCAGCGCCGCGGCGCGGAGCCAGGGACGCCGCCAGAGCGCGGCGGAGAGGCGGCGGCGGGCCGTCCCGGAAGGACGACCCGCCTCGACAGCCCGTGTTGCCATCTACCCCTTGATCTCAGTCCACGCCTTTTGCCAGGCGTTGTAGTCCAGGCAGTCCGTCTTGCCGTTCCCGCAGTCGGCAACCGGCGTCTTCCAGAACTTGATCGAGTTGAAGTACGACGCCGGAGCGTCTCCGTGGTACTGGGCGCAGGAGCCCTTGCTCAGCTTGTCCATCTCGGCGCATGCCAGCGTGTTCGCGGGCGTCTCGCCGAAGTAGATCGCCTGCTGTGCCTGCACCTTGGGCGTGGACACCCACTTCATCCACTCGTAGGCGCAGTTCGGATGCTTCGAGCCCTTCGCGAGCATCCACGTGTCGGCCCAGCCCGTGGCGCCTTCGCTCGGGATCATGTCCTTGACCGGCACCTTGTCCGCCGCGAGCGTGTTCGTCTGGTACGGCCAGGATGCGCCGATCACCGCGTCGCCGTTCTTGAACAGGTCGATCTCGTCGGACGCGAGCGCCCAGTACTTCTTGACGAGCGGCTTCTGCGTCTTCAGCAGCTTTACCGCCGCGTCGAATTGCGCCTGGTTGAGCTCGTACGGATCGGTGATCCCGAGATCCGGCTGCGTCTTCGAGAGGTACAGCGCGGCATCTGCGATCTGGATCGGGTTGTCCGGCACGGTGATCTTGCCCTTGTAGGTCGGCTCGTAGAGCACCTTCCAGCTCGTCGGCGCGGGGCTGACCGACTTCGTGTTGTAGAGGAGCGTGTTCGGCCCCCACTGCAGCGAGATCCCGTAGTGGACGCCCTTGACCGTGTTGTGCGGGGGCGACTGCAGCGCGGGGATGAAGTTCGCATAGTCGGGGATCAGCTTCGGGTTCACCGCCTGGATGTCGCCGCCGGCGATCAGGCGGAGGGACGCGTCGCCCGAGGCCGAGACGAGGTCGTAGCCCGCGCCGGAGCGCATCAGCGTGACCATCTCGTCGGAGGAGCCCGCGTACTTGCGCGCGACCTTGCAGCCCGTCTGCTGCTCGAACGGCTTCACCCACTGGGGCTGGGCGTAGCCCTCCCACGCGACCATGCTCAGCTTGCCCTCGCCCTGGCCGATCGACTGGGGCAGGCTCGGCCCCGCCGCGGTCGCCGTGCTCGTGCCCTTGGACGATTTTGAGCCTCCGCAGCCGGCCGCGACGAACGCGAGCGACACGGCCAGTGCAACGAACGCCGCTGACCATCCAACGCGCCGTCTCCCGACATGTCTCATCTGTGCTCCTCCTTCGTAGGTGCGATCTCGTAGGTGTGCTCTGGACGCCACTCCAGCCGGACGCGGGCTTCCCGCGCCTCGGCGACTTGCGAGGAGGACGTCTCGAGGTTCTGCCGTACGACTGTCAGCTCGCCGCCCGAGTCGAGCTCGACGACGTAGCGCGTGAACATGCCGACGTAGACGACGTCGCGGATCCGTCCGGGCTCGCCCGGCCCGTCGTCGCCGAACGTCATGTGGATCTTCTCAGGGCGCACGGTAAAGCGCCGGCCGTCCCGCTCGAGCACGTTCGAGGTGCCGACGAATCCCGCGACGAACTCGCTCGCGGGATGCTCGTAGATCTCGGCCGGCTCGCCGACCTGCTCGACCTGCCCGGCGTTGAAGACTGCGACCCGGTCGCTCATCGTGAGCGCCTCTTCCTGGTCGTGCGTCACGTAGACGAACGTGATGCCGACGTCCTGCTGGATCCGCTTCAGCTCGAGCTGCATCTCCTGCCGGAGCTTGAGGTCGAGCGCACCGAGCGGCTCGTCGAGGAGCAGGACGCGCGGCCTGTTCACGATCGCACGCGCAAGTGCGATGCGCTGGCGCTGGCCGCCGGAGAGCTGGACGGGCTTGCGGCGGCCGACGTCGGGGAGACGCACCGTCTGGAGAGCTTCCTCGACTCGCTCGGCCCGCTCGCGCTTCGGCACCTTGCTGACGCGCAGGCCGTACTCGACGTTCTCGGCGACGGTCATGTGCGGGAAGAGCGCGTAGTCCTGGAACACGGTGTTGACGTCGCGCTCGTACGGCGCGCGGTTCGTGACGTCGACGCCGCCGAGCTCGACGTGGCCCGCGTCAGGCCGCTCGAAGCCGGCGATCAGCCGGAGCGTCGTGGTCTTGCCCGAGCCGGAGGGGCCGAGCATCGTGAAGAACTCTCCGCGGCCGATCTCGAGGTCGATGCCGTCGACCGCGACGACATCGCCGTACGCCCGCCGGACGCCGCGAAGCCCGACGTCCACCTCCGCCGGCGTACCGGTGGCCGCGGAGGCCCCGCTACTTGCCTCGCGCACCTGCGTCGCCAAGCGACTCCTCCAGCAGGTCGAGTCCTCGGCCGAGGTCTTCGTCGGAGATCATGAGCGGGACGAGGATGCGGATCACGTTGCCATAGAGCCCGCACGAGAGCAGGACGAGGCCGCGCTCGCGGGCCGCGGCGGTGATCGCCGAGGCCAGCGTGGGGGAGGGCTCGGCGAGCTCGAGCGCGACCATCGGCCCGATCCCGCGCACCTCGCCGTCGACGCCGAGGCTCTCGAGGCGTCGGCGAATCGTGGCGCCGATCTCCTCGCTGCGGGCACGGAACTCGGGCTTCGCGACCTCGTCGAGGACTGCGATTGCCGCTGCGCACGACAGCGGGTTGCCGCCGAACGTGCCGCCCAGACCCCCCGCAGGGACGGCGTCCATCACGTCGGCGCGCCCCGTCACGCCGGCGAGCGGGAGCCCGCCGCCGAGCGACTTGCCCGAGACGATCAGGTCGGGCTCGATGCCGTAGTGCTCGATCGCCCAGACGGGGCCCGTGCGGCCGATCCCCGACTGCACCTCGTCGTCGACGTAGAGGATCCCGTGGCGCTCGCAAATCTCCTTGAGCCGGCGTGGGAAGTCCTCCGGCATCGGGATGAACCCGCCCTCGCCCTGCACCGGCTCGAGGACGATGGCCGCGACGCGCTCCGGCGACACGTCCTGCTTGAACAGCAGCTCGAGCCCACGGATCGCGTCGTCGGACGAGACGCCCCGGTACGGATAGGGCGCCGGCGCGCGGTAGACCTCGGGCGCGAACGGGCCGAAGCCGTCCTTGTAGGGGACGACCTTCGAGGTGAGCGCCATTGTCAGCGTCGTCCGGCCGTGGAAGGCCCGGTCGAACGCGACGACGGCCGGCCGCCCGGTCGCGACCCGCGCGATCTTGACGGCGTTCTCGACCGCCTCCGCGCCCGAGTTCAGCAGCACCGACTTGGTCTCGGCCTCGCCGGGCCAGAGCTCCGAGAGGCGCCGGCAGACCTCGACGTACGGCTCGTACATCCCGACCATGACGCACTGGTGGAGATAGCGGTCGACTTGCTCGTGGATGGCCGCGGCCGCGAAGCCGTGGCCGGTGTTCTGGCAGCCGAGCCCGCCCGCGAAGTCGACGTACTCGCGCCCGTCGACGTCCCAGAGGCGTGCACCCTCGGCCCGCTCGACGACGAGCGGCGGCGTCGCGATCCCGCGCGCGACCCAGCGCTCGCGCGCCGCAGCGACCCGCTCGCTCGCCGTCTCCGCGGTCGTCGCCACTACTTGTAGGCCGCCAAGATCTCGCTCGCCGCCCGCTGGCCGGTGTCAACGGCACCGTTCAGGTAGCCCTGGAAGTCCTGCGAGGTGTGCTCGCCGGCGAAGTGGCACGTCCCCTGCACGAGGCTCTCCATCCCGGAGAACTTCGTGTACTGCCCGACCTTCCAGTAGGAGTACGACCCCTTCGTCCAGGGATAGCCCTGCCAGTAGTCGACCGTTGCGCGGCCGTTCCACTTCGCCGAGATTCCCGGCAGGACCGGCTCGATCTGGCTGAGGAACTGCTGTGCGCGTGATGCGGGCGTGCCTGTGCCGAAGCTGGAGCCGATCGTGCCGCCCGTGTAATCGACGAGGATCCCGGACGTGCCCGGCTGGGCGCGCGTGACCTCCCAGGTGTTCTGGTAGCCGGTGTCCGCGTAGGTGTTGCCGTTGTTGCCGAGGGCGTTCCAGCGCCGGCTCGAGAACTGAACGTGGAGCTTGGAGTTCGTGCCCATCCCGAGCTCCTTGATCGACGTCACCTTCAGCGGGTCGAAGTTCGCCTTCTTGAAGTCGACCCCGCGCAGCATCGAGAACGGCAGTGCTAGGACGACTTGGTCCGCCGTGACGGTCTTCGTCGTCAAGCCCTGCTTGAACGTCAGCGTCCAGGTCGTTCGGCTCGCGTTCGACGCGATCGCGATCAGCTCGGAGCCCATGCTGATCTGGCCGTCGCGGAGGAGCGGAGCGGCAAGCGCATCGGTGATCTGGTCGTTGCCGCCCGTGACGTGGTACTTCTCGTTCGACTTGCCGAAGACCCGGAACTGGCCCTGGCCGACGTAGCCGAGCAGGTAGATGAGATTGAGCGCGCTCTGCTGCGAGCAGTCGGCGCCGTATTCGATGTTGTAGGCGATGTCGAGGATCCGGCCGAGCTTCGACTGCGAGCCACCGTTCGGGCACGTCTCGTCGAGCCACTTGATGATCGACATCGCGTCGAGCTCGCGGCCGCGCTGGGTCGAGAGATTCCACTGGGTCGGGTAGCTCGCCGCCACCGTGTCCTTGTGCAGCTTCTGCCAGATTCCGTTCAGGTCGGCGGTGAGCTGGGAGTAGGGGTAGTACGAGCCGTCGAGGTAGAAGAAGTCCTCCGTGCCGTTCTGCTGTGCGCTGAGCAGGTTGTCGAGCCTGAACCCGAGCTCCTGTGCGAGCTGGCGCATCGCCGTGTGGTTCTGGTCGATCAGCTCACCGCCGTGCTCTGCGACCTGCCCGTCAGCCCACGCGCCGCTCGAGGCGCGGTAGCTCCAGCAGCGGCCGCCGATCCGGTTCGAGGCCTCGTAGACCTGCGCCGTGTAGCCGGCCTGCTTGAGTCGATACGCCGCCGTCAGCCCGGCAAGGCCGGCGCCGACCACGACGATGCGTGGCGCTCCTGCGCCGTACGCCGCCTTTGCGAAACGTCCTGCGCTCGAGGCGCCCGCGACTGCGATGCCCGCGACTGCTCCTCGCTTGATCAGCTCGCCGCGAGTGACGCGCTCCTCCACGACTGTGGCCATCGCGTCCTCAACTCGCTGCGCCAACGGTGTGCGTGCCATCTAGAACCCTCCCCGAGTGGACGCAGTCACATTCGCGCATTGTCCGCGTAGTTTCAAGGCGCTTCGTTGACGTAATGCGCAGGCGGTGGTACGTATCGGTGCGCATTGCGCAGACCCGCCGCCCCACAAGCCGACGTAGAGCCGGACGACGGACGCCGCGGGCCCGTCCGGTCTTTGCGGCGGATCGACGAGCTCGACCGGCGGATCATCGAGGCGCTCCAGGCCAACGGGCGCGAGTCGTTTCGCGGCATCGCGGCGCACCTCGGCGTGGCGGAGGCGACCGTCCGCGCCCGGTACGCACGGCTGGTCGCGGACGACATCCTCCAGGTCGTCGGCGTCACGAACCCGCTCGGGATCGGCTTCGAGGGGATGGCGATGGTGGGCGTGAAGACCTCCGGCGCGCCGGAGCCCGTCGCCGACGAGATCGCGACCTGGCAGGAGGCGGACTACGTCGTCGTCACCGCGGGCCAGTTCGACCTGCTCGTGGAGGTCGTCTGCACGGACCGGCGTGAGCTGCTCGCCCTGACGAACCGGATGCGCGCGCTCGACGGGGTGCTCTCGACCGAGACGTTCCTGTACCTCCAGATGTGCAAGCAGCTGTACGACTGGGGCACCGGCCCGACGCATTGAGACCCACGCTTCCGTCCTGGTGGCTCGATGACGCCCGCGCCTGGGAGGGCGAGGCCGCGCCCGCGCCTCCGCTCGAGGGCGAGCACGAGGTGGACGTCGCGATCGTGGGCGCCGGCTACACCGGGCTCTGGACGGCGCTTGCAGTGCGCGAGCGCGATCCGTCGGCCTGCGTCGTCGTGCTCGAGGCCGAGGAGGTCGGGTACGGGCCGAGCGGACGGAACGGCGGCTTCTGCCACGGCTACTGGAGCGAGCTCGCGCATCTGCGCCCGTCGTTCGGCGACGAGGGCGCGCTCGCGGTCGCCCGGGCCGGCGCGAAGATCGTGCCGGCAATTCGCGACTGGACGCGGGAACGCGGCGTCGACGTGTGGTTCCGCGAGGGGGGGCTGCTCAAGGTCTCCGCGGCCCCGGCGCAGGACGCTGCGCTCGCCGCACCGGTCGACGCGGCCCGCGAGCTCGGTGTGCCCGACGAGGCCGTTGCGCTCTCCGCAGACGAGCTCGGTGAGCGCATTCGCTCGCCGCGGTTCCGTGCCGGGGTCTGGTTCCGCGACTGCGCGACGGTTCAGCCCGCTCGCCTCGCCCGCGCGCTGCGCGCAGCCGTGCTCGACGCGGGCATCGCTCTGCACGAGCACTCGCCGGTCGAGCGGCTCGGCTCCGGCGACCTCGTCACGCCGCACGGCCGCGTTCGCGCACGCCACGTCGTGCTCGCCGTCAACGCGGCCGCGACAGGCTGGCGGCCGCTCGCCGGCGCACTGACGAACTTCGGCAGCTACGTCGTACTCACCGAGCCGGTCCCGGAGCTGCTCGAGGAGATCGGCTGGACGGGCGGCGAGGCGATCATGGACGCGCGGATGTTCCTGCACTACTTCCGCACCACCCCGGACGGGCGCGTCCTGATGGGCAGCGGCTCGGGCGCGGTCGGCTACCGGGGCCGGATCGACGCGCGCTTCAGCGGCGACGAGGCAGCGGCCGCCCGGGCCGAGCGCGGACTGCGCGAGCTGCTCCCGGCGCTCGCCGACGTCAAGGTCGAGCGCGCGTGGGGCGGCCCGATCGACGTCTCCGGCGATCACCTGCCGTTCTTCGGCAGCGTCGGCCGCGTCCACTACGGCGCCGGCTATTCGGGTCACGGCGTCGGGCCAAGCTGGCTCGGCGGCCAGATCCTCGCCTCGCTCGCGACCGGCGTCGAGGACGAGTGGACGGCGCTGCCGCTCGCGCGCCGCAAGCTCCCGAGGCTGCCGCCCGAGCCGTTCCGCTACCTCGGCGGCCGCGCGATCCGCGCCGCGATCATGGCCACCGAGGAAGCCGAGGAGGCCGGCCGGGTCGCGTCGCTGCCGGTGCGCGCGGTCGCCGGCGTTCCGGCGAAGATCGGGCTGCGGGTGGGAACGCGATGAGCGCGACCGAATCCGACGTCCGGCTCGACCACGTGACGAAACGCTTCGACGACGTCACCGCCGTCGACGACCTGTCCCTCGACATCGACCGCGGGAGTTTCTTCGCCCTGCTCGGCCCGTCGGGCTGCGGGAAGACGACGACGCTGCGGATGATCGGCGGCTTCGAGGAGCCGAGCGCCGGCACGATCTACCTCGGCGACCGCGACGTCACCGGCTTGCCGTCGTACAAGCGAGACGTCAACACCGTGTTCCAGAGCTACGCGCTCTTCCCGCACCTTTCGATCCTCGACAACGTGGGCTTCGGCCTCCGCCGCAAGGGCGTTCGCGGGGCCGAGCTCAAGCGGCGGGTCGGAGAGGCGCTCGAACTCGTCGACCTGACCGGGATGGAGAAGCGCAAGCCGAGCCAGCTCTCGGGAGGTCAGCAGCAGCGGATCGCGCTGGCCCGCGCGCTCGTGAACCGGCCCCGCGTGCTCCTCCTCGACGAGCCGCTCGGGGCGCTCGACCTCAAGCTCCGCAAGCAGATGCAGCTCGAGCTGAAAGGGATCCAGCACGAGGTGGAGCTCACGTTCGTCCACGTCACGCACGACCAGGAAGAGGCGATGACGATGGCCGACCGGATCGCGATCATGAACGCAGGGCGGATCGAGCAGCTCGGCGCTCCCGCGGAGCTCTACGAGTTTCCGCGCACAGCCTTCCTCGCCGGCTTCCTCGGGATCTCGAACCTCCTCCCGGGCAAGGTCGCCGGCCGCGGGCTCGTCCGCCTCGACGAAGGCACTGAGGTACGGGTGCCGGCCGAGGCGCTCGACGGCCGCAAAGGTCGCGTGGCCGTCGGCGTGCGGCCCGAGAAGATCAGGCTGGGGCCGGGGAGCGGGGAGGACAACCGGCTTGCGGCGAGCCTCCTCGAGAGCGCCTATGTCGGGGTCGCCACGCAGTACGTCCTTAAAACGCGGGCGGGCAACGTCAGCGTGTACGTCCAGAACAGCGCGCCGGGTGCGCGCGACCAGAACCCAACCGAGATCTCGTGGAGCCCGGATTCCACGTTCGTCGTCAATTCCATGGAGGGAGCAGAATGACCAACCAGCTCACGAGGCGAATGCTGCTCGAGCGCGCCGCGCTCGGTGGCGCCGCGCTGACCTTGCCGAGTTTCCTTGCCGCCTGCGGCGGGTCCTCGTCGAAAAGCAGCGGAAGCCCGTCCACGACCGCCCACACGCTCGCCAAGACGCTGCATTTCTCGAACTGGACGCTCTACATCGACAAGAAGGGCAACCGGCACCCGACGCTTGAGCAGTTCCAGAAGCAATTCGGCGTGACCGTGCAGTACACCGAGGACGTCAACGACAACGCGTCCTTCTATGGCAGCAAGCTCCAGGGGCCGCTGTCGCACGGCCAGTCGACCGGACGCGACATCGTCGTCCTGACCGACAACTCGCGGTATCCGAGCCTGCTGATCAAGAAGGGCTGGGTCGAGAAGCTCGACAAGAGCGCGATCCCGAACATCAAGAACCTCCTGCCGGTGCAGCAGCACCCGAGCTGGGACCCGAACCGCGAGTACAGCCTCCCCTGGCAGTCTGGCATGACGGGCATCGCCTACAACGAGAAGCTCACCGATCCCGTCCTCACGATCGACGACCTCCTGAGCAACCCGAAGCTCAAGGGCAAGGTCACGATCCTGAACGAGTTCGCCGACGCGATGACGCTGGTGATGGCGGCGAACGGCGATGATCCGGGCAAGATCACCGACGCGACCTTCGACAAGGCGCTCACGAGGATCAAGAAGGCGGTTGACTCCGGCCAGATCCGCCAGTTCACGGGCAACGACTACAGCGACAAGCTCGCGAAGGGCGACATCTCCGCCGCGATGGCCTGGTCGGGCGACGTCGTCCAGCTGCACGCGGACAACCCGCACCTGCAGTGGAACCTGCCCGACACGGGCGGCGACATCTGGACGGACAACATGCTCATTCCGAAGGGCGGCGACGTCTACACGGCCTCGGTCTACATGAACTTCGTCTACGACCCGAAGATCGCCGCGCTGATCGAGGACTACGTCAACTACATCTGCCCCGTGGTCGGCGCGAAGGAAGCCCTCCAGAAGATCGACCCGGGCGTCGCGAAGAACACGCTGATCTTCCCGACGAAGAAGATGCTCGACAACGTCCACACGATCGACCCGAACGCTCTCAACAACGAGAAGTACCTGACCGCCTGGCAGAACCTGGTCTCCGCTTGAGCTTTCGGCACCGAGGACTGACGCCGTATCTGCTGCTCGCGCCGGGCGTGGCGTGGCTTGCGGCGTTCTTCCTGGTGCCGCTCGGCTTTCTCGCGTACCAGTCGCTGCAGTCTGGCTCGCTCGACTTCGGCTACGCCTTCTCGTGGGCGTGGGGGAACTACTGGGACGTGATCCGGAACTACCACGTCCAGTTCGTGCGCTCGCTCGAGTACGCGGGGATCGCGACGGTGCTCGCGCTCGTCGTCAGCTACCCGGTCGCCTACTGGATCGCGTTCCGCGGCGGCCGGTGGAAGAACCTGTTCCTGCTCTTCATCGTGGCGCCGTTCTTCGTCACCTACCTGATTCGGACGCTCGCCTGGGAGACGATTCTCGCCGACCACAGCATCGTCGTGAACACGCTCCGCAGCCTCCATATCCTCGGCGCCGACGGACGGCTCCTCGCGACGTCGGTCGCGGTCGTCACCGGGATCACCTACAACTTCCTGCCCTTCATGGCGCTGCCGCTCTACGTCTCGCTGGAGCAGATCGACGGGCGGCTGATCGAAGCCGCGCAGGACCTCTACGCCAGCAAGTGGAAGGCGTTTCTGCGCGTGACGCTGCCGCTGTCGCTGCCAGGCGTGGTCGGCGGCACGCTGCTCACGTTCATTCCTGCGGCCGGCGACTTCATCAACGCCCAGCTGCTCGGCTCGCCCAAGCAGCACATGATCGGCAACGTGATCCAGTCCAAGTTCCTCGAGCTGACGGACTATCCGGCGGCCGCCTCGATGTCGTTCGTACTGATGGCTGCGATCGTGATCATGGTGCTCGCGTACGCCCGCTCGGTCGGCACGGAGGAGTTGACCGGATGAGCGTCGTGCGCCGCCACGCGCTCACGGTGTACTCCGCCCTGTTCTTCGCGTACCTGCTGCTGCCGATCGGCGTCGTGATCGCGTTCTCGTTCAACAGCCCGAAGGGCCGCTTCAACTACACGTGGCAGGGCTTCACGTGGGACAACTGGATCCACTGGGACGCCATCCCAGGTCTGCGGAGCGCGCTCGCGCTGTCGCTCGAGATCGCGCTCGTCGCCAGCGTCCTGGCGACCGCGCTCGGGATGCTGATCGCGCTCGCACTGGTGCGCTACGGCTTCCGCGGCCGCGCCGCGACGAACCTGCTCGTCTTCCTGCCGCTCTCGACGCCGGAGATCGTCCTCGGCGCGTCGCTGCTCACCTTGTTCCTCAACGCCAACGTCCCGTTCGGCTTCTGGACGATCTTCATCGCCCACGTGATGTTCTGCATCAGCTTCGCGGTCGTCACGATCAAGGCGCGCCTCGTCGGCTTCGACCGGCACCTCGAGGAGGCGGCGATGGACCTCGGTGCGAACGGCTGGACGACCTTCGTGAAGATCACCCTGCCGCTGACCGCGCCTGCGATCCTCGCCGCACTCCTGCTCTGCTTCGCGATCTCGATCGACGACTTCGTCGTGACCTACTTCAACGCAGGGCCCCGCACGACGTTCCCGCTGTTCGTCTGGGGCGCCGCCCGCGTGGGCGCACCACCCCAGGTGAACGTGATCGGGACAGCGATCTTCGTCGTAGCAGTCAGCGCAATGCTCGCCAACGTCGTCATCCAGCGCCGCCGCGCGCTGAAAGGAGCCTGAATGGCAGCTTCCTTCGAGACCGGGCTTTCCGCCGCCGAGCTACAGCAGAAGGCGCGCGATCACCTGTGGCTCCACTTCACCCGCATGGGCGGCTACCAGTCGACCGAGGTGCCGATCATCGTTCGCGGCGACGGCTGCTATCTCGAGGACATCAACGGCAAGCGCTACCTCGACGCGCTCGCCGGGCTCTTCGCGGTCAACATCGGCTACGGCTACGGCGAGGAGGTGGGGGAGGCCGCGGCGGCGCAGCTCCGCGAGCTGCCCTTCTACACGAACTGGTCCTACGCCCACCCGCGCGCGATCGAGCTCGCCGCCGAGGTCGCGTCGCTGGCGCCCGGCGACCTGAACCGCGTTTTCTTCGTCTCGGGTGGCTCCGAAGCCGTCGAGTCCGCATGGAAGCTCGCGCGCCAGTACCACGCGGCACGGGGCGAGCGGCGCTGGAAGGTCGTCGCACACCGCCTCGCCTACCACGGCACGACGATGGGCGCGCTCTCGATCAACGGGATCGCCGAGCTGAAGACGCCGTTCGAGCCGCTCGTCCCGGGCGCAGTCCATGTTCGAAACACCAATCGGTACCACCGTCCTCCGGAGGAGACGGAGGAGGAGTTCACGGCGTTCCTGCTCGACGACCTCGGGGCGGCGATCGAGCAGGAAGGCCCCGACACGGTGGCGATGCTGATCTTCGAGCCCGTGCAGAACGCGGGAGGCGCGTTCACGGCGCCGGAGGGCTACTTCGCCGGCGTGCGGGAGATCTGCGACGACTACGGGATTCTCCTCTGCGCGGACGAGGTGATCACCGGCTTCGGTCGCCTCGGTCACTGGTTCGGCTCGGAGCGCTACGACATCCGTCCCGACCTCGTCACCTCTGCGAAGGGCCTCTCCTCCGCCTATGCGTCGATCGGCGCCGTGATCGCGACGAACGCCGTGATGGAGCCGTTCCTCGAGGACACGCAGAGCTTCACGCACGGGATCACCTTCGGCGGCCACCCGGTGCAGTGCGCGATCGCGCTGAAGAACATCGAGATCATGAAGCGCGAGCGCATCCCCGAGCACGTCCTGGAGAACGAGGACGCGTTCCGCTCGACGCTGGCGCAGCTGCTGGACCTGCCGATCGTCGGCGACCTGCGGGGCGCGGGCTACTTCTACGCGCTCGAGCTCGTGAAGGACAAGGAGACGCGGGCCGGGTTCACCGACGAGGAGGCGGAGTCGCTGCTGCGCGGATTCCTCTCCGCAAAGCTGTTCGAGCGAGGTCTGATCTGCCGCGCGGACGATCGCGGCGATCCGGTCATCCAGATCTCTCCGCCGCTCGTCGCAGGGCAAGCGGAGTTCGACGAGATGACGGGCATCCTCGGCGACGTTCTGACGGAGGCTTGGACGCACGTGCGCTGAGTGACAAGCTGGCGAGGTGCCGTTCTGGAAGCTCGCCGACGAGACGATTCCCGACATCCTGCTCAAGCAGGTCAGCCCGAACGCCTTCCAGCTGCTCGAAGGGTTCCGCTACCAGGCACCTACCGACGAGGCCAAGGTCTACACGGTTCCGGCGCACGACACGTCCCGGCCTCCCGACGACCCGAACAACTCGACCGACCTAGCCTCGGTGCCGGCGTATCTCTGGTGGTTCGTCGCGAGTCACGGCAAGCACACGCTGCCCGCGCTTCTCCACGACCAGCTCGTCGACGACCGGGACCAGGCGCCGAAGCGCGAGGAGGCCGATCTCGTGTTTCGCTACGCGCTCCGTGAGTCAGACGTTTCGTGGCTGCGCCGCCGGCTGATGTACATCGCGGTGGCCCTCGGCACGACGTGGGAGAAGTCCAAGCTGCTGATCGCAGTCTTCGGCCTGCACTTGCTGGCGCTGCCGGCGACCATCGTTGCCTGCTGCTTCGGCTGGGTGCCGTGGTGGGTGCCCGTGGCAGTCGCGCTGGCGGGCTTCGTCTGGGGCCTCAGCCGCTGGCCGCTCAGCGTCGTGGCGCTCGTGCTGCTCGGCCCGCCGACGATCCTCGTCTGGACGGCCCTGGGCGTCGTCTGGTTCATCGAGCTCATCGAGGAGCTGGCGACGTGGCGGCCCGGAAAGCCTTTCGAGCGGCCGAAGTTCGTCCCGTACCGGGCGGAGCCGGCACCGATCGGCCCGTGGCCCGACGCCAGGGAGCCCCACTAGACTTCCAGCCGGCCCGCCCGCGGGAGCGAGCGGGCCATGGCGCCGTGGCCGAGTGGTTAGGCAGAGGCCTGCAAAGCCTCGCACACCAGTTCG